>CAZSLT010000020.1:0-23287 GCA_964607595.1 uncultured Phycisphaeraceae bacterium
GGGTCGATGGCGTCGAGCCGGCCGCCCTCGGGGACGAAGGAGGCCTGCCGAATCACGGCCGCGGAACTCATCCCATCTCGTGAGCGGGACTCGATGCCGCGGCTTTGATCGAACGCCACTCCCGCGTTGTATCCGCCGGGCCGGCCCATCATGAATGCGACGAGAGAGACCATGATGGCGAGCGATGCCGCGACCGGGAGCCAGCCCGCGCTGGGGAAGCGCAGGGGCCGGCGTGCCGCGGGCGAAGACTCATCGTCGCCGATGCGTGCGACGACGCCCTTGTCCTGCTGGGCGAGCCGTGCCATGAGCGTGTCGCGGTTGGCGCGGGCGCTGGCGGCGTTCTGCTCGTGCCATTGGCGGAGCAGGGCGTCGAGTTGCTCGGGGGTGCTCGTGTTGTGACTTGTGTCGTGTGTCATGCTGACTGTGCCTCCCGCATATTGGCTGCGAGGTGTTGACGGGCGCGTGCGAGGAGCTTGTAGAAGCCGCTTCGTGAGAGCCCGAGGGACTCCTTGGCGGCGCGGACGGGATCGGGTTCGATGTAATGCAGGTGAATCGCCAGCCGCTCGTCGTCGCCGAGTTGATCCAGGGCCGCGGTGAGCCGGTCGAGGTCCTCTCGCCGGTCGGCGTCGTCCGGCGGCGTGGCGGGCGGTCTTGGCATGGTTGCCGGTTGCGACATGGCGTGTTCCTCGTGTCGTTGTCGTCGCGTGGCGGATCGGACCCGTTCGGAGCAGACATGGCGGGCGATGGCGCAGAGCCACGCGGCCAGCTTCTCTGGGCCGTCGACATCGTCGAGCCGGCGGTAGGCGCGAAGGAAGGTCTCCTGGAGCGCATCGTCGGGGTCGGCGAGGTAGCGTCGGCGGCAGACGGAGGCGACCAGCGGCGCGTAGGCGTCGTAGATGCGGGCGAACGCGGCGTGGTCGCCGGCCCGGGCCGCGGAAAGGTCGTTGCGGTCGACTGCCATCACCTACCTCGTGGCCGCCGATGGCGGTGTGTCTCCGGGATTCTGGTATCAACGCCGATTATGAGACGACTCAGGGTAGGAATCGGCGTTCTGGCGGCGTCGGGGGTACTGGCGGGGTGTGCCGGGGGGCCGGAGCGGCCCGCGGCGGTGAACCACCCGGTATTCGTGAAACTCAAGAACCCTGCGGACGCCCCGGCGCTGATCGCCGACTGCGACGCCCGACTGGCGGCCATTCCGGGTGTGGTGTCTTACTACTGCGGCACCCCTCTGGACACCGGGCGGGCGAGCGTGGACCTGAGCTTTGATGTCGGGCTGTACCTCGGGTTCGCGAGCGTGTCGGACCTTGAGGCCTATGTGGCGCACCCGGACCATGTGGCGCTGGTCAACGACTGGAAACCGCGGATCGAGTGGCTACGGGTGCATGATGTGATGGATGACAGCCCTTAGGAGCTCTTCACCCGGCGGCTGCGCCCCCACTGTCTATGCACTGGCGGAGTCGAAGCGGCGGAAGAGCGCGGTGCCCAGGGCGAAGCAGCCAACGCCGATGGCCAGCAGGACGGCCCACTTGATCGCCAGGTCGTTGATCGGCGTGCCGCGCCAGATCGGGCCTTCGAATGCGTCGATCGCCCACCGGATGGGGCTGGCCTTGGAGACGCCCTGCATCCAGCCGGGCATGAAGGTGGCCGGGATCATGGCGCCGCCGAACATGGCGAAGATGAGCAGGACGGCCCACGACATCCCCCCCACCGCGGCCTCGGTGCGTCCGATGACGGACAGCAGCATCATGATGCCGACAAAGCACGCCGTGGCGCAGAGCATCGAGACAATGAGCAGCGGGATCGAGACGGGCTGCACGCCAAAGCCGAACCGTGCGACGACGACGAGCATCGTCAGCACGAACATGATCGTGATGGCGCAGGCGAGGGCTTTACCGGCGAGGATGCGCGTCCAGCCGAGGGGCGAGGCCTTGAGGCGCAGGAGCGTGCCCTGGGTGCGCTCGACGACGAGCGAGATCGCGAAGGTGGCCGCGGCCGCGAGGATGCCCCAGACCATGCCTTGGGGGAAGGTGATGGCGTAGGCGTTGTCGGGGGTGTCTTTCGTCGCTTTGGGCCGTTGGACGGTCGAGAGCGAAACGGAGACCGGCTCCCACGAAGCCATGGGGTTGTTTTCATCGCCGCCCTCGGACGGGGCGACGGTGAAGAAGTTGTCCAAGGCGATCAGGACGCCAGAGAGCGCGGCCTTGGTCAGCGGCGGGACGGAGTCGTCCTGGCGGAGCGAGGCGAGCCCGTCGCGGGAACTGGCCTGCATGGTGGCCTGATCGGAGAAGGTGCGATTGAGTTGACGGAAGGCCTGCTGGGTGACGATGCCGCGGAGCATCTCGCCCGACGCACGCTTGGAGGGATCGATGACAACCTTGACGGTGGCGGTGCTGCCCCAGAATGGCCGCGTGAGCGAGAGCCCGAAACCGGGATCGATCTGGACAAAGGCGTCGGCGCGCGCCGCGAGGACCTCGGCGTTCGCGGCGTTCGGGGTGTCGAGGGGCCGGATGTCCAGATCGCCGGTGGCTTCGAGATCGGCGATGAAGGCGCGGGACGCGTCGGAGTTGTCGAGATCGACGAGGACGACCGCGGGCTTGGCCATCGTGTCGGGGTCGCTCTGGCCGGCGAAGATCGTGCCGAAGAAGACGGCGTTGAGGAGCGGGAAGATGAACATGAAGAAGAAGCCGACCTTGTCCCGCCGCGCGAGCGTGAGGTCCTTGAGCGCGAGTGCGAGGATCTGTCGCATGGTCAGTCCCTGAGCGTGCGCCCGGTGAGGGTGAGGAAGACGGACTCGAGATTGGGCCGGTCGATGCGCACGGTGTCCACGGCGCGCTGGTCGGAGCCGCCCGCCATGGCGTGCTCAAGTTCGCGGGCCGGATTGTCGGTGTTGATCGTGTCGACCGAGCCGTCGCGCCGATTGATGGTGAGCGTGGCCGCCCCGCCGTGGGCCGCGATGAGCGCATCGACGGTGTCGAGCGCGAGCAGCGTGCCGTTGTCGATGATGGCGACGCGGTCGCAGAGCCGCTGGGCCTCTTCCATGTAGTGCGTCGTGTAGATGATGGTGACGCCCGAGTCACGGAGACCGGCGATGGTGTCGAGGATCGCGTTGCGGGACTGGGGATCGACGCCCGCGGTGGGCTCGTCGAGGAGCAGGAGCCGGGGGCGGTGGATGAGGGCGCAGGCGAGGTTGAGCCGGCGCTTCATGCCCCCTGAGTACTTGCCGGCTCGGCGGTCGGCGGCGTCGGTCAGCGAGACGGCGTCGAGCATGTCGGCGACGCGCTTGCGGCGGTCGGCGGCGGGGATCTCGAACAGGCGGGCAAAGAACTCGAGGTTCTCTCGACCCGTTAATTCGTTGTAGATGGCCAGCGTCTGGGGAGCCAGGCCGATGGCGGCTCGGGCCGCGGCCGCGCGCGGGTCCCCCAGCCCCTCGAGAGTGACGGTCCCGGCGTCGGGGTCGAGCAGGCCGATGAGCATGGCGATGGTTGTGGACTTGCCCGCCCCGTTGGGTCCAAGGAGCCCAAAGACTTCTCCGGTCCGGACTTGGAACGAGACGCCCCTGACCGCCCGGACCGCGCCGAATGACTTGGTGATACCGTCGACCTGAAGCATGTCGGGAGATTACCAGCAAGGGGGTTGTGCGGGGGGTGATGTTCGGTAGTTTGGTTCGGCATGAGAACCGAACCATTACTCGTCGCGGCCTGGGCCGCGGTACTCGCCTCGGCCCCGGTCATGGCCCGCGACGGCGGTGAGGGCCCCTTCTCGGCGATGCCGATCACGGCGCTGCCGTTCGTGGATACAGGGAACAATGAACGGAACGACAACGCGTACGACTACAACTGCCCCGGATCGCCGGGTGAGTTCGATGGCAAGGACCAGTGGTACGCGATCGTGGCGACGCAGTCCATGACGGTCAGGATCACCACCTGCTCGCCGGTGACGGACTTCGATACGAAGTTGTATGTGTTCCGCGACAGCATCTCTCACGCCTCGGTGGTGGCGTGCAACGATGATTACTGCTCGGGCGGGCTCGGGCTGCCGTATGTCGCCGAGATCGAGAGCGTCGAGCTCGAAGCGGGGCACACCTACTTCATCGTGGTGGACGCGTACTCCGAGAGCGACGAGGGCACTTTTCGGTTGAGCGTCGAGTCGCTGACAGTCGTCGAGCCGCCGTGCGACGGCGATGTCACGGGCGACGATTTGGTCAATGTGGATGATCTGAACCTGGTGCTCGGCGCCTGGCAGACAAGCGTTGCCGCGGGCTCGGGGCCGGACCTTTCTGGCGACGGTGTCGTGGATGTCGACGATCTGAACGAGGTGCTGGGGAACTGGCAGAGCGCCTGCGACTGACGGTGCGGTCGATTAATGGACCCGCCCGTCGTTCGGCATGCGCGCGAGCGTGAGCTTCGTCTTGTGGGTTGACTGGCTCGGCGCGCCGTCCGCGTGCTGGCCCTTGGTGTAGTGCTTCTGCCAGTCCTCGGGCTTGCGGTCGGGGTCGTCGATCATGCGCCTGCGGCTGGTCGTGAACTCGCGGAACCGCTGGTGCTCCGCCGCGTCGCTCTCGATCGGGCGCAGCGCCAGGTCGTAGGACTCGAGTTCCTCGAGCCGGATGGGCTGGATCAAGCAGATGGGTTCGCCCTGCAGGAATGACACGGCGTGGCCCGCTTCCGTGCAGCGCCAGTTCATCGTGAATGTGGCGCTGTTCCAGTCGGTTTCAACAACTCCGTCGAGCGGGGTGATGCCGTGCTTGGGGGTATTGGTCGGGCCCCGGACGAGCAGCGCGACGCCGGGGGGTGTGCGGAAAAGCCAGGGGAGCGAGAAGGTGAGGATGCCGAAGCCGAAGTGGGACACGATGCTCGGACGGAATCGCTCGAAGCCGGGGGCGATCTGGATGTTCAGCGCGTTTGTCGCGTCGCCGCCGGTCCAGACCACACTGATGTCGGCGGGGCAACCGATGACCCATCCGGCCTGATTGGCGATCGACAGCGGCAGGCAGCGGTACGCGAAGCCGTCGGTGCGGTCCATCCATTCGCGCCGGGTCGCGGCGGGCGTGATCGACCAGCCGGCGGTGTCGCCGACGACGAAGGCGGTGATGGTCTGCCGTGCCTTGGCGCTCATTGCTCGACGGCGACGCCGATGGTGCTGACGCCGCAGTCCACATAGATGTTCTGGCCGGTGATGCCGGAGGAGAGGTCGCTGAGCAGGAAGAGCGCGGTGTCCCCCACTTCGCGCCCCTCGACGTTGCGGCGGAGCGGCGCATACTTGGGGGTCTGATCGAGCATCTTGTCGATTCCGCCGACGGCGCTGGCCGCGAGCGTGCGGAGCGGGCCGCCGGAGATGGTGTTGACGCGGATGTTGTGGGGGCCGAGATCGGAGGCGAGGTAGCGGGCGGTGGCCTCGAGCGCGGCCTTGGCGACGCCCATCACATTGTATCCCGGCACCACTTTCTCCGAACCGTAATAGGACATCGCGATGATCGACCCGCCCGCCCCGTCGCCGTTGTCGGCCATGAGCGGCTGGGCGCGCCTGGCCATCGCGGCCAGCGTGTACGCGCTGATGTCCACGGCGCTCAGGTACGCCGCACGCGGGGTCTGGGAGAACTTGCCGGGCTGGAGCCACTCGCGGTCGGCGAACGCGATGGAGTGGACCAGGAAGTCCAGTCGCTTGAACCGCTTGGCGTAGGCGTCGAAGACTTTGTCGAGATCCTCGTCGGAGGAGGCGTCGCAAGGGAACAGCCACGGGTCCGAGACGCCCAGCGCCTCGGCGGCCTTGCGGGTACGGCGCTCACTCTTTTCGCCGGGCAGGTGCTGGAAGGCGCAGACGCCGCCCTCGCGGATGATCGACGCGGCGATGTGGGTGGCGTAAGAGCGGTCATTCGCCACGCCGAAGATGAGCCCGGATTTGCCTTGCATGATGGACATGGAGTTCTTCCGTAATCAGGACCAGTCGATGACGATCTTGCCGAACTGTTCGGCGGCTTCGAGGCGTTCCCAGGCGCCGGCGCCCTCGCGCCAGGGGAAGACGCGGTCGATGACGGGCTTGAGATGGCCGGCGCGGAAGAGTGCGGTGATCTCGCGGAACTCATCGTTCGTCCCCATTGTGGAGCCGAGGATGCGGAGCTGGTTCCAGAAGATCCGGGCCTGGTCGGTCTCGACGATCGGGCCGCCGGTGTTGCCGGGTGTGACGAACGACCCGCCGCGCGCCATGGACTTGATGCACTTCATGTGAGTCGGCTTGCCGACGGAGTCGACGACCATATCGACGCCCCGCTTGCCCGTCAGCGAACGGACCTGCTTCGACCAGTCCTGACCGTCGTCGAGAACGGCGTCGGTGGCGCCGAGTTCGATGGCCTTGTCGAGCTTGCGCTGGTGGCGGCTGGTGACGATGACGCGGCAGCCCATCCAGCGGGCGATCGACAGCGCCGAGGTCGCCACGCCGCCGCCGATCCCCGTGATCAGGACGGACTGGCCGGGGCGCAGCCCGCCCTTGGTGATCATCATGGAAAAGGCGGTGAGCATGACCAGCCCGAACGCCGCGGCCTGCTGGGGATCGGCGCTGCCCACATCGGCGCAGTTGGCGATCGGCGCGACGAATCGCGCGCGGTGCATGCCGTTGTGGTGCTCGCCGATGAGTTGATATTCGGGCGCGAGCGTCGAACCGGGCGGATCGTCGGGCGCGACACGGTCGGGCTGGCGGACGGCGGCGTTGACGATCACTCGACGCCCCACCCAGGCCGGGTCCACGCCCGCGCCGACGGACTCGACGACCGCGCAGGCGTCGCAGCCGGAGACGCGGGGATACGAAAGGTCGATGCCGGGGATGCCCAAACCGACCCAGATGTCCATGTGATTCAGCGCCGAGGCGAGGGTGCGGAGGATCGCATGACCGGGAGGCGGCGCGTCCGTGGCGGAATCCTGGTGGTCGGTCGTGGCGCGGATGTTGCGCGCGACCGGGGCCCCCTGCTGCGTGATGACCAGCGCGTTCATGCGTTCGAGTGTAGCGGAGCGCAGAAATCGGTTCCTGAGGGGGTGGATGGCGCACTACATCTTGGGGAACCGTCGCAGATGGCCACATCTCGGGGTCCGATGGGGTTATTGGGTACGGGCGGGGGCGCTGTCGGGTCGATCCAACGAGTCCGCGTCGAGGGTGCGGCGCGAGACGGACGGCACCCCTGGAGTTGAGATCCTCATGGTTGCAGCGACCGGCCTTCTGGAAGCCAAGGGCATCGTCAGCGCGGGGACCGCGCTGCTCACACAGGAGGACCTGATCGGGCGCATCCGCGCATTCAACCCGTCGGCGAGCCGCGAGTTTCTCTCGGGCTTCGATCGGGATGAACTGGCGCTCTACCTTCAGCACCTGATCGCGACGGCGGTGCCGCGCGGGCGCGGGGCGCGTTGGGTGCGTCCGCACGAGACGCCGGCGATCACCTACCGGATCGCCGACGAAGAGTAAACCGAGACGGCGTTGTGACGACCGGGGCCGTCAGCGAGGCCCGCCCATGTCCTTCATCTGACGCAGTGTGCGCTCGAGTTCCTTCTTGAGCAGACGCACCCGGAGCAGCGATCGTACGCGGGTGACGAGCTCGATCCGGTTCACCGGCTTGGTCAAGAAGTCGTCGGCGCCGCATTCGACGGCACGCTCGACATCGCCGACCTCCGAGAGCGCGGTCACCATGATGATGGAGATGTCGCGGGTGGCGATGTCGCCCTTGATCTTCGAGCACAGCTGGAAGCCGCTCATCCGCGGCATCATGACATCCAGCAGAATGAGATCGGGCTCGTTGGCCTCGATGTACTCGATCGCTTCGACCCCGTCGGAGGCGAGGTCGATCCGGCAGCCGATCTCTTCGAGGTAGGCCTGCAGCAGCTCACGGTTCTGCTCGTGGTCATCCACAATGAGGACCCGCGCAGTGGTCAGATCCATCGTGGCGTCCAAGTCCTGGTCAGGGGTCAGCGAGAGCGGCGCGGCCGGATTGCGACTGCTCGGGTCGTCGGGGCCGGGGCTCGGTGCATGCATCGTCGTAGGGCTCCGGGGGCATCGTTTGCGAAACGGTGGACCGACCATCGTAGCGGTGGCGGGATGGCCGGTCGAACGCTACGATTACCCGGCCAATACACGAACGCCGAGTGAGTTTTCGACAGTTTGTCCACCATCGGATGAACTACCTCGGCGGTTCGGGCGTTCCATAGGAGTGGGACATGAACCGGGGGGTGGCAGGAGGCCTTGCGATGGGCATTTCCGCGGCGTGGGAGGATCGGTTCACGGTGCCAACGGCCGAACGGCTGCGCAAGGGCATGACCAAGCCGCTTGGTGATGTCGTCGAAGCGGCGCGTAGCAAACTGGGGCAGTTGGACGGTCTGGTCGAGGATGTCTCGTGGGAGGGTGTCGCCTGGCACTGGACGATCGTCTACCACGCACCAGACCGTGAGAACACGCACGCCTGGGCGTACCTGATCCCCGACCCGCAGGGCCCGAAGATCGCCGTGCCGCTGGACGAGGACGAGGTCAAGCGGCTGCCGCTTTCCCGCGCCAAGAAGCATGTCCGCGACGGTGTGATGAGCGCCAAACGCGTCAACCGGACTTGGTGGGCGGTGTGGGATGTCGGGTCGAAGACCGCACTCGAGGATGTGCTGGACCTTGTTCGCCGCCGCCACAAGTTGAGCCACGAGTCGAATTAGTCCGCGGGTTCGTCCGAACCGGGGTCGGGGACTCGCCAGCCGGACACTGCGGACCATCGCGTTGCCATGGGATCGACTTTGTAGGTGCGAGCCAGGTCATCTGGACGGATGTCTCGGAGCGGCCGGTCTTCCCGGAGCACGATGATCCCCGACCATGAGGTGGGCTCGGCGCCGCGGAGCTGCGCTTCGGTGCGGAGGGACTCGAGCATCGACGCGTCATCGAGCGCCAGGCCCGGGTTGCCGCCGCACCGGGGGCAGAGCGAACGGTTGTTTTTGTTCGCCCCCTCCGCGATCACCCGTTGGGAGCGGCATCTTGGACAGCCGCTCAGATTGAGCGCGCGGTTTCGGGCTTCGGTGAGCGCGCTGGCGAGAGCGGGGTCGACTTCCGAAAGATGTGCGAGGTATTCCGTGACGGACGAAGCGGACACCGCCTCGCGGAGCGGGCGGCCGTCTTCGGCTCGGATCGCCCGGAGCCCCTCGGCGAGCCGCCAGCGGGCTTCGGCATGGGTCTCCAACGGAGCATCGCGCGTCGCGCCCGTGCCGCCGGGCTCGGTCCGGTTGTCGACCGCCGCGGCGCCCATCGACGCGGCCATCGCGATCAGCCACTGGCGCTCTTCGGGGTTCACCGAGAGGTCGGCCAGCGCGAGGCAGACATGCGGGCCGAGGGCGTGATCAAGGTGGTAGGCCAGCACGAAGAGCGTGCGTGCGGCGTCGCGGCCGCGGGTCGACGGAACTTCATAGGACAACTCCTCGGCCAACAGGAAGTAGGCCCAGGGATCCTCGGGCCGGAGCGCTTCCAGCCGGGTCGTGGCCCAGCCGGGGAGATCCGGGCCTCCCGATGTCGAGCCCGGGCGGGTCGGCTGTGCGTCGGACGACGACAGGGCCGCGATTGCCATCAGTAGTATCGCGACGGCTCGGAGCGTCATGGCGCGTCGACTCCCAGGCGGATCGCCCACATCTGGTTGATATGCACTTCGGTCACGGCGACCTGCTCGGAGATGGTGCGTGCCGTGCGGCGTGCGTCGGCGGCGCTCTGGAGCGTCGCGACGATGTTCGCCGAACGGCTGGCGCGTTCGCCGGTCGTGACGATGCCCAGCAGTTCGAGGCATGAGAGCTGCGCCACGGCGAATCGTTCGAGATCGTTGCCGATCATCGCCCGCCGGGCGTTCTGGAGACGGTCGTGCTCGATGATCAGCGTGGGATCGGCGATGAGCGCGGCCTCGGCCCGGAGCGAACGCTCGAACTGTTCGGCGTAGGTGTGCGGCGGGTCCGTGGCGTCGAGGAATCCGACATCGCCGTTGGGTGACGAAGGGATCACCATGGGCCGCCCGGTGTCGGGCTGCGGGTCTTGGCTCGTGTCGCCGACACCGGTTGTCATCACGGCGTACGCCGCCGCGATCTCGCGGGCCGCCTGGTCGGCCTCATTGACTCGGTAGGCGCCCTCGAGCTCAAACAATCGCGCGACGAGCGCCGCGGCCGCGGCGTGGCGCCACTGGGGATGACGCGGGGACGGGAGACTTCGCGAGGTGATTCCTTCGATGGTGTCGCTCTCGTCCTGGGATCGTCCGGTGGAGGGAAGCGACTCGAGCACGGCGTAGATGATGCGCGGGTCATCCAAGAAGACACGGATCACCTGCTGGGCGCTCTGCCGAACTTGAATCGAGGTGTCGTAGAACGCGGCCTCGGCAAGGACATCGGCGTCGGTTTGCGACTGCACACGGTCGACGCGTCGGTACTCCTGCAGAAGCGTCATTCGCTCGTTCGGATCGCGTCGGGCGTTGAGCATTCGCACGGCCCACGACGCGGCGCGGGCATCGGCGGGGCGCGTCAGAACACTCAGTGGAACGCGCGGGACTCTGGGCGGGAGCTCCTGCGGCATCCAATCGGGATTCACAAGCAGGGTTCGTGCGTCGGCGACTTCTTGCCGCCACAAGAGCGATGCGGCCGCGTTCAGGCGCGCCGCTTGGACGGCGAGCGTGAGCCATTGCGGCGCGGTCTGCGGGGTGTGGCCCGTCTGGAGGAGCGCCGCCGAGGCGTTCTTCCAAAGACCTACATCCTGGAGGCCGTTCCGTGGAGCCGCCAGCCCGAGGGCCTCGGCCCATCGACGGGTGAGCGCTTCGCGCCTGGGGCCGATGGCGTCGGATGTCGCGACGAGCTCGGCGCCGCCCGCGAGGTCCGAGCGGGCCGCGACAATCGCGCTGGTGGCGGTCGTCAGCGCCGTAGGTGTCAGGATCGAGTCATCGGTGAGCCACAGCATCAGCCGGGCCTGGGCGTCGGCGCGCCGCCAGTCAATGGCGGAGATGATGGCGCGCATCTGGGTGTCGGCCGCTCTCGCCCCCGACGGAGTCGGGGAGACGCCCGCGAGTCGTTCGAAGCCGTCGAGGTAGATCGATTGGTTGGGTTGGGTGTCCCACCGGACCAGCGTCGCGGCGTCGGCGACCCACTGGCGCCAGACCTCGTCGGTGTCGCTCGGGGGAACGGGCTGCGTGAACGCGGTCGCGGCGACGGTGGCCCCGTAGAGAAGACCCGAATGCAGACTTTGTCGCACCGTCAGCGACGGATCGCGCGGCACATCGATCGAGGCATCGTGCAGCAGCATGACGGCGCGATCACGGACCGGCGAACTGAGGGTTGAGTCGTTGGCGAGGCGTTGCATGGCCGCGGCTACCCACGCAGCGGCGCGGGCGCTGTCATGTTCGGGGCTGACCAGATCGCCCGAGAAATGCTCGAAGACGCGATCGACGGACGGACGCACATAGGCGTCGATGGTGTCAATGATCTCGCCGTAGGCCAACGCGACCGACTCAAGGTCGCGGGGCTCGAGCGTGGGCCATGTCGCGGCCAGGGCGTCGTGAGCCTCGAGAAAATCCGCGATCGCGGCTTCGCCCCGTCCGGCGATCTGCGTGTCTCGCAGCTCGCGGAGCCGCAGCAGGAGCGATCGAGTGTCGTGAGGGATCGATTCATCATCGGGAGCGATTGATGCGGGCGGAGCGATCGGCGCGCCCGCGGCCTGCTCCGACGCGGGTTTCACCGGCTTCGGGCCGGGCTTGTCGGGCCAGACCACACGGACGAGCGCGAGCGAGGCCACCACATTGATAACGATCAGGGCGATGAGCATGATCAGAGCGATACGGCGGCGTCCGCTGACATCGGCCAGAGCTGTCGGCGCGCTCGGTCGACTCAGCGGCTCCAGCGGGATCGTCGATGTGGTTGGTGCATGCGTGGCGGTCGGCACGAAGACCCGGTGAAGATCGCCGGGCGAGAGCCCGAAGACATCGGCCAGCGCGATGATCCTGCGCCGCGCACGCGCATTGAATCCACCGGAATGCGCCAGCACCTCGAAACACGCGAGTCGGAAGGCGCCGAGATTGGCATCGGCAGACCGCGGCGATCGAGGTCGCTGGGGGGAGCCGGGTGCGACTGACGGCGCGGGCTGCTCCGGCGCGGACGGCGCGGCCCAGAGGTCGATCATCGCGGCGCGGGTCTGCGGATCGATGAGCTGCGCGGCGGCGACATGGAGGGCCAGCCGGACTTCCTCGGCGTCCGGCGTGCGGGACTCCGGGTGACGCGTGATGCGTTCGAGTGCGCTGCGCAGCGCGGCGACGACGGTGTCGGGATCGCACGCACCCGGCGACACGCCGAGCATGCCGAACGGGCCGCGATCGGGGTCGGCATCGGGAAGAAACCGCCGGAGTGGAGATGACTCACGCGGGCTCACGGGGTGGCCCCCCCGCTCTGGCCGAGGGAGCGCTCGAGTTCAAGCAAACTGGTGCGATACGGTTCGGGTGCGATCGCGGGGTAGAGCGTGCGGTGCTGCGTCAGCGCGGCACGCGCTCGTTCGGGGTCCACGCGCGCCAGCACCTGGAGCTGTCGTACGCGCCGCTCGAACCAGATGTCGGAGCCGGTTCGGGACGCGGCCGCGAGCACGCGCCAGTGTTCGAGCGCGGCGGCGAGATCTCCATTGGCCTCGGCGGACTCGGCGCGGACAGTGAGCACGCGTTCGTCATTGGGGAACGCCGCGCCGAGTTCGTCGGCGAGCCGACGGGCCAGGGCTAGCGCCACACGGTCGTTGTCGGCACGCCACACTTCGACCGCCGCCTGGGCGACAATGACCCGCAGCGCGGCCGCGGCGTGGTCGGACTTGAGCTCGGTGGTCGAGAGCGGACCGGTGGTCGCCGGCGCGGAGATCGAGAGGAGACGCCTTGCGGCGCCGAGTCTGGTTTCGGAACCGGCCGGGGCGGTGGACCATTGCGAGGCGACATGCCGGATCACGAGGCGCGAGGCGGCGTCGGCGAGATCGGGATCGCGCGCCTGGAGGGAACGGACGATCTCGGCGGCTCCGCTCTCATCGCCCCGCGCCAGTGCGATCTGTGCGCGCCGGAACGCGAGCTCGGAGGTGAGATCGTCGGCTTTCACGCGCCCCGACGCGATCATGGAGGACAGTGCGTCGAGCACACGCTCGGCACGGTCGTGATCGGGCGGTGAGAGCGCCAGGAGCGACTCGATCATGCGACGGCTGCGCAGCACGACATTGTTCGCGGCGTCGGCATCGCCCTGGAGGGCGCGGCGCCGATCGATCGAGAGCAACGGGTCGGCGATCGTGATGAATCGCGAGGCGAGCCATGCCGACTCCGTCGGCGGCGCGGCACGGAAGAGCTCATAGGCGATCTGTTCGGCGTGTCGCCTGGCGCTGTCGTACAGGGGAGCCGACTCCGGGACCGTCAGGAGCAGCCGAAGCGAAGTTTCATCGGCCCTGGCGTCGGAGAGCGCCCGGCGCAGCGCGATCTCGGAGGATCGATCGCTGCCGGGGTATCGATCCGTGAACCCGGCCATTAACTCGAGCATGCGTGAGCGGGCGTCGCGGTCCTGAGGGTGGCGTTCCAGATGCACCTCGAGCGTCCTGATCGCCATCCACATGGACTCCGAAGCGAGCGAGTCATTGAGGGACTTATCGCGTGCTTCAAGCAGCGCATTCACGGCGCGGGCGGATGTGTCGTCCCCCGCGAACTCGCCGGCGAAATACAGCGACAAGCCGAGCAGCATGAGATTCGCGGCGTGGGTTTCCGGGAATTGAGCGGCGTCGGAGGCGGAGTTCGCGGCGTCGAATGCATCAGCGGCGCGGGCGTACATCGCGCCGATCGCCGGGCGGCTCGTCGGGACCTGGTCGCTCTCTCCGGCGGCGCGGTGCGCGATGCGCGCCTCGTCGTACACGCGGACACCGGAAAGGTGCTCGCCGAGGAAGCCCTGGAGCGCCAGAGCCGACGCCCCATACCGCTTGGCAAGATCGAGCAAATGGGCGTGCTCGCCGGTCGACACCAGGTCGGCCAGCGCGGTCGTGAGCAGGCCCCGCCGTGCGGGCGAGTCCGCACCGTTCTCCAGGCAGAGCACGGCGAGCAGCCGTGTCTCGGCGACCGAGAGCGTGGACCCGCCGCCGGACTCCTGCCCCGGCGCGGCGGCGCGCCGCTCGGCGATGACACGGTCGATGTCGGACCAGCGGTTGTCGCGTGCGAGTACCCAGATGCGTCGCGCCAGGAGCGGTGACGCGACACCGGGCGGCGTTTCGGGGGCGCGGGCCACGACATCGAGCCAACTCAGGGCGTCGGCCGTGTTGCCGCGGAGCGACTCGCATGCGCCGATCGCGATCGCGGCTCGCGCCATGTGCTCGTACTTGAGGAGCTGCTCGGGAACGCGGTCCAGCGCGGGCACACGGGTCGGTGTGGGGCCGATGAGCCAGCTGAACTGTTCCGCGGCGTCGCCGGCGAGCCGGGACGCTTCCTCGGGGCTGCGGGACATCTCGGCGAGATAGAGCAGGCACCAACCCGCGAGATAGTGGGCGATCGATCGCTGCTGTCGCGATTGCGCCAATGACTCGGCGATGAGATCGGTGTCGCCGGCGAGCGGCGACTCTTCCTGGGTCTCGAGCGTGCGGACATCGAGGTGGGCTTTGCCCGCGAGGTCCTGAAACGCTGCCGCGAGGTCGCGCAGCACCTCGGCCGCGGCGATGGCGTCGGCCTCGGCGATCATGCGGAGGCGCCATTCCTCGGCGGTGCGTTCGACCGCGGCGAATCGCGCCTTGGCGAGTTCGAGCCGCATCGCGACGGACTGAATCTCCGGGACCCGAGCGAGCAGGCCCCGGGCGAGCTTCTCCCACTCGCGCTGCTCGGCGCTGGACTCGGCCCGGTTCAGTTCATCGGAATAGAGATCGGCGAGCTTCTCGGCGAGTTCGACTCTCGCGCTTCCCGCGGTATTGGCCAGTTCCTGCTCGAGCATCCGGGCGCGCAACCGGGCCAGGCCGTGCTCGACGAGATATTGGTCCACGACCTCGGCCGGGGACTGGGCGCAGGCCGCGGGCGGCGGCGCGAACACCATCAGCAGCAGCGGCAAGAGCAGCCGGATGTCAGCGCGCGGGCGGGACATAGGTGACCTTCTCAAACTCGGCGTCTCGCGCGGCCTGGAGCGCGGCCATGGTCCACTCGACGGGAACGACATCCTGTGAACGCACGAAGACGCCCCCCTCCTTGGGCAGGGCGCGGAGCAACTCGGTGAGCGCCGCCTTGTCGGCGAGTTCTCGCTGGCCGACGACGAATATGGTCCGGCCACCGCGGTTCTGCACCTCGATCAACTGCGGGACGAGGTCCGCCGCGGCGCCGGCGTCCTTGTGCTCTGCCGTGAGCGCGGGTTCGAGGTGGCCCTCTGGCGGGGCGTAGGTCGTCGAGAGCAGGAAAAAGATGAGAAGAAGGAAGATGACATCGATCATCGCGGTGAGATCGGATCGCAGGAGTGTTGCGCGGCGCTTTCGTGCGGTGAATTGCATGTTCAGCCGCTCCCGCCCGTGTTTGGCGGCGCGCCGGGCAACTGCGTGGCCAGCCGCCAGGAGCGGATGCCGCGTTCGGCCAACGACGCGGCGAGCCGGTTGAGAGGCTCCATCGCGGCGCGGCGGTCGGCGCGGACCGTGATCTCGAGGGGTTGGCCGCGACGCTGAGACTCCGCCTGCTCCTGCGCGACACGGATGAGAAGGGACTCGATGGTGAAATCCTGATTCTCGACGACAAACGATCCGCCTGCGGTGATGTTGATGAGCAGCGGCGGGACCGGCGGGATAGGCAGTTCCTCCCCCTGCTGCCGGGCTAGTTCGAGCGCGGTGCGCGCCTGTTCGACCATCGACGAGGTGGTGAGAAAGAAGATGATCAACAGGAACACGACATCGATCATGGCCGTGAGGTCGATCGCGGGGACATTCGATCGTTCTGACGGGTCGCGTCGTTTCATCGGGAGGTCGCCCCTCCGGGCGCGCCGCCGGAAACCGGCGCGGGGGTCGCGGGACGCGGGGCGGCGCGCGCCGCGGGCGCATCCTCGAGATGGGCCGCGATGTCGTCGGCGATGGCGGCGACATCCGAGGCCAGGGCGTCGATGCGGTTTCGGAAGAAGGTCAGCGCGGCGGTGGCGGGGATGGCGAGCACGAGGCCCATGATGGTCGTGACCAGCGCCAAGGCGATGTCGCCGGCCAATTGATCGGGGCGGGCGAATCCCTGGCTGCGCGAGATGGTCGAGAACGCTCCGTTGATGCCCACGACGGTGCCCAGCAGACCGAGCATCGGCGCGATGCTGGCGATCAGCGCCAGCGCATCGGTCCACCGGTAGAGGCGCGCGACCTGCTCGGTGCCTGCTTCTTCGAGGGCGCTCTTGAGCTCGAGCGCGCCGAAGGGAGACCGCGTATAGCGGGTCAGGCCCGCCGCCATGATGTTGCCGAGAAAGCAGGCGTTCTCGGTATCGTCGCAGAACGCGATCGCGCGGTCGATGCGGCGCTCCTTGACGAGTTTGGTCAGACCATCGACGACATGCTCCGGCGCGAGTGACGACGCGCGGATCTGGATCGCCAGCACGACCGCGAAGGCCACGGCGACGACGGAAAGGAAGAGGATGACATACCCGATCGTGCCGCCGGCGCGGACGAAGTCGAGGATGGACATCCCCCCCCCACCCCCACCGCCCCCCCCGCCGTCTGCGGGGGCCGCTTGGGCGAGCCATGAGAAGATGGCGTATTGGTTGATCAAGGCGGGTCTCCCGGTGGTGGTGGGTCTGAGGGTTGTGGTGCCGTCATGGCGCGGTCGAGCCACGCGACGGCGTCGTGTCCCGGCGCGAGCCGTCTGAGTTCATCGCGGAGGTGCGACGCGGCCGAGTCGTCGTTCATGCGCCGCAGTTCGTTCGCTGTCTCGGCGAGGGCGATCGCGCAGAGATCGGGTTGTGAGTCGGCGAAGCGGGCGGGCAGATGCAACAGTTGCAAGACGCCGCCGGAGCGGAGGTCGGTATCGCTCTCAAGGAGCAGCGAACGGCCGATCGCGGCCCGCGCCCACGCTTCTTTCCACGACCCTTGGTGCGAGGGCGCGAGAAAGGCGCCGAGTCCGTCGCGTGCCGTGGATCGTTCCGCCGAATCGACGGAGGTCGAGCGGACGATCAGCGAGGGGAGTGCTGCGATCTCGCCGGATGGAGCCGCGGGCGTCGGCAGCGGTTCATCGAGCCCCTCGCCGAGAGCATGGAGGGCCGCGATCCGGTACGCGGCCACAACAGGCCGGATCTCATCGGCGAGGGATCCGGCCGGAAGTGCGAGCGCCTCGGCCGCCGCGTCGGCGACACGGCGCGCGTCGGGCCCGCTGAGAAAGATGGGCGCGAATTCTCGTGGAAGGTGCGACTCGGGGTCGAGCAACGGTTTGAGCGGCGGATCGCCGGCGATCTCGAGCCCTTGGGCGCGGAGGTTGGCCGCGACCAGCCATGCCTGGAACGCACCGGGCGCATCACCGGCGTTGTAGCGACACTGGTAGACGCCCTCGGCGATCATGAGCGCCAAGACGCTGCGGCGATCCTTGTATCGCGGGAAGAGGTCCTCGAAGAGCGGCGCGGCCAGCGGGGCGTCGCCGCGGGCCAGACGGACGCGCGCCCGCCACGCGGAGTCAGAGACAGCGCTGAACTGTTCGGCGGCGGCGGACCACTCCGGATCGAGCGTGCGGACCTGATCCCATGGGATGATGCGGGGCTCGTCCCCGCCGACCTGCACGCCGTCGGGCGAGACATCAATGATGGGGGCCGAGACATGCACGCCGCCCCGGAGTTCGACCGGGCCCGCCACCGTAGCGCTCAGAAGGATGAGGCATGGCGCGATCACGGCTGGCGTGCCTCGACATGGGTGTATGAACCGCCGGACATCCGCGCGACGCGACGCATGATCTGCTCGGCGTCGCGCACGATGAAAGTGATGCAGTGGATCGGGGTGCGCCGGCCGCCGCGGTTGTTGGCGCGGTCGACATCGGTGAGCAGGCCGTTCTCAACCTCGGGCGTGAACTCGCCGTCGGTCATGAAGTAGATGGCGTCGGGGCGAGGGCGCATCGCCAGCCCGATCTGGAACGCGGGGAGGGGTTCGGTGCCGCCCTCGGCGACCATGGCGTCGATCGCTTGGGCGAGCTGGCGCTTGGATCGCAGGTCGGCGGGGAGCCAGCGGTTGTTGGTCAGCGAACGCGACTGCGAGCTGTAGATGATGACGGTGCAGTGCGCGTTCTCGGGGAGCCGGTCGATGGAGTTCTTGAGTTCGCGTTTCAGCGAGTCGAGCCGCTCGGCGACCATCGAGCCGGATGAGTCGACGATATAGGCGAAGCGCGAGCCGCGGGCCTCGACGCCGAAGAAGCTGGCCGAGCCCCCGCCCGCGGCGGGTCCGAAGCCCTCGCCGGTGCCCAGAGAACCGCCGGTGCCGCCGAGGTCGGAGAGCGGGACGGATGCGGTGCCGAAGTCTGGGGTCGGAACCTCGGAGAAGGCGTCGAGCGAGGGGAGGGTGGGATCAGGAATCTGCGAGAGCGCCGGGACCTCGCTGGGTAACGCCGTGTTGATGATCGTCGAAATCTCGGCGTCGGAAACGACGGCCATCTGGACTTCGGAGGCATTGCCGGCGCGCCCGGCCGGCGGCTGACGGACGAAGAGAAGCCCCGCAAGCACCGCGAGCACCAGGTGGATCAAGAGGGAGAGCGCCAGCCCGCCCCAGAGCAGGAGCCGGCGGTGATCGTCGATCATCCGCGACTTGCCGGTGCGCGGGATCGACGGCGCGACGATGTCAGGCCGGTCTGAGGCGGTCATCCGTGGCCCTTTCTCAGCCGGTACGGTATCACGCAGGGAGCGTTTGTAGGGGATCACGCATCTCTATAGACCGCGTGGGGCGCCGGCGGTTTCGTCCGATTGGCAGGGATCGGCCGATGAGGGATTGACGGGCCCTCGATCGGGCGGGTCCAATGCCGGGGACACGGGGGCAAAGGAGCGGGCATGGCGGGTCGATTCGGGCGGGTGTTGCTCAAACTTTCTGGCGAGTCGTTGTGCGCCCCCGGCGGGTTCGGGATCGACCCGGCGAGTCTGCGGATGATCGCCGGTGAGATCATCGATGCGCGGGCGGCCGGGGCGGCCATCGCCGTTGTCGTGGGCGGGGGCAACATCATCCGCGGCGCCCAATTGGCCAGCGAAGGACTGATCCACCGGGCCTCGGCGGATCAGATGGGGATGCTCGGCACGGTGATCAACGGCGTGGCGCTTCGAGAAGCCCTGACCAACCTCGGGCAGGATGCCCGGTGCATGACCGCGGTGTCGGTGCCGTCGGTCGCCGAACCGCTGATCCGCCTCCGCGCCATGCGGCATCTCGAGAAGGGGCGGGTGGTGATCCTGGCCGGGGGCACGGGCAATCCGTTCTTTACAACCGACACGACCGCGGCACTCCGAGCCATCGAGCTCGAGTGCGATGTGCTGATGAAGGCGACGAAGGTCGATGGCGTGTATTCGGCCGACCCGAAGAAGGACCCCAAGGCGACGCGCTTCGACACGCTGACATTCCGCAAGGCGCTTGAGATGGGGCTCAAGATCATGGACGCCACGGCGCTGACCATGTGCCAGGAGCACCGCCTTCCCGTGCTGGTGTTCAACTTCGACACGAAGGGGAACATCCGGCGCGCCATCGAGGGCCGGGGTTCGGGCTCGCTGATCACGCACGACTAGGCCCCGGCGTGGTCCCGGGCGGGTTCGTATACTGATCGGCCCCCCTACGACGGGCCGGCGGACGACGCCGCCGACCGCACGAGACTCGCCGGGGGCAGACAGGGAGCAAGCGCGATGACGCCCGACAGCATTCTCAAAGACGCCCAGAAGTCGATGGACAAGGCCGTGGAGCACCTCAAGAGCGAGCTGCGGGGCCTGCGGACGGGGCGCGCCTCGACCGCGCTGGTCGAGTACATCCGCGTCGATTACTACGGTTCGCCGACGGAACTGAAGGCGCTGGCCGCGATCAGCGTGCCCGAGCCGACCCAGATCGTGATCCAACCATTCGATCCGGGCTCAGTGAGCGAGATCCGCAAGGCGATCGAGACGAGCGAACTCGGGCTGAACCCCCAGGTGGACGGCAAGATCATCCGCGTGAACATCCCGGCGCTCTCCGGCGACCGCCGCCAGCAGCTGGTGTCGCAGGCGAAGAAGACCGGCGAAGAGACCAAGGTCGCCATCCGGAATGTCCGGCGCGACGCCAATAAGCACGCGGACCAGTTGCTCAAGGACAAGTCGGCGAACTATCCCGAGGACGAGATCGAGACACTCAAGGAAGAGATTCAGGACCTGCTCAAGAAGCACGAGGAGTCGGTGACGAAGATCATCGATCAGAAGTCCAAGGAAATCCTCGAGGTCTGACGGTCGTCCGTGTGCGGGGGGGGCGGGGGGCGCGGGGGGGCGCGATGAGCAAAAAGAAGAACTCCCGAGCGGTGGTGGGAACCGCCCGGGAGATCGAAAGGGTCGGGGAACCTTGAAGTAGCCCCCGTTGCAGGGGCCGCGGTTCCCCGAACTGGTGGGTCTGGGGTTACATCAACAATTCCGCTCCGACCAAGGGTGGGACGCTCATCCCGCCGACGCCGCGGCGCGTGGTGCGCTGCGACTCGACTCCATCCGACGGGCGTGGCTCAGGGTTCATTCGATCCGTCTCCTGGTTGCCGTGAGGGGACTGGTTGGGACTCCTTCCACGCACCAACCCGTGTCCGCTCCGGATGAGCTCTCACCACTCCTTGCCGCCCCCGCGTCCTGCGCGGGCGGTGAACCGACACTTCAACTCCGACTCAGCTGCAGCCCATCGAATGGCCGCAGTTCAGGCACCGGTAACAGGTGCCGTTGCGAACCGTGATCGTTCCGCACACCTCGCACGCCGGCGCATCGCCCTGGCAATCCAGCATGGCGACCGACAGCGCGCTCTTCGTCTGTGTCACGCCCGCCGGGGTCGAACGGGTCTCCTCGGTGCGGGACTCGATCACCACAACCGATCGAGTCTCCGGCGCGTGCGGGCGGACCTCCGCTTCGACGCGCCGAGTCGGCTGACGCTCGGGCGCCGGGCGCTCCTCCCCGCCACCGCCGCCGCTCCCGCGCCGCGGCGCGTTGGCCTCGCGGTATCCGTCGATGAACTGCATCCCCATCCAGCGGAAGATGTAGTCCACCAGCGACTTGGCGAAGGGGATGTCCTTGTTGGTCGTCATGCCGGCCGGCTCGAATCGTTGGTGCGCGAACTTCTTCACCAGCGACTCCACCGGCACGCCGTACTGCAGCGCCACGCTCACCGCCGTGCCGAGCGAGTCCATCAGACCGCCGATCGTGGACCCCTCCTTGGCCATCGTGATGAACAGTTCGCCGGGGCGGCCGTCGTCGTACAGCCCCATCGTCAGGTAGCCCTCGTGGCCGGCGATGTTGAACTTGTGCGTCACCGAGCGGCGGGTGTCGGGCAGGCGGCGGCGCATCGGGCGGTGAATGATCCGCTCGGTGGCGCGGATCGCGTCGCCTTCATCCCCGCGCGAGGCGCCCAGCGCGACATGGCGGACCTCCTCGGCGACCTCGGAGCGTGCCGCGGCCAGGCCGTCCTCGTCCTCCTCGCCGCTCAGCAGTCGCAGCTCGGTCGATGCCACATCGGAGTCTCGATCACTCCCTCCGGTGTCATCACTTTTGGTGCTCAGGGGCTGGCTCAGCTTGCACCCGTCGCGGTACAGAGCGTTCGCCTTGAGCCCCAGCTCCCAACTCAGCCGATAGGCCGCTTTGATGTCGCCGATGGTCGCGGAATTCGTGAGGTTGATCGTCTTGCTGATGGCGCCGGTGATGAACGGCTGGGCCGCGGCCATCATGCGGATGTGCCCGCCGGGGGCGATGAACCGCTTGCCTTTCTTGCCGCACTCGTTGGCGCAGTCGAAGACGGGCAGGTGCTCGTCGCGCAGATGCGGCGCGCCCTCGATGGTCTGCGTGCCGCAGATCCGCTCGTTGAGGATCTCGATCTGCTTCGCGTTGAGTTTGAGGTGCCGGAGCAGGTTGAAGCTCGGGTTGGCCTTGGCCTTCTCGGGGTCCACGCCGCAGCGACGCAGCGCATCCTCGCCGAGCGTCCACGCGTTGAACGCGAAGCCGATCTCGAAGACGCCGGGCAGGGCGTCGGTGATGCGCCGGCGGTCCTCGCCGGTCAGCCCGGCCTCGCCGAGCCAGTCGGCGAAGGACATGCCCAGGTCGTCGCCTTTGACCGAGGGCATCGGCACATCGAGCGAGAGCGCGCCCATGACATAGGTCAGCATGTCGCGGACCTGCGCATCGGAGTACCCGAGCGCCTCGAGCGCCGGGCGCAGCGAGTTGTTGGCGATCTTGAAGTAGCCGCCGCCGGCGAGCTTCTTGAACTTCACCAGCGCGAAGTCCGGCTCGACCCCGGTGGTATCGCAGTCCATGAGCAGGCCGATCGTGCCGGTGGGCGCGATGACCGTGACCTGTGCGTTGCGGTAGCCGTGCTCAAGACCCAGCTCGTATGCCTCGTCCCAGACCATGACGGCCCGGTCGAGCAGGTTGCGCGAGTTGGCGAGCGGGACGCGGCCCTTGGTGACGATCTCGTGGTCGATCGGCACGGGGCGGATGCGCAGGTCTTCCCATTCCTTGGCCTCGCGGTTCACGCCGTGGGCCGCGCGGCGGTGGTTGCGGATGACGCGGAGCATGCTGTCCTTGTCGTCCTCGTAGCCGCGGAACGCGCCGTGCTCGGCGGCGAGCAGTGCACTCTGGCGGTACGAGCGGCCCGTCATGATCGAGCTGAGCATCGCGCAGATCGAGCGGCCCGCTTCCGAGTCATAAGGAATGCCCGCCTGCATCAGCATCGCGCCCAAGTTCGCGTACCCGAGGCCCAGCGTGCGGTACCGCTCGCTCAGGCGCGCAATCTCCTTGCTCGGGAAGGCGGCCATCAGCACGCTGATCTCGAGGACCATCGTCCAGATGTCCGTCGCGTGCTCGTAGAGGGCGACGTCGAAGACCTTGGTCTCGCTGTCGTAGAACTTGAGCACGTTGAGCGAGGCGAGGTTGCAGGCCGTGTTGTCGAGGAACATGTACTCGCTGCACGGGTTGCTCGCGTTGATCCGGCCCGCGCTCGGGCAGGTGTGCCACGCGTTGATCGTCGAATCGAACTGCACGCCCGGGTCCGCGCACTTCCACGCGGCGTAGCTGATCTCGTCCCAGAGCTGGCGGGCGTCGAACGTCCGCGCGATCTGGTCGGGCTTGGTGCGGAAGAAGGTCCCCCACTCCTCGCCCGCGTCGACGGCATCGAA
>CAZSLT010000021.1:0-22771 GCA_964607595.1 uncultured Phycisphaeraceae bacterium
CGACGCGCCGACGGCAGCGCCAAGGTGACGGATGTCGTGGTGCTGACCGACGCGGTCGACGCCGACGGCGCCGTGCTGGCGGCCTCGGCGGGCGGCGCGGTGGCGTCCGGCGTGCGCGTGCACGGCGTGCCCGCGGGCAGCGCGCGTCGCGTCGCGGACCTGGCGGTGCATGTCGCCCCGGCGTCCGACCTGGTCTACGAGGGCCAGGGCACGACGCTCCGCGTCCGCGTGCGCGAGACCGGGTTCGAGGGCCAGCCCGTGCGCGTCGTCGTGCGGCGGCAGGGGATGCACGCCGACGATCCGGGCGAGGTCGTGTTCGATGAGAGCGTGGCCGTGCGGGGCAGGCGCGAGATCGAAGTCCCGATCACGCCGGCCGTCGACCCGGCCGATCGCTCCGACGCGCGGGACGCCGCGTCCGGCGGGGGCGTCGATGTCGTCGAGTACACAGCGCGCGTCGAGGCGATGCCCGGCGAGCGCGACACCGAGAACAACGAACGCCGCGCGTTCGTGCGCGTGACCAGCGACCGTCTGCGCGTCTGCGTGTTCGAGAACGAGCCCTATTGGGACACGCGGTTTTTCGTCGAGGCGATGCGTGACGACCCGCAGGTCGAGGTGACCTCGGTGCAGGGCCTGGGCTTCGAGCGGGGCCGCCCGCGCATGCAGGTCGTGCGGTATGTGCCCGACGCGGTCTCGAGCCGCCGGGAGCGCATCGCCGCGCCGCTCGACGAGGAGTCGCTCTTCAAGTTCGATGTCATCGTGCTCGGCCGGGGCGTCGAGGCGTTCTTCCCCGGCGAGGAAGCGGGCAAACTCGTGCGATTCGTCAAGGAGCGTGGCGGGGCGCTGGTGTTCCTCCGGGGCAGCGCCGCCGGCGGGCGCGCCGGCCAGCTCCTCGATGAGATCGCGCCCGTCGTCTGGGGCCGGCGGGTGCTGGCCGGGCGCGGGCTCGAAGTCACGCCCGAGGGCATGGCGCAGCCGGCGCTCTCGTTCGATCGCCATCGTGCCGCGGGCGATGTCGTTACCGAACTGCCCGGCATGATCGCCGCGACCAGCGTCGAGGACGAGAAGGCGCTCAGCGTGGTCTGGCTCCGCCAGCGCAGCGGCGGGGGGAGCGGGTCGGAGGACGCGGCCGCGGTGGCGCACATGCACGCCGGTCGTGGCCGCACGCTGGCCGTGATGACCGACGGCCTCTGGCGCTGGGGATTCCTGCCCGCGGCGCTGGAGGAGTATTCGAGTGTCTATCAAATGTTCTGGTCGCGCACGGTGCGCTGGCTCGTGATGGGCGGCGACTTCCTGCCCGGCCAGGATGTGGCGCTCTCGACCGACCGCGTCACGGCGCGCCCCGGTCAGGCGGTCCGCGTGCAGGTGCGGGCGCGGTACGCCGACGACGGCTTCACGCCGCGTGTCCGCGTCGTCGGGCCCGATGGTCAGGATGAAGAAGTCGTAATGTCGCCGGACGGCCCGCGCGGCGAGCGTTTCGCCGGTTCCTTTATGCCCGAGCAGCAGGGTGTCTACCGCGTGGAGCTCCGCGCCGATGGCATGAGGCCCGAGTCGCTCTCGACGCGCGTTGCCGTGTACGAGGACCGGGTGGAGTTCGACGACACCGCGGCCCGCCCCGAGGAACTGGCCTCGCTGGCCCGCTCCACGGGCGGGCAGATGTTCGAGATCGCCCAGCCGCGACAGTTGCTCGATGTCATCCAGGGCGAGGTCTTGGCCCGGCGCTCACGGACCACCCGCGAGCCCGCGTGGGACTCGTGGTGGGTGTTCGCCTCGATCGTCTCGGTGCTGTGCGCCGAATGGTTCTGGCGCCGACGCGGGGGGCTGCCATGACGAACTCACAGGAACCTGCCGCGATGAAGCCATACACCAACCCGACCGCGACGGGTGTCCGTGGCGGCGGGGCGCTCGACGGGCGTGTTCGCTCCGTGATCTCCCGTGCGCGATGGGCGAGCCGGGGCGAGCGCACGGGCGCGGCCGCGTGGCCCGTCGCGGCGGCGCTGCTGGCGGCGCTGGTCATCGACGCCTCGATGCCCCTGCCCGCGGTGGTGCGTGCCGGGGTCGGCGTCCTCCTGCTGCTGATGACGGCGCGGGTGATACTCGGATTGATCCCCGCGCGCGCCGTGCGCCGGATGAAGGCCGAACGGGCCGCGCGGCTCATCGAGGAGCGCGCCGGGGTTGCCGGCAACGCGCTCATCAACGCGCTGCAGCTTCGGCGCGTGCTCGCCGGGCCGGCCGGGGCCGGGGGCGACGAAGTCACCCGCGAGTTGTCCCGCCGGGTCGTGGCTCGCGGCGACGAGCAAGCCCGGGGCATCACGGTCAAAGGCGTGGTCGATGTCCGGGGCGTCAAGCGCGCCTGGGGGGTGTCGCTGATCGTCGCAGCGGTCGTCGGCGCGGTGTGGCTGGCATCGCCGCGTCTCTTCGCGATGGGACTGCCGCGGATCGCCGACCCGTTCGGCGATCACCCGCCCTTCACGATGACCGATTTCCAAGCGTCGTGGGAGCCGGCCCGCGTGCTGGCGGGCGATGATGTCACGGTGCGTGTCACGCTCAATCGGAAAGTGGGCGCCGTCGCGACGATGCTCGATTTCGTGGCGGTGGACGAGCGCGGACGCGCGATCGACCGCTCGGCGATGTCGGCGCAGGCGGGGACTGTGGAAGACGCGCGGACGGGCGAGTTCACGGCGATCATCCGCGATGTCCGCGCCCCGGCGCGGTTCCGCGTCGAGGGCAAGGGCGCGGGCGTGTCGCGCGTGTGGACCATCGAGCCGGAGATGCGACCGCGGATCGAGTCGGTCGAGCTGCGCGTCCGGCCGCCGGCCTACACCGGGCTCGACGAGGTCGTCCACACGGGCGTCTCGCTGGGAGAGGACCGCGAGGCGATCGGCGTGCTCGTCGGCTCGACCGTCGTGCTGCGCGTGCTGACGACGATGGAACTACAGAGCGTCGAGCAGCCCGGCGCGAGCGTCACGGCCGGCGCCGGCGTGAGCGGGCGCGAGGCCTTCCAGGAGTTGCGCTTCGATGCCCCCGGCGAGCGGACGCTGGCCATCCGTCCGGTCGGCGTCGGCGGTCTGGCGTGCGACGACTCCGCCACGGCGCGCCTGCGTGTGATCGAGGATGCGCCCCCCAGCGTCGTGATCGAGGAGCCGGCCCGCGCGGGCGAGGTCTTCGTGCTCGCGGGCGCCGCGGCACCGATGGCTGGTGTGGCTACGGACGATGTCGCCGTGACATCGCTCGATCTGCGCTGGCGGCTGATCCGATCCGAGGCGACCGCCGGCGATGGATCGCTCTCGTGGACCTCGGGGCTCGGCCGCTCGGCCGAGGGCCGGGTGTCCCGTTCGACGACAGACTTCGGCGCATCCGCGGGGGACCGCATCGAGGTTTGGTTCGAGGCGCGGGATGCGCGGGCGCCGGAGTTCGGCGGGCCACAGCGGGGCGTGAGCGAGACGGTGACGATCCGCGTGCTGGACCGGGAGGAGTTCGCGCGGCGGTTCGCCGAGGAACTCACTGCCGAGAGCATCACGCGCCCCTACGAAGAACTGGCCCGCGCCGCCGAGCGGCTGGACGAGCGTGCGCAGGATCTGCGGGCCGAGGCGCGAGAACTGGCGCGCGACATGGACCGCCTCGGCGCCGATGAGGCGTTGCCGGAAGCGATGGAGCGCTCGGCGCGGGCGCTCGAGCGGCGTGCCGAGTCGTTCGGCGACGAGCGTGATGCGCTGGCCGATGAGATCCGCCGCCGGCTCGATCTGCCCGACGCGGTCGAGTTCGACCAGCAGATGCGCGAGCCGCTGGAGCGTCTGCTGGAACGGCTGGAGGCCATGGAAACGCCCCAGACGCCGGGTCTCGCCAAGGAGCCATCCGATGACGATGGTGCCCAGGAAGAGTCCGGGGAGCAGCCGACCGATCCACAAGACGCCGGCGAGGAGAGTCCGCAAGGCGACCAGCCGGAGAGCGACCCCGGCGCCCAATCGCAGCAACTCGACCGCGCCCGCGTGGGAGAGTGGCTTGAGAAACTGAACGAGGCGCTGGAAGAGGACGCCCCGCGCGCGGCGCTCGCCGCCGACGAGGCGGGGCTGGACATCCAGCGCCCGGCCGCGGCACTCGAACTCGCCGACCAACTCCAGCGCACGCTCGAACAAGTCGATGACGCCGCGCGGAAGCAACGCCTGCTCGCCGACCGGCTCGCCACGATGACCGAGGGCGACGAGACGGCACGCGAGGAATTGGCAGCGCGCCAGGAGGCGATCCAGGCGCAGATCGAGCAGTCGGTCCGCGACCTGCGCACGCTCGGCGATCGCGCCGCCCACGAACTCGGCAGCAGGGAGTCCCCCTCGGCCCTGGCGCGCTCCATTCTCGATGAACGCACGAAGGTGCAGGGCGCGATCGATGCCGTCGGGGACGCGGCCGTGCGATTGCCCAGCGATCTTGCCGGCGACTCGACGCGCGCGCTGATTCAGAAGAGCGCCGAGCTCGTCATGGATGAGGTGTACCGCCAGACCGCACCGATCGCCGACGGTCTGAGCACGCTGGACGCCATGCCGGCCCGGGACGACGAGCCGGGCGCTGAAAAACTCACGCCGATCGTCGAGGAGATCCGCCGCGCCCTGGAGGTGCTCGAGCAGATCGAGGCGTATCTCGAAGAGGCCGGCGAGTCGTACGAGGAAACCGGCGGGGGATCGGTGGCGCTGCGGTCGGTGCTCGATGTGATCTGGATCGCCGTGATCGGTGCCGCGCCGGTCGAACTCAGCGCCGACGCGGACGCGGCGGTGCGCGCCGCGCTCGATGAAGCGAGAATGCGCATCCAGCGCCTCCGCGCCACACTTCGCCAGGCCGAGACAGGGCTGACGCCGCTGCTGCCGAAGATGGGCCAGTCGGCGATCGACCTCGCCGAGAGCGTCGTGCTCAGCGACGCCCCCTCGATGATGGAGGGCGCCGCGTCCATGCTGCGGAACGGCGACCTCACCGGCGCGGCCGAGCGCGCGCTGGCCGCGGCCGAGGCGCTTGAGTCGCTGTACCAGGACCCGGGGCAGGGTGAGCCCGGGGAGCCGAGCCCGCAGGACATGGACCAGGAGATGTCGCTCCGCAAGCCCGGCGATCCCCAGAACAGCGAGCAATCATCGGGAGCGAGCGGTTCGTCATCCGGCCAGAGCGACGGCCGATCGATGGGCGGCGGCGGCAAACCGAACACGCTCGATCAGTTGTCGCAGAATCGCCGACGGGAACCGGGCGGCGAGCAGGCCGGAGAGCAATCAGGCGATCAGCCCGGCCAACAACCCGGGGGCGAAGCGCAAAGCGGTGAGTCACCGGGCGGATCGCCCGGCAACGCCGAGGGCGGGCAGGGCAACCGCGGCGCCGGTTCGCCCGCGGCTCCCGGCGGCGAAGCGCAGCGCGCCGATGACGGCACGCGCGAGCGCTCGCGGTTCTTCAATCAGATGCTGTACGAGGAGTCGACCGAAACGGTGCGCGAGGTCGACGGCGAGGTCGCCCAGGGCGTCGGCGGTCCGTCCGCGGGCGGGTCCCCGTCGGGCCGGCAGGACGGGCAGGAGGGCGGGGGGGTGTCGATCCCGCGGGGATTGACGGGCGCGGAGGCCGCGGCATTTGTCCATGTGCCCCCGGCCTACAAGGATGTCGTATCGGCGTATTTCGAGCGGATCGCGCGCGAAGCGAGCCGGAGCGGAGGTCAGCAATGAGATGGAACCGTTGGATCGCGACGGCGACTGTGGTCGGCGCGGCATGCACCATGGCGATGATCAGCCCCGGCGCTGAGGCGCGGCGGCAGGACGGGGATGCCGGGAGTGGGGGGCGCATCAGCGAGGGCCGGGTGCGGGTCGCCATGCTGACCTACGGCGCCGAGCGCAAGAGCAGCGTGTGCTTCAGCGATCACTTCCTGCGCGATGTGTCCCGGGAGACCGAGATCCGCGTCGATCCGCGGTTCTCGCAGGTGGACCTGCAGTCGCAGGAGATGTTCGAGTTCCCCTTCGCGATCATGACCGGTGAGGGGTCCTTCGAACTGACCGCCGAGGAGATCGAGAACGCGCGCCGGTTCCTGACCTCCGGGGGGTTCCTGCTCGCCTCGGCGGGCTGTTCCAACGCCGCGTGGAACGCCTCGATGAAGCGAACGCTCGAACGCATCCTCCCCGACGCCGAACTCAAGGAACTCCCGCTCGACCACGAGGTCTTTCACACAATCTTCGACATCAGGCGTCTGGACGCCAAGCGGCGCGGCACCGAGGCCGAGGTCTTCGGCATCGAGATCGACGGACGCCTGCGCGTCGTCTACTCCCCCGAGGGCCTCAACGACACCCAGAACGCCGGCGGCGGCTGCTGCTGCTGCGGCGGCAACGAAATCCGCAATGCTGGCGAGGTCAACGCCAACATCCTGGCCTACGCCCTGACGCGCTAGGCCCGACGCGTCCCCTCGTCCCGACGCCCAGCCGGGTAGGATGCCCGCCACATGGGACGCGTCCTGACACTCTTCGGGTCGTTGCGGCTGCCGATGCTGCTCTTTGCGCTGCCCTACGCCATGCTCTGGATGCGCGCCAGCGAGTCCGGCGGGTGGCTCATGGTGATGACGCACGCCGCGCTCGTCCTCTTCGGCTTCGCCGGCGTCGACGCGTCCGTGCTCCGCCGCGGCGGCGAGCCGCGACTGGCCCTCCGGCGCAACATCGATTGGTTCGACCTCCGCACAATCGAGATCGCCCGCGCGATCCTCGGCATCGTCGCGCTGGCCCTCGGATTCGCGCTGCTGTTCGTGCAGTGGAAGATCGGGGCGACCGCCCTGCTCGCGCTCGTGCTCATGGAGATCTGGTCCGATGGGTCGGCCGAGCGCGTTCGGCGTTCGCGGTTCGCCTGGGCCGAGTGGATTCTGCCGCTGGTGGTCCTCATCGGCCCGGCGACGCTCGTGCAGATCTCGGCCGAGAGCCGCAAGGACCGGCTGGAGATCATGCTCGACAACGCGATCCGAGACGACGCGGAACTCAGAGTCTCGGCGGTCAACTCCGAAGAGGCCACGCGTGCCGCGGACCGCGTCGCCGAGCTCACGCATCGGCTCGCCGAGACACAGTTGCTCAGCCACGGCGTCTTCTGGGCCACGATCATCGGCGCGCTGGCGCTGAGCGTCTATGTGCTGCTCTGCCTGCGACGCGACGAGCCGCTCGACCGCGGCGAGGGGCTCCGCACCACCGCGACCCGCCTCGGGCGGGCCTCGACCTCGTTCGATGTCATCGTCATGCTCGGCGCGCTGGTCCTTCTGGCCGCGTACGGCGCCCATCACGCCTGGTGGGGCCCGTGGCCCGCGGTGATCGCGGCGTGGGGCGCCGTGCTGACCGCGTGGGCGAGCGCTTCAAGGCGCGACGACACCGCCGTCGGCGCGTGGTTCATTGCCCACCTCGCCTTGGCGGTCTCGTTCTCGCTGACGGTGGCGTGACGGCGATCAGTACGAGAAGTTCGCGAGCGGGTCGGTCGTGGTCATCGTCGAGGGGGCGATGTCGCCGTTGACGGCCGCGGTCCCGAGCGACGGCACATTCACGATCGGGCCGTACCGGTTGTTGGCGACAATGTCGTAGCTCGACACGCCGGCCGTGCAAGTGTTGCGGATGATGACATTGCCCGTACCGTCCACATCGATCCCCTTGCCGTTGGAAGCGCAGGTGTTCGAGTCGATGACATTGTCCGAGCCCGTGACTTGGATGCCGGCGCTGGCGTTGCTCAGCCCGTTGGACTGGCACGAGTTGCCGACGATGCGCGTACGCTGCCCGGCCACGATCCCGTTGGTCCCGTTGTTCTCCGAGACGCAGTCGGAGATCATTCCGCCGCTGAGCAGCACGATCCCGTCGCCGAAGTTCCCGCCCGCGTTGCAATCGGAGATCATCCCGTCGAAGAGCCGGATGCCGATCGTCGTGTTGAGCGACACGACGCAACGCGAGACCACGCCGCTCCCGCCGCCGAAGATCCCGGTGGCCATATTGGAGGAGGCGACGCAGTCCGTGATCGCCGCCGTGTTGGTGAACCCGATGCCGTCCGTGCCGTTCTGGTACGCGGCGCACCCACGGATCTCGCAATGTGTCCCGGCGTTGAGACCGCGGAGCCCGTTGTCCGTGGCGACGCAGGACACGATGACCGAGGCCTGATCGAGCGACGCCCCGTTCCCGCCGTTGGCGACCAGCCGCAGATCCTCAAGATGGAAGCCGGACCCGAGCGTGAGGTCCACGCCGTCGCCGCCCCAGTCGCGGATCACACCATTGACGATGCGCACGCTGTTCCTGAACCCCGTGTCGCGGGACACACCGTCGAGTGACCCGCCGACGCCCCGCAGCGTGTGGCCCATCAGGTCGATCGTCACATCATTGTTGCCGATCTCGATGCCGTGCCTCCCGGCCGCGCCGGTGATGTTCCCCGTCAGGTAGTAGGAACCGGGCTGGGTGATTTTGAAGGTGCTGTTGGCGTCGCCGGGCGTGTTGGCCGCGTTGATCGCGATCCGCGGCTCGACCTCCGACAGGGCCTTCATCGTTGGGGCGACCGGGCCCGCCGGCGGGATCAGGTCGCCGGCCATGACGATCGTCGCCGCGCCGAGAATCGACGCGGTGTACAGAACGGCTCGTGAGCGCTTCATTCGGTTGTGGCCTTCGGTGAGTAAGTGAAGTTGGCGTTGGGGGCGGTGGAGTCCCCAAGGGTAATCGAGCCGGTACGATTCACACCCCGAATTCCCTCGAATCATCCGGAAGTTTGCGCAACCTTTGGGGCTCTGGGTCGTTTCCTTGCCGCGCCGCGCATGAAAAAGGCCGGGTAGCCCCGGCCTTTGAGTCATCAAGCGTGTCCACCGCGATCAGACGACTTCTTCTTCCTCTTCTTCTTCCTCTTCTTCAGACTCATCACCGAAGTCGTACTCGCCGAGCTGATCGGCGGGGATCGGATTCCCGTCCTCGTCGACATACTCGTACTCGACTTCTTCCTCGTCCTCTCCGTCCTCGTCCCCCTCCTCCTCACCTTCCGCGGCCTCGACCTCCGCCTCGGCGTCCTCCTCGTCCTCTTCGTCTTCTTCGTCGTCGTCGGAGTCCTCCGCCTCGTACTCATCCTCCGCCTCGGCGTCCTCGTCCTCTTCCTCCTCATCGCCCTCTTCGTACTCGTCCTCGGCTTCGGCCCCCTCCTCGTCCTCCTCCTCCTCCACTTCCTCAGACTCGTCCGTCAGCGTCGCGGTGTCGTCACCGTCGCCGTCCTCCTCCTCATCGTCGTCGTCGAAGGATGCGGACTGGTACGCCGCGCTCGCCGAGGCGACCGGCGTCGTGCCCACGGGCAGATCGTCCAGATCGTCTGTCGCCATCGCCGGGGCGTCGTCCTCCCACGGCGCGGCCACGCTCGCCGGGCGCGACGCCGGGAGCGCCGGGCGCGGGGCGGGCGCGGGCTTGGGGAAGAGCGAGTCTTCCTCATCCCCCGCGTCCATCGCGGCCTGCTCCTTGATCGCCTTCCACTCCTCGGCCGTCATCGCGACCTCGCGCGCCACCGTGCCCTTGTGCTGGCCGATGATGCCGGCGATGCCCATGAGCTCGATCAGGCGCGACGCCCGCGTGTAGCCGATCGCCAGCCGGCGCTGCAGCAGCGACACCGAGCCGCGCTTGGTCTCCAGCACGATCTCGACCGCACGGTCGAAGAGCGGGTCCTCCTCGGCGCTCTGACGCATCTTTTCCTCGTGCTCCTCGGCCGTCATGGCCGCGACGCCGGAGGAGTTGAGCTGGATCAGCGTACGCTCGAACGACGGCGCCGACACCTCGCGCACGAACCGCACGACCCGCCGGATCTCGGCGTCGTCCACCAGAGTGCCCTGGGCGCGGATCGCCACGCTCGACCGCGGCGTGATCATCAGCATGTCGCCCTGGCCCAGCAGCACCTCGCCGCCCTTCTGATCCAGCACGATCCGAGAGTCCATGCCCGAGGCGACCTTGAACGACACACGCCCCGGCATGTTCGACTTGATCAGGCCGGTCACGACATTCGCCTGCGGGCGCTGCGTCGCCAGAATCAGGTGGATGCCGACCGCGCGGGCCTTCTGGGCGATGCGGACGATCGACGACTCGACCTCCTTGTTGGTCATCATCATGTCCGCCAGTTCGTCGATGACGAACACCATATACGGCAGCTTCCGCGGGATGCGGGCCTCCTCGAGCTCGCTCTGCGGGTTGAACCGCTCCTTGAGGTCGTCCCAGGTGAGGTTGTTGTACGCCGCGATGTCGCGGACCCCCGCCTCGGCCAGCAGCTCGTACCGCTCGTCCATCTTCGTGACGGCCCACTCCAGGATCGCCGCGGCCTTGCCCATCTCTGTCACCACCGGGCACATCAGGTGCGGGATGTCGCGGAACTGCGAGAGCTCGACCATCTTCGGGTCGACCAGCACCAGCTTCATGTCGCTGGGCTTCTGCGTATAGAGGAAGCCCATGAGAATCGCGTTCATGCACACCGACTTGCCCGAGCCGGTCGTGCCGGCGATCAGCATGTGCGGCAGCTCCGCCAGGTCCACGATCAGCGGATTGCCGGATGCGTCCTTGCCCAGGAACATCGGCAGCTTCATCTTGCTGATCTTGGTCGAGCACGACATCAGTTCCTTGAGGCGCACCTTCTCCTTCTTGCGGTTCGGCACCTCGATGCCCACCGTGTCGAGCCCCTCGGTGTTGGGCACGATGCGGATGTTGCTCGCCTTGAGCGACCGCGCCAGGTCGGAGCTGATCGAGGTGATCGAGTTCACCTTCGTCCCCGGCGCCAGCCGCACCTGGTACAGCGTGATCACCGGGCCCGAGTCGATCCCCACAACCTCGCCGTCGATGTTGTAGGTCTGCAGCGCCTGCTCCAGCGCCTCGGCCTGCTCGCGGATGTAGGACTCGAGCTCCTGCGAGAAGTTGACCTCCGGCTCCTCGAGCAGGTCCAGCCCGGGGAAGGCGTAGTTCTTGTCCGCCTCTTCCTCGCTCTTGCGAAGGGCGCGGAGCTGCTCCAGATCCTCTTGCGTCGCCGACTTCTTCACCGATCCTGCGAAGTGGACGGGCAGCTTGGCGATCTTCTGGCGCAGCTGCTCGGCGTCGAACACCTGCGGAGCGCCCGGCAGATCGTCCTCGTCCCCGTCTTCATCCTCGTCATCGTCGTCGTAGGCGTCCTCCGCCTCGGCGTCGTCCTCATCATCCTCGTCTTCGTCAACCTCGTACTCATCCTCCGCCTCATCGAGCACTTCCGCGTCCGGGTCGAAGCGCGACACCCCGCCGAGGTCGCCCGCGTCCTCGCGCAGTCGCTCGGCCTTCGTGCGCCGCTTCCTGGTCTTGATCCCGCCCCGGGCCGCGGCCCCCGCCAGCGCCGCCACCGCCCGCAGGCGTGGGTCGTCATCAATGTCGTTGTCGCGCGCCGGCCGCTGCGCCACCCGCGCCATCACGCCCCTCAGGTGCGCCAGCGCCCCCACGCCCTTGCCCAGCCCGTGCGCGATCATCACCGGTGCCACGATCAACCAGCGGTCGAACGCCACCGTCGCCCCCACGACCGCGAACAGCGCCAGCCACATCCCCGTCCCCAGCGAGCCGAACCGCGTGACCAGTTCGTGCACCGTCACGATCGCCAGCAGGCCGCCCGCCCCCTGCGGGGCGCTCGACCAGGTCGGCAGCAGCAACGCGTGGAACGCCGAGAGCGACAGCGCCAGCATCACGATCCCCGCCCCGCGCAGCGCCGCCTGATTCACGCGTCCGTCACGCAGGCCGACGAACAACTGCGCCCCGACCGCCAGCAGCAGCACCCACGCCCCCGAGCCGAGCATCAGGAAGATGTGGTACGACGCGGCCGCGCCCACCGGCCCGATCCAGTTCTCCACCGCCGAGCCCGAGCGGATCGGGGCCGCGGCATGGCCGGGCGCATCCGCCGGCGAGTAACTCAACATCGCCGCCAGAAGGATCGCCCAGATGAAGATCCCCGCCAGCCAGGCAAGCCGCAGCCCGACGGGCGGCTCGGGAGTCGGGGGATTGGAACCGCCCTTTTTGGGCGCGCGGGATGGCTTTGTCGCGGTTGGCATGGGAGTGATATCGGCCCCAAGGGGGTGCCGAGGGCGAGTTTCCGCGTCGGCTGGGAGGGTCGACGCGACCGATTGTGGGACAACGGGGAACTTGGCCCCCTCCGAGTGCGGAACATCTTGCCGACCAACGAAGGGGGCGTAGACTCGATGGGTCCGGACCAACAAGCTGGGAGAGAGAGCAATGCAGGGATGTCAGCCGTTTGTGAGGGGCGGCGCGGTGCTGATTCTGTCGGTCGGCGCCGCGGTCGGTCTATTGAGCGCCCCCGCCTCCGCCGGGGGCATGCAGTTGCCCGCCACCACCAACGACTTCTTCGGCCCCGGCACCCAGCAGGGGGAGCTGATGGACACCATCCTGTCCTTTAGTTCCTGCGGGTTCTGCCACGCCGGCTGGAGCGCCGATCCCGATCCGGGCCAGACCCCATACCACGAGCCCGGCCGCTGGCTCGGCTCGATGCACGCGCACTCCGTGCGCGATCCCCTCTTCGGCGTGGCCCGTGTCATCGCCAAGCAGGACGCCGGGCAGGCCGCCGAGACCTTCTGCTTCCGATGCCACTCCCCCCGCGCCTGGGAGGCCGGGCGCGCCAACGACCCCGACAACCCCGAGACCGGGCTCTTCCCCTCCGACATCGCCGAGGGCGTCAACTGCAACGCCTGCCACCGCATGGTGGACCCCATCTACAACCCCGGCGTCAGCCCCTCCGTCGATCAAATGATCATCAACGCGCTGGCCAGCGCGCCCACCGAGTTCGGCAACGCGAACATCGTGTTCGACCCGATTGATGTCCGCCGCGGACCCTTCGACTTCCCGCAGCCCGGCTTCGAGCCGCCCCACGCGTGGCTCTACTCGCCCTTCCATCAGGAAGCCGATATGTGCGGCTCGTGCCACGATGTCAGCAATCCGGTGCACTCGCGCGTCGGCGGCATGACCCCCGCCCCGACCGACTCCTACGCGCCCAACGCCTTCGATGCGCCCCACCCCACCGCCACCAAGCTCGACATGTTCCCCGAGCAGCGCACCTACAGCGAGTTCCTCAACAGCGCCTACGCCCAGCCCGGCGGCGTGGACACCAAGGGCCGGTTCGGCGGCAACGAGCCCGTCGTGGACTCTTGCCAGGGCTGCCACATGCCCCGTGTCACCGGCACCGGCTGCAACCCCTTCCTCGGCCCCAGCGTCCGCGAGAATCTGCCCTACCACTCGTGGCAGGGCGCCAACCGCTGGATCCTGGACATGATCCTGCATGTCTACGACGGGGAGCTCGACTCCGAGCAGATCGACATGATCAATGTCGCCAAGGTCGACACCGAGAACATGCTCGCCCTGGCCACCGACACCACCGCGAACCAGTATTCCTGCGAACTGACCGTCCGCGTCACCAACCACTGCGGCCATAAGCTCCTGACCGGCTATCCCGAGGGCCGGCGCATCTGGGTCAATGTCAAGTTCTTCGACGGCATGAGCCAGTTGATCGAGGAACGCGGCTACTACGACACCGCCACCGCCGACCTCGTCGAGGACACCAAGGTCTATCAGACCAAGCACGGCATCGACGCGACCGTCGCCGCGGCCAGCGGCCAGCCCGAGGGCGAAAGCTTCCACCTCGCGCTGAACAACAAACTGTTCTTCGACAACCGCATCCCGCCGATGGGCTACACCAATGCCGCGTTCGAGGCCGTCCAGGCCCACCCCGTCGGGTATTCCTACGACGACGGCCAGCACTGGGACGACACCCGCTACGCCATCCCGACCGGCGCCGCCAGCGCCGAGATCACCCTCTACTACCAGACCTCCTCCAAGGAGTACATCGAGTTCCTCCGTGACGAGGTCGACGCCCCCACGCCGAATGTCGGCACCGACCTCTACGACGCGTGGGTCGCCACCGGCAAGAGCGCCCCGGTCGTGATGGACAACATCACCGTCCCCATCGCGCCCTTCCTCATGGGCGATGCCACCAACGACGGCACGGTCGATGTCGACGATCTCAATGTCGTCCTCTCCAACTGGCTCCGCACCGATGATCCCGGCGTCGCCTTCGGCGATCTCAGCAAGGACGGCATGGTCGATGTGGACGACCTGAATGTCGTCCTCTCGAACTGGAACACCTCGCTCTGATCGCGGTTTGAGCCGTCAGCGGTTCGACCATTTGATCTGCAGTCGCCAGTCCTGCGCCCGGCTGTCCAGCGCGCGGGCCTCGATCCGGCGTTGCTCCCGCGGCTCAAGCGCGATGAACCGCCACCCCATCACCGGCTCGATCTCCAGCCCGCGCTCGTCGTAGAACACGAACCGGTAATCAAGCAGGTACCGCTCATCCCCCAGCGACCGCGTCGGCACCGACGCGCGCAGAATGTCGTTCTCGCGAACCACGATCGGCTCGTCAAAGCCCAGCGCCACCATCAGGTCCGGCGTCGAGGTGATGATCCGCGGGTTCACATTCGGGCGGTCGGGGTCCGGCTGGCCGGCGTAGGGCGAGGTGTCGCGCTGGACTTTGCACCCCGGCAGCGCGAGCGCGGCGGAGGCGAGGAGCGACGCGGCGATGAGCCCGTAAGACTTCATGGTGTTTCTCCGTTGGCAATGGGTGGCGTGGTTGCGTATCGGCGCTGCAATTCGGCGACCTCGGGCGAGCGCGGCGCGTGCGCGGGGTGGGGTTCGCACATGATTCGTTTGTACGCCAGCGTGCCCGGCGCGGGCGTGAACAACGCCCGCCCGCCCTCGAGCACATGCCGGTACCGATCGGGGTCCGACATCGAGCGTTCGTCGACCGGCCCGACGTCGAGAATCACGCCCTCCAGCGCGTACAGCCGGCGCAGATCCTCGAGCGACATCCCCTCCAGATACCCGCCGGACTGGTACACCTCCAGCACGCGTTGCGTCGGCGTCGCCACGCACCGCCCGCCGAGAATCCACGGCAAGTCGCCCGTCCGCGGCATCGAGGCGTCGTTCGAATGGAATACCGCCTCGCTCGCGAGAAAGCCCGGCGAGCGGTCGATGTCCGGCAGACGCAGATACACCACCGCCGGCGACTCCGCTGTGCCCGGTGTGAACTCCGGAAGCACCGTGCGCGACGCCGGATACCCGGCGATCTCGATGACCAGCGGCGCCGTGAGCGCCGGCAGGTCCAGCACCGCCACCGACGACGACGCCGGCAGCAGCGCGTTGTGGCGCGTGTCCGCCTCGGCCCCGGTCTTGGCCAGCAGCCCCGCCGCGATCACGCCCAGCCCCACCAGCGCGTTCGTCTGCGAGTCCGAGCGCGAGCCGATCACCACGGCCCCGCCGAGAACCGCCGCGTCGCCCAGCGCGCCGCGCACCCGCCGTTCGTCCGCCAGCGGGTCATGTCGGTTCGCCGCCACCAGCGCGTTCACATCCAGCGCCGGCCCCGACGCGCCGACCGCGTAGCCGTTGAACGAGATCGCCAGCGGCGCATCGGGCGCCTCCTGACGCGCCCGCCAGCCCGTCTCGGCGAGATTCGAGCCATACGCCAGTTTCCGCGGCCCCATCCCCGCGTCCACGAACACCACCGTGTTGAAACGCTGGCCCGCGATCGCCGCAATGATCGCGCCGGCGCGCGGGTCGGCCGCGAGCGCCAGCTCGCCCGCCGCGCTCTCCTTGTGAATCACCGCGTCGGCCACCGCCTCCAGCAGGTACGCGGCCGTGAACTCCGTGTCGCGCTCCCCATCGGAGGCGCCGCCCGTGTAGTCACGCAGCCGGCGCGTCGCGCCGCGCGCCCCGATCCGCGCATCTTCCCAGTTCCCCGCCAGCGCCGACGCCACGCCGAACGCGTACAGCGTCATCGCCTGCTCCCCCGGTTCGCCCTTCCACACCCGCGCCTTGTCCGACAGCAGCGTCGCGGCCGCGGCCCGCGCCGGGTCGTTGATCTGCGCCGACTCGATCAGTTCGTACGACCGCCGCAGCGCCAGCGTCGCCTCCGCCGCGTCCCCGTCCGCCAGCGCCGCCATGCCCAACTGGGACAACGCCAGCAGCGAGTTCTCGTGCAGCGGCTCGGCGTACGCGCCCGGACGCAGCGCCTCCCGCGTCCGCGGGAATCGGTACTCGGAGAACATCCGCCCCGCGGATACTGAATTGTCCGGCGCCGAAGCGCACCCGCCGAGCACCGTCGCGGCGAGCAGAAACATCGGGCTGGAGCGTCGGATCGGCATGGCTGCACAAGTCGGTCAGTCGAGCTCGGAGCGCTGCACGCTGAACTTCGTCTCGTAGGCGCCCTCCCACAGAATCTCCCCGTCGGCGAGATCGACCAGTTGGAAGGCGCAGAGGTACGCATCCGACCGCGCCCGCAGTGAGGACGCAGTGTCGGACCGGAACTCGGCCCGCAGCGCGTGCGTCGGCGCCAGCCGCGCGGCCCGCGGATCGAACATCTCCGAGGCGTACCGCTCCCACTCTTCGGGCGGCAGGATGAACGAGACCGCGCGCTCGCGCCCGAAGCGGCCCTCCGAGAGCAGCGTGCGGAACCGCGCCATCGCGCCCCACTTCTCGGCGTCGCGCATCGGGTGCTCGGTGAGGTTGCGCACGCGGTCCATCGACCACACCCACGGCGCCGACGCCGCGTCGCGCGAGGCGATCTCCGGGTGCGTGGCCAGGTCCTCGGCCATCCGGTCCGTCATCCGCGCGATGTCGGACCACTCCAGCATCGTCGTGTTCACTCGCGGCGACGAACACGCCGGAAGGCACGCCGCGCCCGCCACGCCGATCACCAATGCGCACCATTGGAGCCGCGTCTCACGCACCGGCGAACTTGACCTCGTACGAACCCTCCCAGGTGATCTGCGCATCATGCAGATCGACGACCTGGAAGGTCAGCAGATAGGTGTTCGTCCCGCCCGAGGGGGCGTCGTAGAACACCCCGCGGAGCACATAATCCGCCTTCGAGGCGAAATCGGAAGACCCCACCGGGTCCAGCCCCTCCTTGCGCCGCAGGTCCTCGATCTCGGCCTTGGGCAGCACGAAGCCGAGGTTGTAACGCGCGCCCGACTCGTTCAGGTGCGCCCGGATCCGCGCCAGGTAGATGTCAAAGTCCCGCGCCGGCATCGTTGTCCGATTCACCACCCGGTCCATCACGATCTGCACCCGGTACGGCGCGTTGATGAACTCCGGATGGTTGGCGATCGACTCCACCATCTCATCCGTCGCCGTCACCAGGTCGCGCGAGGCCAGACCCCGCTCCGAGGGCAGACGCTTGTCCAGCGGCGCCGTCGTCGTCGCGCCCTGGTTCGGCACCCGCGGCGGCTCGGACTGGCAACCGGACAGAGCCGCGAGCGAAACCATCGCGGCAAGGCAGGGAAGCAAGGTTCGGGCGCATCGGCGCATCATGGCTGTCTCCTCCGGATCGGTGGGCGTCCCTGCATCGTGACGCCCGCCCGCTCCCCGTGACACCGGATTATTGGCCGGCCGCGGCGGCACGGCGCTCATTGATATCGGGTCCCCTCGTGCTCGACCCAGCCCCCCGGGTGGCGTGGGTTGCGGTTCGGGTTGTGGTGCGTCCAGTGAATCACCCCGCCCAGCGACGACCACTCATACTCGCCCTTGACCCGCACGCTGTCGCCGACACGCAGCGGCACACGCGGGGCCAGATCGATGTTGTGCGAGATCAGGACGGTGTGCTCAAAGCCGGGCAGCCGCACCAGGAACCGCTGGTGAGCATCGCCGTCCTCATCATCCGGCAGAATCTTGGCGACCGTCGCGTCCACCTCCACATGCACATCCGAGCGCCGATCCTCGAACGCCTCGATGACCGCCGCCCGGCCGCCGACAGTTGCCGACCCGCCGCCGCCCGGCGCGGGCGCCGTCCCGCCCGCCGGGCCGGACTGGCCCTGCTGGAGGATGACGATCACGATCGCGGCGATCACCGTCAGCACCGTCGCCGCCACGCCCTGCTTCTTCTTGCTGCTGGCCATGCGCCGAGCATATCGCCCCGACCGGTTCGTTACCCTGTCGTCGCCATGGAGACTCAGGACTACGAGAAACTCGGCCGGTTCTATCTCGGCCGCCGCTACGACCTCGACGCCGGCGCGGTCACCGACGAGACCATCCTCTACGACTCCAAGGACCTCACCACCCACGCCGTCTGCGTCGGCATGACCGGCTCGGGCAAGACCGGGCTGTGCATCGGCCTGCTCGAAGAGGCCGCGATCGATGGCATCCCCGCGCTGGTCATCGACCCCAAGGGCGATCTCTCGAACCTGCTGCTGACCTTCCCGGAGTTGCGCCCGTCGGACTTCGAGCCCTGGGCCAGCGCCGACGAGGCCCGGCGCAAGGGGCAATCCATCCCCGAATTCGCGCAGAAGCAGGCCGAACTCTGGAGCAACGGGCTCGCCGAATGGGGCCAGGACGGCGCCCGCATCGCCCGCTTGCGTGCCGCGGCCGACTTCGCCGTTTACACCCCCGGCAGTAGCGCCGGGCTCGAACTCTCCATCCTTCGTTCGTTCGACGCGCCCGAGCCCGCCATCCGAGAGGACGCCGATCTCTTCCGCGAGCGCATCTCCAGCACCGCCACCAGTGTGCTCGGCCTCGTCGGCATCGACGCCGACCCCGTGCAGAGCCGCGAACACATCCTGCTCTCGACCATCCTTTCCGACGCCTGGGCCCGGGGCGAGAGCGTTGATCTGCCCACGCTCATCGCGCGCGTGCAGACGCCCCCCGTCCGGCGCGTCGGCGTCATGGAGATCGACACCTTCTTCCCGCCCAAAGACCGCTTCGCGCTGGCGATGCGCCTCAACGGTGTGGTGGCGTCGCCCTCCTTCGCCGCGTGGACGCGGGGCGAAGCGCTCGACATCGGCTCGCTCCTCTACACGAAGGAAGGCAAGCCCCGCGTCAGCGTCCTTTCGATCTCGCACCTCTCCGACGCCGAGCGCATGTTCTTCGTCAGCACGCTTCTCAATCGCGTCGTCGGCTGGGTCCGCACGCAACCCGGCACCACCAGTCTCCGCGCGCTCATCTACATGGACGAGATCGCCGGATATTGCCCGCCCGTGGCCAATGTGCCGAGCAAGGCGCCGCTGCTGACGCTCATGAAGCAGGCGCGCGCTTTCGGCGTCGGCGTCGTGCTGGCGACCCAGAACCCGGTGGACCTCGACTACAAAGGGCTCTCCAACGCCGGCACATGGTTCATCGGACGGCTCCAGACCGAACGCGACAAGGAGCGCGTGCTCGACGGCCTCGAGGGCGCCGCCGTCGGGTCGTTCTCTCGCGCCGAGATGGACCGCACGCTCTCACGCCTCTCCAGCCGCGTCTTCCTGCTCCACAATGTCCACGAGGACGGCCCCGTCGTCATGCACACGCGCTGGGCGATGAGTTACCTCCGCGGCCCGCTCACGCGCGATCAGATCAAATCACTCACGGCCAATCGCAAGGCGACCCGAGAGTCACCCGCGTCGGAAGAGGCGACTGCCGCCGCTCCCCCGCCGCCCCCCGCGCCGCCGCCGACGCAGCAATCCGTCGCGCCCGCCTCCGCCGGTGCGCCCGTCCTGCCCGAGTGGCTCACCGCCTACTTCCTCCCGGTGCGCCAGCGCGCCGGTGAAGGCCAGACGCTCCGCTATCGCGCCGCGCTCCTCGGCGAGGCCGCGGCACGATTCATCGACGCCAAATTCGGTCTCGACGAGTCACGCGACCTCGGCCGACTCGTCCTCATGAGCGACGGCCCCGTCACCGTCGAGTGGTCCCGCGCCCAGCCCACCGAACTCCGCGCCGAAGACCTCGAGCGCCGCGGCGAGGACGCGGCGGTGTTCGCCGAAATCCCCCGACAAGCCACGCTCAAGACGCCCTACAAGGACTGGGAGCGCGACTTCAAGGCCGCGATCTATCGTGACGAGCGCATCACCCTCTGGCGCTGCGCCACGCTCGGCGAAACCTCCCGCCCCGGCGAGAGCGAGCGCGAGTTCCGGCTCCGCGTGCAGATCATCGCCCGCGAACGGCGCGACGAGGATGTCGAAGCCCTCCGCCGCAAGTACGCGCCGAAACTGGCGACGCTCGAAGAACGCCTCCGCAAGGCCGAGCAGCGCGTCGAGGTCCAGAAGGCCCAGGCCCGCGACGCAAAGGTCTCCGCCGCGGTCTCGTTCGGAACCGCCATCCTCAACGCCGTGCTGGGACGCAAAAAGGTGTCGTCCGGGACCATCGGCCGCGCCGGAACCGCGGCACGCGGCGCCAGCCGCAGCGCCCGAGAGGCCGGCGATGTCACCCGCGCGCAAGAGAGCGCCGAGACCGTCCGTGCGGACATCGATGATCTCAATGCCCATTTCGAACGCGATCTCAAGGAGACCGAGCAGCGCGTCGCCTCCATGGGCGATGACATCAATGCCGTCGAGGTCTCGCCGAGGAAGACCGGCATCGAAGTCCGGCACCTGTCCTTCGTCTGGGCCCCCGAATGGGTCGATGCGCAGGGCGCATCACACGGCGCTTGGTAGTCCGCCGCTCGAACCGGTTGATCCACGCGCCGTCGTCGGCGGCTTGCCGCCGCCTTCAGACGCCACATCCTTCACCAACGCGATCACCGTCTGCCCCGCCTTCGGATCGGCCTTCTCGTCCGCGCCGATGACCCGCAGCGTATTCTCGGCGGTGATCAGCATCACCGGCAACGCCTCGGCGCCGTATCGCTCGCGGAAAGACGCCCAGGTGAACTCCTCGGTGATCTTCGTCGCCTTGAACCGCGCGCCGGCGGCGACGCGGCTCTCGATCACCGCGGCCGACATCCCCGCCGCAAACAGCGTCCGCCCGAACGGCCGATGCGAACCGGCGCCCGCGGCCTTCTTTTCGCCCGCCGGCAGCACGAACACATTGGCCCGCCCGAAGATCGGCGCGAACCGCCGCGCCGCGGCGCGGTTGGCCAGATCATTCGGCGTCAACGCGAGCAGCCGTCCCGTCCCGGCCAGGTCGATGTCCTCGATGAGCGAGTCGTCCAGCACATTCGCCGCGGTCGTCGGAATCCCTTCCATCCGGGACTCGGCGACATTCGCCCAATTCGTATCAACGATCCGCACCGGGAACCCGCGTTCGATCAGCAGCGAGGCCAGTTGACGCACCCACGGCCGCGCGCTCACCAGCACGAGGCCCTGCGGGCTGGGGTTCGCCAGCCCCAGCCGCCGCGCCAGGAACGGCACCGTCAGGCCATACACCAGGATCGTCACGACGATGACCGAGAACACCAGCGGTAGCAGTTGCCCCGCCTGCGGATGCCCGAGCTCGGCGAGGCGCAGCGCGAACACCGACGCCAGGGCCGCCGCGACGATTCCCCTGGGCATGAACCAGGCGAGCAGCACCTTGTCCTTCACTGCGATTTTCGAGGAGAGCGTCGAGACGAACACCGACAAGGGGCGCGCCACGACGATCAGCACCGCGACGAACGCCAGCGCGCTCCAGCCGATCACACGGAGATTCTCGAGTTGCAGCCGCGCCGCCAGAACGATGAACAGCACCCCGAGCAGCAAGGCACGGATGCTCTCCTTGAACTCGGCGATGTGCTCGACCTCCGCCCGCCGCTGATTGGCCAGATACAAGCCCATCACGGTCGCGGCGAACAGCCCCGACTCGTGCGCGAATGCATCGGACAGCGCGTACGCCCCGAGCACGAACATAATCGAGACCGGGTTGTGCAGATCATCGGGGATCAGGAACCGGCGCAGCAGCTCGGCCATCAGCACGCCCGCACCCAGCCCGATGCCGATGCCGACCAGCGCCGTCTTGCTCGCCAGAACGATCGCGGTCGTGACGGGATCCCCACCCGAATGGACCAGCAGCACCTCGAACACGAGCACCGCCAGCAGCACGCCGATCGGGTCGATGAGGATGCCTTCCCATTTGAGAATCGGACCCGCCGGTCCGGTCGGCCGGAGCTGGCGCAGCATCGGCCCCACCACAGTCGGGCCGGAGACAACGACGATCGCCCCCAGCAGCATCGCCATCCGCGACTCGAGCCCGACGATCCACCGCGCCGCCGCCGCCGCGACGATCCAAGTGACCAGCGCCCCCACGCTCACCAGCGCATACACCACGCCGCCCGTTCTGCGGATCTCGGAGAACTTCAGCGTCAGCCCGCCCTCGTAGAGGATGAGCCCGACGCTCAGAGACACGATCGGCATCAGCAGATCGCCGAGCAGCCCGTTGGGGTCCAGGAACGGCCCGTCGGGGAACAGCGCGCGCGCCACCGGGCCGACGAGAAAGCCGGCGCCGAGCAGCAGGAGAATCGACGGGAACCGCAGCCGGTGCGCGGCCCACTGCGCCGCGACCCCGAGCGCGATGATGAACACAAGCGCCGTAAGCGGTCCGTGCATGGCTGGCGTCGCCCCCGGCTCAGCCGAGGTTCATCGTCATGAGGAACTCGGCGTTGGACTTGGTCTTCTTCAAACGGCTCTTCACGAGCTCCATCGCCTCGACGACATTCATGTCGGCAAGCACCTTGCGCAGGCGGTAGGTCAGCTCGAGCTCCTTCGGGTCCAGCAGCAGCTCCTCGCGCCGCGTGCCGGAGGAAGAAACATCGATCGCCGGCCAGATGCGCTTATCCACCAGCTTGCGGTCCAGGTGCAATTCCGAGTTACCCGTGCCCTTGAACTCCTCGAAGATCACCTCGTCCGCCTTCGAGCCGGTATCGACGAGCGCGGTGCCCAGGATCGTCAGCGAGCCGCCGTCCTCGATCGCGCGGGCCGAACCGAAGAACTTCTTCGGGCGCGTCAGCGCGTTCGAGTCGATGCCGCCGGACATGATCTTGCCCGAGTGCGGCTGGTTGGCGTTGTACGCGCGGGCGA
>CAZSLT010000022.1:0-22421 GCA_964607595.1 uncultured Phycisphaeraceae bacterium
TCAGCGGCAACACGCTCTCGTTCAACTTCGTATCGCAGACCCCCACCATGGATGTCGTCCAGGTCCGCGTGCTGACGCATCCGGTGCCCGCCCCCGCCGGTGCGGCACTTCTTGGTGGCGTCGGTCTGATCGCGGCCCGGCGTCGTCGGGCCTGATCTGCTCGGACGGCCTCGGTTGCTCTCCTCTCAATCCCCTCCGTTTCTTCCAGGAACTCCAGCTTGAAGAGCCGGCCCCGAATTCGGGGCCGGTTCGCGTTGCGCGACTCGCCGAGGGTGGGTCCGAGTACCGCACCGCCGGCCGGAGAGGCCCGCGAATCTCGCCGGAAATTGGCGGAAACCGCCGGGGAACGGGGGCGGCCCCCATGCTATGGTGGGTCGGTCCGGACCGTATGAGGAGAGGCGATCCATGAAGATGCCGCGATGGTGGGCGCAGGGTTGTTCCGCGTTGTTGGTGCTGGGCATAGGCACGGCTGTGGTGGCCGATGCGTACGACCCGCCGCCCTCGTACTACGCCGGGGCCACGGGGACGGGGGCGACGCTGAAGGCGCAGCTCACCGCGGCGATGTCGGCGGGGCACACCCAGCGCACCTACGGCGACTTCCGCAACTCGGCCGCGTTCCATGACGCCAACCCCGGCAACCCCGGGATGATCTACCTCGTGTACAGCCGTACGCAGGTTTCGGGGGTCTGGAACGGCGGCACGAGCTGGAACCGCGAGCATGTGTGGCCTGAGTCTCGTCAACCGGGCAGCGTGTCCAACTCTTCGATGGGGAATCTCGGCGACCCGCACGCGCTGCGTCCCTGCAATCCCGGGATCAACTCGGCGCGCGGGAACTCACCGTTCGGCTTCTCGACCACGACGGGCGGCTACGGCGCTCAGGGGTCGTACTACTTCCCCGGCGACTTTGACAAGGGCGACATCGCGCGGAGTCTCTTTTACTCCGATACTCGATGGACCTCGCTCGGTATCTCGCTGGTCAATACCTTCCCGACGGGCAATCAGATGGGCAATCTCGACTCACTGATCGCGTGGAACTACCTCGACCCGCCCGACTCGTTCGAGCGCCGGCGGAATCAGGTGATCTTCGGCGCCGAGGGCAACCCATTCCCCACGAACAACCGCAACGCCTTTGTCGATCACCCGTGGTTTGTGTGGTCGATCTATGTCGATCAGAACAACGACTCGCAGGTATTCGTCGGCGATGCGCCGGAGTCGGACGGCTTCTCCGAGACCGTCGTCATGCTCGCCGACGCCCTGGTGGGCGATGTGCCTCAGGCCGCGATCGTGACGGTGTCTCGGAGCGGCAACGACGGCACCTATTTCGAGGTGACGCCCGGTGTCGGGGCGGCCAGCGAGAACGCGGGACGCTACAACGCGTTCAAGATCAACACGACCGGTGCGGACTCGAAGCAGATCGCTGTCGGGCTCGATGAAGCGTCGATGGCGACCGCGGGCGCCAAGCTCGCGATGATCACCATCAACAACCTCGACATCACCACGGGCGCGGGGGCGGGACGCGCCGCGAATGACACCGATGACATCATCCTGATCATGGGTGCCGTGCTCGATCACGCCGACGCGTCGTTCGATCCCTCAATGAATTCCGACTCGCTGGTGCTCGACCTTGGCTCGATCGCCCAGGGATCGGGCGATGCGGTGGTTGCGTTCGATCTCTACAACATCACGGCCGGCGATCCGATGTTCCTGGCCGGGCTCGATGTCGAGCCGGACAGCGCGACGGGCGACACCGACGCGCTCTCGACCACACTCGGTGTGGTCGCGGCCTTGCCGTCCGGCCAGACATTCTCCGCCGTCCTCTCCGATGACGCGCCCGGCGAGTTTTCGGCTACATACACATTCCGAACCTTCGACGACCGCACGATCGCCACCGCGCAGGAAGGGACTCCTCTCACGATTCACCTGACCGGCGTGGTCACGCCCGCCGGCTGCCGCGGCGATGCCACCGGCGACTTCATGGTGGATGTCGACGACCTGAACGCCATTCTCAGCGTCTGGAACACGAATGTCGGTGTCGGCTCACCGCTGGATCTGGCGGGCGACGATGGGCTCATCAATGTGGACGACCTCAACGCCGTGCTGGGGAACTGGAACAGTTCCTGCCCATGAGTCGGGGCGAAGGGCCCGACCGGCGCGGAAGGTCTAGATACGCCCCGCGGTGACGGTGACCCCGGACCACGGAACAGTCACCCGGGATGCCCGGCCGTCGGCCAGTTCGAATCGGATCGTGACATGGCGTGCTCCCGCGGGCGAGAACCGATGACCGCCCAGGGGAATCATGTTGATCGGGAAGTGCCCGGCGCGCGTCAGTGAGATCCTCGACCGGCGCTGGATCCACTCGACGGTGAACCGATCTTTCTCGCCCGTTCCCCATGCGTACACGCCGAGATAGGGTTCGGCGTCGGCCTGCGCGATGGTGAATGGATCGGGAGGATGGCGCCCGGCCGCTTCCAGGTACTCCATCACGCGTTCGGCTTCCCCGGCCCAGGCGTGGTCATAAAGCGAGATGCTGTGCGGCCCCTCCAGCGCGGCCGCGCCGGGCACATGTTCGAGCACCGCGCGAACGGCGTCGACTTGATCGAGCGTTGCGAGTGTGAACAGCGTCGGACGCGCGCCGTGCGCCAGGAGGAGTTCGATGATCTCCTTCTGGCCGGTGTGCGATGCCGCGCCGATCGCGCTCTCCCAGTCGCCGTAGCCCCAGTCCCACGCGGCCTTGGCCAGGCCGGCGTCCTCGGCGAGCAGTTCGCGGACCCGGTCGATGCGGGCGTGGCTGGCCCCGACAATCTCTCGTGCCCGATCGCTGATCGTGGCGGGGAAGGTCGCGGGGATTTCCGTTGGGTTGTTCGCGGCGGCTCCCGCGGCCGCGGACGCGGCGAGTGCGGCCCCGGGACCGATGGCGAGAAACGACCGACGGGAGAATGTGCGCATGCGATCACACCCCTTTCGCGAGACTCGTACCGTCACGGCGAGTCCCGGTTGACCCCGGCCCAAGGAATCGCGTAGATCATGCCTTCGTCGTACGGGCCCTGCCCGGGAGGGCTATCGCGACTTGATCCGGGCGCGATCTTCCACACGGTCGCTGGGATACACAATCACGAGGTCGTTCGCCGTCAACCCGTCGAGCACCTGAACATGATGGTCGTTACGAAGCCCGACCACGATGGGACGGAGTTCGGCTCTGTTGCCCCGGGCTGCGAAGGTCGCCCAGCCGTCCCCATACGGGAACACGGCCCCGGTGGGCGCGAGCAGAGCATCGGACTCTTCATCAATGATGATCCTGACATCGACGCGGAAACCGTCGCCCAGGCGATCACGGATCGCGGCCGGTTCGACAAAGTCGATGATAACCAGGACACGCTGCTCCTCCACACCCAGCGCCGAGACTTTCGTGAATCCCGACGGTTCCACGAGGCGCACGCGCCCTTCGAGGGCATCGCTTCCCCCCCACCGTTCGATGATCGCACGATCACCGGGGACGATCCGGACGGCGTCCTGGGAGAGCACATCGACTTCCACCTCGAGCCGGGTGGTGTCACCGACTTCCAGGAGCGGTGCGCCAGGCGTGATCACGCCGGCGCTGTCCCGGACGACGCGTAGCACACGCCCATTGATCGGCGACGGGATCTCGAAGGATCGGCGCTCCGCGTCATCCGGCGTGGCTTCAACAAGCGCGGCACGGGCTTGTTCGAGTTCGAACCGTGCGATCTGCAGCGCGAACTCCGTCGAACGGACCTCCTGTGATCGCAGAATCACGGCGAGCTCGGCGCGATCGCGATCCAGCGGAGAGGCCGCGGAGCTCTCATCTGCGCGTGTGATCCGCGACAGCTCGCTCTGGGCGTACTCCTGCTCCGCGCGTGCGGCGGACAGCTGCGCTTCATTCCGTGACACCGCGGCCTCGGCGGCGCTGATTCGTGCTTCGGCCGCGGCGCGGCTGCGTGCATCGAGCAACGAGGGGTCGCTCGGATCGATCCGCGCCAGTATCGTGTCACCTTGGATGATCGCATCGCCCGCCTTGAGCGCGATTCGTTCGAGCTGACCTTCCAGGGGGCTGAAGACGACATATCGGTCGATGACCCGTGTCTGGCCGTCCTCGTTGACAGTGACAAGGACGGGTCCGCGGGCGACGGGTTCGAGGTCGACGCGCACGGCCCGCGGCATCGCCCCGATGACAATGGCGCCGGCCAATGCGGCGACAAGGATGAGGGGCAGCGTGAATCGTTTGGCGGTCTGGAGCGGCTTCATGCGGATGCCTTCAATACAGCGATCAGATCGATCTCGTCGAGCTGCCGCTTGGAATCGAGCGCGGTGACGATGGCGGCCGCGAGCACAACGGCGACGGCGAACGCCATCGTGCCGGGGCTGATCACGAACGGGATGCGGTGGGTCTCGGTGGACATCAGCGAGGACATGACTTTGCAGAGAACATACCCGCCGGTCAGGCCGACGGGGATCGCCGCCAGCATGAGAAGCGCCAGCTCACCGAAGAAGATGGCCGCGATCTCACCCCTGGACATCCCCAGGACCCGGAGTGTGGCGAGTTCCCGCGCCCGTTCGGCCAGCGCGATTCGGGCGCTGTTGTAGACGACGCCGACGGCGATCACGCAGGCGAAGGACAGGTTGAACGCGCGCATGATCATGATGCTCTCCGCGAGGGTGTTCTCGAAACTCTCGAGCGCCGCACGCTTCACGACGGTCGACGCAACCTGAGGCGTGTCCTTGAGCCGCGCGAAGAACGCCCCGGTCTCCCGAGGGTCGAAGGTGAGATGCACGCCGCTGGCGACATCTCCCTCGCGTAACACCCCGTGCAGGGCGTCGAGACTCATGTACGCGCCGGAGCCCACATAGGATCGGGCCAGGCCCTCGACCCGCGAAACGAGTACCGGGCGCTGGCCTTCAAGAACCTCCACGGTCACGGCGTCCCCCGGCGCGGCGCCGAGTTGCTTGGCCAGCGCCTCGGTCAGCACCAGCCCCGATGTCGGGACGCGGATCGGCCGGCCCTTGTCGTCCAGCACGCGGCTGAGCTCGGGGTCGATCGGGACGCCGATGATCGCCTGCCGTTCCGTCCGATGATTGTGACTGAGCCGGGCCGAGACGACGCGGAACGGCTCGGTGTTGATAACGCCGGGGAGCGAGGCGATCTCGTGAACCGCGCCTGTCGTTCTCGGCTCAATGAAGGACACGCTCATGTCGTATCGATCGGCGGCGCCGAACTGATGATCGATGAGGTAGTCAATGGCGTCGGAGATGTAGGTGCCCATGGTCAGGACGGAGATCGCCAGCGACATCCCGACGATCGAGACCATGGCCCGCAATGGGCGGCGCTCGATGTGTCGGAGAAACATCTTGGTGGAGGGCGCCAGCCCCGACAGCATTCGGGAACGATCGATCACGGACGCGTGGTAATTCCCCGGCGGTTCGGGCCGCATCGCCTCCGCCGGCGGCAGCCGCATCGCCCCGGCCACCGCGTGCACCGCTCCGAGGAACGCGGCGGCCGAGGTGGCGCTGATGGACGCGGCCGCGGCCCCAAGTCCCAGTTCGAATTCGATGATCGGCAGCCGGTAGAACCTGCCATACAGGCCGAGCATCGACTTCCCCATGATCGCACCGACGATGACCCCCAGCACCGCGCCGGTCAGCGCCACCGCCAGCGCCAGCGAGAGATAGTGGGAGCCGATGCTCCATCGCGAGTATCCGAACGCGCGGAGTACGGCGATCTGCTCCCGCTGGGTGCGGATCAGCCGGGCCAGAACGATATTGACGAGCATCGCGCTGACGAACAGGAACACCGTCGGCATGACGGTGCCCATGGTGCGGAGTTGATCGAGCTCGTCGGTGATGTAGCGGTGCGAGGTCTGCTCGTCGCGGGAATACGCCCCGCCCCCGCCGTAGCGGTCCAGGACGGCGTCGAGTCCATCGATGGTGCGCTGCTCGGCGGCGCCCGGCGAGAGCCGGACGATCAGGTCGTTGAACGCGCCCTCCATGTCGAAGAGCGGAGCCAACTGCCGACGAGGCATCCAGAACACGGCGAACCGCTTGTCATCGGGGACGAACCCGCCCGGCCTGATGGCGTAAACGAACTCGGGTGAGAGGGCGACTCCGGTGATCCGAAGTACATCGCGCGTGCCGTTGATCACGGCCTCGACGGTATCGCCGGGCCCCAGCCCGACCGCTTCGGCAAAGGCCTCACCGACGAGAACCTCTCCCTCCCGGTCGGGGTCCGGCAGGCGTCCCTTTCGGAGATAGATCCTGTGGAGGGCCGGCGGCCGGTCGTCGGGGATCGAGATCACCCTCCCCACCGCCGGCTCGATGACGCCGGGGACATCCAGCGTGACCTCGACGGTCACCCTGGCCTCCGAGAGGGCGATCCCCGGGATGGCCGCGATCTGATCGGTCACGGCCAGCGGGGCGCGCTTCAGACTCACAAACAAGTCTGCGAATCGGTAGCGGTCGTAATAGGTATCGACGCTGTTCCGCAGCGACAGCGAGGCCGTCCGCGTCATGACCAGCCCCGCGACACCGCATGCCATGACCAAAGCGATCGCCAGCAACGGCGCCTTGAGCTGGAGCAGGTCCCGGACGAGCTTGGTCGAGAGCGCTGACATGACTTACCAAGTGAGCTCCGTCGCCGTCAGGCGCATCCGGTTGACCTCGATCTCGGCGATCTGCCCGTTGGAGAGTTTGATCACTCTGTCGGCCATTCTCGCGATCACGGCGTTGTGTGTAATGATGCACGCCGTCGTGCCGATCTCGGTGTTGATCCTGGCAATGGCCTGGAGCACGGTGATTCCGGTGGCCGCGTCCAGCGCACCCGTCGGCTCGTCGCAGAGCAGCACCTCCGGACGCTTGGCGATGGCGCGGGCAATGGCGACGCGCTGCTGCTCGCCGCCGGAGAGCTGGGAGGGGAAGTGATCCGCCCGCGGGCGGAGCTGCACCATGTCCAGAGCGTCGAGCGCCGGCATCGGATTCTCGGCGATGTCCGTGACCAGCTCGACATTCTCACGGGCTGTGAGCGAGGGGATCAGGTTGTAGAACTGAAAGACAAAGCCCACATGCTCGCGCCGATACCGCGTGAGCGCGGCATCGTTGTTGTCCGTCAGCGAGTGATCGCGGTAGCGGACGACGCCCGATGTTGGAGTGTCCAGGCCACCGAGGATGTTCAGGAGGGTCGACTTCCCGCTCCCCGAGGGGCCGAGCATGACGACAAACTCACCCGCGTAAAGGTCCAGATCGACGCCCCGCAGCGCGTGCACCGCCGATGGACCCTGACCATAGACCTTGGTCAGCCCTCGCGCTTCGAAGACCGCGGCGCCAATCGGTCGGGTATCGAACTCCATGAGTACACGGTACCCCAACCACGCCCCGGATCGATGTCGAGACCTCCACCCCCGACGAACCGTAGAATGGTCCGCTTCCCTGGCTGCAGCCGGCAGAGAGGACGCGGGACGGTGGGACGCCGATGGTGGGTGAGCACGGCCGGGCTGGTCGCCGCGTTGATCGTGGTGTTATCCCCTGAGACTCCCGCGGCGATGGGCGACGAGACCCGCGCGCCCATGCCCACCTACATCATCGATACATGGGAAACCGTGGATGGTCTGCCCGAGAATTCCGCTACAGCGATGGCGCAGACGGACGCCGGGTACCTCATCGTCGGGACCTTCGGCGGCCTGGCGCAGTTCGACGGTGTCGGCTTCAGCGAGTACGGCGATCCGCAGACCGCCGCGGGGCGCGGCCCGGGTGTCGTCAACCTCCATCTGGACTCGGCCGGCCGGCTTTGGATGAGCACCTACGAAGGCCTGTTCATTCTCTCGGGAGGTCAGACACGCGAACTCGTTGAGGCCGACGGGTGGACGGGAGACATGGTCAAGTCGTTCGCCGAGAGGGGCAACGGCGACATCCTCCTGACCACTTACAACGAGAAGATCCTTGAGTTCCGTGACGATCAGCTCCACGAACTGCCAGCACCGGGATCGCCGGGCTCGATGTATTTCGCCGGGGTGGATACCGACGGCCTCTGGTGGTGCGCGCAGAACACCTTCATCGGGCGCTGGAACGGGAGTGCGTGGGAGTCGATGGTCGACATCACCGAGCCGTCGGCGATCGCGTGCGGCGCGGGACGCGGGGGCGGACTCTGGATCCTGATCGGCGCGGAACTCCGGAAGTATGTCGGGGGGCGGGAGGTGGCGCGCCGCGTGCTCTCCGAGCGGCCGGGCGGAGTCTGGCACATCTACGAGGACAGCGAGTCGCATGTCTGGGTCTCGACCTACGACCGCGGCGTGTGCCGCGTCGCACCCTCGGGCGAGGTCGCCCGCTGGACGACTAACGACGGCCTGCTCCGAGACAGTATCCGCTTTGTCTTCGAGGATCGAGAGCACAACATCTGGGTCGGCGCCAGCGGCGGCGGGCTTTCCCGGTTCAAGCCGCGCCGATTTCACACGGTCGGCCCCGCCGAAGGGCTCCCGCGCTTCACCGTCACTTCGTCGTGCCCTGATACGGACGGCTCGATCCTGATTGCTACCTATGGGCGCGGGCTTTTCCGATGGGACGGCTCGAAGGTTGGCGCCGTTGAAGTTCCGGGATGGCCGCATGGGAGCGAGCCATACATTCAGAGCGTGCTGCGTGATCGCGCCGGTCGCCTCTGGGTGGGGTACTTCGGCGCGCGCGCCGCGATCATGGACGGCAACGAGGTCCGCTGGTTGAACGCGACGGACACGGGAGGGAACAATGTCATCGCGTTGTTCGAGGACTCGCGGGGTCGCATGTGGATCAGTGGCGGTCAGACCATCGCGCTGTACGAAGGCGATCGGTTCGAGAGTTTGGAGCCGGGCGACGGACAGTCATTCTTCGGCGCGTTCTGCTTCGCCGAGTCTTCGGCGGGCGACATCTGGGCGACCACCGGCGAGGCCGTGTACCGGCGGATCAACGACCGATTCGAAGCGGTGGTCGACGAGCACGGCGACCCGATCACGGGGGTCGAAGGCATGGCCGCGGATCGGGACGGCTCGATGTGGCTCGCCTGTCATGACGGCCTCGTGCGATGGCGTGCCGGAAGGATCGACCGCATCGCAGAGCCGGAGGCGTTGAAGACCATCTCGGGGTTGATCGATGATGGCCGCGGGTACTACTGGCTGACAACCCCTCGGGGAGTGCTGCGGGTCGCGCACGATCACCTCCGCGCGGCGGCGGACGGCACGACCTCCCTCAGCGACTTTCAGCTCTTTGATCGCGGCGACGGCCTCGAAACGCTCTCCTTCGCCTCCCGTCGGCAGCCGACGATCGCCCGCGACCCGCGCGGCCGACTTTGGTTCACCGTGCAGACTGGCGTGGCGATGTCCGACCCGACATCGATCCGACTCAATGACATCCTACCCCCGGTGGACATCGTCGAATTGTCCTACCGACGGCCGTCCGCTTCGCCAGGTGGATCGAACGACCAGTCATTGCAGCGTGTCAGCGTGAACGGCGGTTCCACCTCGCCTCTGACGCTGCCACCCGGGAGCCGGGGCGTCGAGATCCGATACGCCGCGTTGAGTTTCACTTCTCCGGAGAAAGTCGCATACGAAGTGATGCTCGAAGGCAGCGACGCCGGGTGGCGACCGGTGGGCGGCCGTCGCGAGGCCTACTACGACAGTCTGCCGCCCGGGCAACATACCTTTAGGGTCCGCGCGGCGAACAACGACGGCTTGTGGGACCGCAACGGCGCCGAAGTGTCGTTCGTGATCGAGCACTTTTACTGGCAGACCACCTGGTTCCGCGTTGGTTCCATCCTCGCGGCCATTGCGGTGGCCGGCGCCGGGGCGTGGCTGGTGAGCAATGGCCGGCGACGCGGGCGGCGCCGCTCCGAGGAGCGATTCCGCCTCGTCGTCGAGGCCGCGCCGAGCGCCATGATCGTGACCAACCGCGATGGCGTGATCGAACTTGTCAATGCCCAGGCGGAACAGGTCTTCGGGTACTCGCGCGACGAACTCGTCGGGCGTCCGTTGGAGGTGCTCTTGCCGGAGCGATTTCGAAAGGTGCATCCGGAGTTGCGGGAGGAGTACACACGGCATCCGACCTCGCGGCGCATGGGGATGAACCGCGAACTGTTCGGTTTGCGGAAAGGCGGCGCCGAGATCTCGATCGAAGTGGGTCTGAATTCCATCGACGGCCCGAGTGGGGCTTTGGTCCTGGCCACAATAGTTGACACCACCGAGCGCCGGAGGGCCGGGATCGAGGCCGCGCGGCAGCGGAACGAACTCGCCCACCTGTCGCGGGTCACGATGCTCGGTGAGCTGTCCGCCTCGCTCGCGCATGAGCTGAATCAGCCGTTGACGGCGATTCTCAGCAACACGCAAGCGGCCCAGCACTTTCTCGCCTCCGGCCCCGAGGGCCTCGCGGAGGTGCGCGAAATCCTTTCCGAGATTGTTTCTGATAGCAACCGCGCCAGCGAGGTCATCCGCCGTCTGCGATCGCTTTTCAAGAAAGGCCGGGTCGAGCCCGAGCCGCTCGACCTCATTGCGCTGGTGCAGGAAGTCGTGACGCTTGTCCATAGCGACGCGGTGATCCGCCATGTCGAAGTCGGGGTCGAACCGGGTCCGGAGCGCTGCATGGCGATCGGCGACCGGGTTCAGTTGCAGCAGGTCATTCTCAATCTGCTCCTGAACGCGTTCGATGCCCTGGAGCATGTCGCGGTCGATCGGCGCCGCGTTCGGGTCCGTGTCGCCCGGTTGGATGAAGAATTCATCTCAGTCACGGTCAACGATACCGGGCCGGGACTCACCGAAGAGCAGCAATCAAAGGTTTTCGAGCCGTTCTACACCACCAAGCGGGAAGGACTCGGGATGGGTCTCTCGATCAGCCGCTCCATCATCGTGGCCCACGGCGGCCGGATCGACGCCGGGGTGAACATCGAGGGCGGGACCACCTTCTCGTTCACCGTGCCGGCCGCGAGTGACAAAGCCCGCGGCACCGAGGGAGCATCGGGATGAGTGGCGCGAAAGCAACTGTGTATCTGATCGATGACGACGAGTCCGTCCGGCGGTCCCTGGCCCGCGTTATCCGCGCCGCGGGTCACGAGGCCGAGCCGTTCGAGTCCGCGGTTGCGTTCCTGGAGTCCCACGCCGTCGTTCGCGCCCCCGCGTGCCTGCTTCTGGACATTCAGATGCCGGGAGTTGACGGCCTGACACTTCAGCGGACGCTGCGGGACCGCCATCAGGACCTGCCGATTATCTTCCTCACCGGGCACGGGGACATCCCGACCAGTGTCCGCGCCATGAAGGACGGCGCCGTGGACTTCCTGCCCAAGCCCGTCGAGATGTCGGACCTTCTTAACGCGATCGAGGTCGCCTTGGGTCGATCAAGAGCGGCGGTTGACGAGCGCTCGAAGAACCGAGCGCTTCACGAGCGATTCGATTCACTCACGCCGCGCGAGCGCGAAGTGATGCAACTCGTCGTGGAAGGTCGCCTCAACAAGCAGATCGCCAACACGCTCGGGACCGTGGAAAAGACCATCAAAGTCCACCGCGGCCGCGTCATGGAGAAGATGGGCGCCGACTCGGTCGCGGACCTCGTCCGAATGGCCGCGAGAATCTCCGGAGACTCACGCCCCGCGCCCGACGGCCGCTGAGTAGGTCATTGGACCAAGGTCCACTATCGGCCCCCCCCCGGCCGGGCTACCTTCGCACCGCCATTGCCGCGCACCGATCACCCCTTTCACCAATGCCGGAGATGGGGGTCTCGGCGTCTACCAACCCGGCGATCGCTGTGAGACCGTTGGATGCGTGGAACCGGACCATTCATTGCCATCGTGGACGACGACCTCTCTGTTTGTCGCGCGCTCAAACGGCTCGTCCGGTCGACAGGGATGGAGGCGGAGGCCTTCACATCGGCGGAGATGTACCTGAGGTCGGTGGACGCCATGCCGTCGTTCCATGCCGACTGCCTGATCCTCGATGTCCAGATGCCCGCGCCGGGAATGACCGGGCTGGAGCTCCAGGCCCAACTCGCCCGGCGCCCCGGCCCGTTGGTTCCGATCATTTTCATCACTGCACAGGAGGATCCCGCGACGAGGCAACGGGCCTTCGCCGCGGGAGCGACCGCATTCCTCATCAAGCCCTTCAGCGATGAACTCCTGGCCCGCTCGATCCGGGCGGCACTGAACCAGCCGCCCCAGGAAGGAGACCGCTCGCCATGCTGATTCTTCCCGCCATTGGACCATGGTCCAATGCACGGACCTCATGGGGTCGGGTATCCCATCCCTTTGTGAGGACCAAGCAAACCGTCCATCTCGATGTTCAGCGATTTCTCCGAGCGACTCGGCTGCTGGCGTTGCATTTGACCTTGACCCTCGGCGCGTCGGCAACGGCGTCCACGGACGACTCGTCATGCTGCTCACCAACGGGCGCCGGACGGGCGGGCGTGTTGCTCGATGCTTTCGCGTCCGGCGAGCCCGCGGGTGATCGAGTATCGACGCCGTCTCCAGTTCGAGCCGGCGAAAGCGCCGCGTCCCCGGCTCCGCCGGGCATGGTCTGGGTCCCCGGAGGTCGTTTCACGATGGGCTCGACCGATCCGCTGGCGCGGGCTGATGAGTCGCCCTTGCACCCGGTCGTTGTCGACGGATTCTGGATGGACGCGACCGAGGTCACGAACGCTCAGTTCAGGGCATTCGTCGAGGCCACGGGATACACAACCATCGCCGAACGGCCCGTCGACTGGGAAGAACTCAAGAAGCAGTGCCCGGAGGGCACACCCAAACCACCGGACGAGATGCTTCGACCCGGGTCGCTCGTCTTCACGCCACCCGCCCACGCGGTCGATCTCGGTGACGCGACGCAGTGGTGGGCGTGGGTCAACGGCGCGGACTGGCGACACCCCGAGGGTCCGGGGTCGTCCATCGACGGCAAGGACGACCACCCCGTGGTGCAGATCGCCTACGCGGATGCGCTCGCCTACGCGGCATGGGCGGGCAAGCGGTTGCCGACGGAGGCCGAGTGGGAGTTCGCCGCCCGAGGCGGCCTGGATCGCGCTGTCAACGCCTGGGGCGATGCCCCGGTTGACCCGACCCGCGCCAACACCTGGCAAGGACGCTTCCCCGACACGAACACCGGGGAGGATAGGTTCGTGAGCACGGCGTCCGTCCGCTCGTATCCACCCAACGGGTTCGGGCTCTACGACATGGCCGGCAATGTCTGGGAATGGTGCAGCGACTTGTACCGTCCGGACACCTACGCGGTTCGTGCTCAAGAGATCGGTCCGGACGGCGCGGCGGTCAACCCGTCCGGGCCCACGCGGTCATTCGATGTCCGCAACCCATACGAGCCGGTGATGCGCGTCCAACGCGGCGGCTCGTTCCTCTGCAACGACTCGTACTGCGCCAGCTACCGGCCCAGCGCCCGGATGGCGTGCTCGCCCGATACCGGATCTTCTCATGTTGGGTTCCGTTGCGTCGTGACGCCGGACTCACACCCAGCCCAACCCCCCGCCGGCATCGCCGTCGGCGACCCGTCAGGAGCCAACCCATGAATCGAATGTTCTCAGCACTGAGCATCGCCGCCTTTGCCGGCCTGCTCGCGTCAATCTCAGCGATCTCGCTCGCGGACTCCCGGCTCAATGAGGCGGCTGCACCGGCCCTTGACCGGACTGTGCTGCCGATTCACGAGCCCCGGTACGACCCCATCACAGTGCTCGACGCCCGCGACGCCAAGGCGCCGTCTCGATTCGTGGTCAGTTCGCCCGAGGGTGCCCCGAATGTCGTCATCGTGCTGATCGACGATATCGGCTTCGGTCACAGCAGCGCCTTCGGCGGGCCGATCCACATGCCGACGCTTGATCGCCTGGCGAACCGCGGCCTCCGATACAACCGCTTCCACACGACCGCTCTGTGCAGCCCGACGCGGGTCGCCCTGCTCACCGGCCACAACCACCACGCCAACAACGCCGGTGCGATCATGGAACTCGCTACCGCGTTCCCGGGCAACACCGGCGTGCGTCCGCGTGAGATCACGACGCTCGCGGAAATCCTGCGTCAGAACGGGTACAGCACCGCCGCCTTCGGCAAGTACCACGAGACCCCGCCGTGGGAAGTGTCGGTCTCGGGCCCGTATGACCGCTGGCCCACGGGCTCCGGGTTCGACAAGTTCTACGGTTTCATCGGCGGAGAAACGAACCAGTGGGCGCCGGCGATCTTCGACGGCGTCACTCGCCTCGAGACACCGACGACACCGGGGTATCACTTCACCACCGACATGACCACACAGGCGATCAACTGGGTCAGCGCCCAGCAGACGCTGACGCCGGACAAGCCGTTCTACCTGTATTACGCCCCGGGCGCGACGCACGCGCCGCACCATGTGGCCCCGGAGTGGATCGCCAAGTACAAGGGTCAGTTCGCGGGCGGGTGGGACAAGCTTCGTGAAGAGACCTTTGCGCGCCAGAAGAAGATGGGCGTGATCCCGGCGGATTGCGTTCTGACGCCGCGTCCGAAGGAGATCCCGGCGTGGGACTCGATGAACACGGATCAGAAGCGCTTGTTCGAGCGGCAGATGGAGACCTTCGCGGGCTTCGCCGAGCACACCGACCATGAGGTCGGGCGGCTGGTCGCCCAGCTCGAGGCGATCGGCGAACTCGACAACACGCTGTTCTTCTACATCGTGGGCGATAATGGCTCCAGCGCCGAGGGCGGTCCGGAAGGCACCTACAACGAGATGATGGCGCTCAACGGGATCGTCGGCTCGGCCGATCAGATGATGGACCACATCGACAACTGGGGCGATCCGACGACCTTCCCCCACTTCGCCATCGGCTGGGCGTGGGCCGGCAACACACCCTTCCAGTGGACCAAGCAGGTCGCTTCACACTTCGGCGGCACACGCAACGGCATGGTGATGCACTGGCCCAAGGGCGTGAAGGACACCGGCGAGTTCCGCACCCAGTTCCACCATGTCATCGATGTGGCGCCCACCGTCCTGGAAGCGGCCAGGATCCCGCAGCCGAAGATGGTGAACGGCGTCGCCCAGCGTCCGATGGACGGTGTCTCGATGCTCTACACAACGGCGAACGCGGCGGCCCCGGATCATCGCACCACACAATATTTCGAGATGTTCGGCAACCGCGGCATCTACCACGACGGCTGGGTGGCCTGCACGCGCCACTCGATTCCATGGCTGATGGCCGAGAATCCGCCGCTCACGGACGATGTCTGGGAGCTCTACCATGTCGACGAGGACTTCAGCCAGGCGAAGAATCTCGCGGCGCAGAATCCTGAGAAGCTGAAGGAATTGCAGGCACTGTTCCTGAAGGAAGCAACGCGCAACCATGTGCTCCCGATCGATGACCGGCGCTCGGAACGGTTCAACCCCGCGATCGCCGGCCGACCCGACCTGCTCAATGGACGCAAGTCGCTGACGGTGTACCCCGGCATGGTGGGGATGATGGAGAACGCCTTCATTAATGTGAAAGGCGTGCATCACACCGTCACGGCCGAGGTCGAGCTCACCGACGCGAGCACCAACGGCGTCATCATCGCGCAGGCGGGGTATTTCGGCGGATGGACGCTCTATATGAAGGACGGCAAGCCGCGCCACGAGTACAACTGGTTCGCCCTTGAGCGCACAAACATCGGCGGGCAGGCGCCGCTCGGCCCCGGCAAGCATGTCATCTCGTACGAGTTCATCCCCGACACCGACAAGCCAGGCACCGGCGGCAAGTCGATCCTCAGCGTCGACGGCAAGGTCGTCGCCGAGGCGCACATCCCCAAGACCCAGCCCTTCGCGTTCTCGGCTGATGAGGGCGCCGATGTGGGGCTGGACGCCGAGACGAATGTCTCGCCGGACTACAAGCAGAACGCCAACTCGTTTACCGGCCGTATCATTAAAGTGATTGTCGAGCAGAAGTAACCCCAGGCGCACGGCGCCGGTCTCACCGCACCGTTTCAGGAACGCACGATGACCACTCTCTCTCTGCGACTTGTTCTCGCGGCTGCCGCAACCGCTGCTCCCGCGGCCGCGTTGGCGGCGCACTCGGCGACTACGGAGCCGGCCGCGAGTCTGAGCATCCATCGAGTCCTGCTCGCCGATGACTCGGCCGCGCCGGAGACGGGCCCCGACGGCTCGCCCCGGCTCGTCACGCCGGCGGAACCGAGCGCCGTATCACCGGGCTCGCTCTCGATTCGACCGATCGGGCTGAGCCGAGCGGTCTCGCAGGATGCGCACCAGCCCCCCGCGCCGGAGGCCGGTACGCTCGACGGAGGGAGCAATCCGTGGCGCGTCAATTTCAACACATGGGTGTGGCTGCTCGGCGTGGAAGGCGATATCGGCGTCCGCGGCCGCACCGCGGATGTCAGCGCGGACTTCGGCGATATCCTCGACGCTTCGGACTCGGTGCTGGCGTTCTCCGGCCGGCTCGAGATCGGGTACGGCCGCCTGGGGGTCTTCGTCGACGGTCTCTACAGCAAACTCGGCGCGGATGATCAATCCGGTCCGCTCGGGATCGCCGAGATCGATGTCGAGTTCGAGATGACGCTCATCGACTTCGGGCTGATGTACCGAATCGCGGAGTGGGAGCCCTCAGGGGGTGGCGCCGGGAACGCCATCAACGCATCGCTCGATCTCTACGCGGGCGGGCGGTACACCAACATCGATGTCGAGTTTGACCCGGCGAACTTGCCGTCGTTCGGACAGAGCAAGGACTGGGTGGATCCGATCGTCGGCGCCAAGATCATCTTCCCGTTCGCCGAGCGTTGGCACATCATGGCCAACGGCGACATCGGGGGCTTCGGTGTGGAGTCCGACTTTACATGGTCGGCCACGGCCGTCCTCGGATACGGGTTCTCGATATTCGATCACCCGGCTTCGGTCTTCTTCGGCTATCGAGCGATCGGACAGGATTACAGCGACGGTGACGGCAATGAGGAGTTCACCTGGGATGTCGTGAACCACGGCCCGATGCTGGGATTCTCATTCCTGTTCTAAGGACTTCCAGGAGCCGATGCCGCCGACTCGACGGCCGCGAGGATTTGATTCGTATGAGACAGATCCATCGATACCGACGCGCTTTGACGCTTGTCGTGATGACCTGTTCCGGGGTGGCGCTAGCCGACGAACAAATGGTCACCTCGCTCGACTCACTCACGGAGCGGGCCTCGCTCACCTATCGCTTGGACCCCAATGTTTCTGAAGCCGAACCGACAAAGCCCGCGACGAGCGGTGAGGGCGAAGTCAATACAGGCCAGGATCCCACCAAGCCGCTGACGCGCCTGGATCTGCGGTACAAATTTCAGGACCTGCCGGGAGGCTTCACCGGTCATCTCGTCACCGCGCGGGTCGATGTCCCCGTACTCCTGAACGACGCCGGATGGCAACTGGCGCTGCGGTTCGATGTCCCCCTGGCGGGCAACGATGTGCCCAGCCGCGACAATCCCAACGGGGACCATGAGTTCGGGCTCAGCGACTCCCTGATGCAGGCGCTCTTCATCACGCCCCCGATCGGCGCGGACAAGCGTTGGGCGATCGCCTTCGGGACGCAGGTGCTCTTCCCGACCGCGTCGCAGGATCAGTTCGGCACGGGCAAGTGGCAACTGGCCCCCACCATCGCGGCACGGATGGGCTGGCCCGAGTTGAGCAAGGGCTCCTTCCTCGCGCTGCTCGTACGCGATCAATTCAGTTTCGCCGGCGATGACGACCGGCGTGACATCAATGATCTCGTCATCCAGCCGGTGTTCAACTGGCAATTGCCGGATCTTTGGTTCGTCACGATGGCGCCCGAGATCCGATTCGACCTCGAAGGCGACGGCGACGCATTCGTACCCTTCGACATTCTCGTCGGGAAGATGATCACACCCCGCTGCGTCGCCTCCGTGCAGTTCGATGTGCCGATCGTGGATGACTACGACCTCTACGACTGGCAGGTCGAGTTCCGTATCGGCTTCTTCTTCTGACCCCACCCCCACTACCCGTCTCACGAAAGGTCCTTCTGCCATGACCCTGACTCGCAGGCTTGTCACATTCCTGACCGTGACCGCGGCGGCCGCCACGCTGGTCGGATGCTCGACCGCGCCCAAGAGCCGCGACGAGACGGCCTTCCTCGACCGCACCGAGTCGACCACGCGCTGGTTCGAGGCGAATGTCGACGGACTCGCCGAGCAGATTGCCCGTTCGGAGGCGTATGTCATCTTCCCCGATGTCGCGCAGTGGGGCATCCTGATCGGCGGCGGCGCATTCGGACGGGGCGCGTTGTACGAGTCGGACGGGAAGCATATCGGCTGGGCGGCGGTCAACACCGGCTCGATCGGCCTTCAGGCCGGCGTCCAGGGATTCCGCATGCTCATGGTGATCGAGGACGCCCAGACGCTGAACCGGTTCAGAGCGAACCAGCTCTCCGGGTCGATGTCCGGCGTCGCCGTACTGGCCGAGTCGGGAGGCAGCGCCACGGCCCCGTTTAAGGACGGCGTCGTGATCTACCAGGGCGCCAACTCCGGTCTCATGGCGGGTATCAACATCGGGCTCGACTACATCAGGCATCAGCCGCTCGACACCGCTGCGCGGTAACCTTGAGGCGTGATCCAATGACCCGGGCCCTTCCTGCCAGCATCAAGACATAGAAAGGTTCTGATCAATGTCGATCGATTGCGGTCATCTGCGCGTCACTTCCCCGATCCGTCCCCGCGCCCTCGGCCGGGGTGTCGCGGCACTCATGATCCTCTTCGCGGTCGCGGTCGGCGGCTGTGAAACCGGGCGCGGCACCGGCGCGCTGGCCGGCGCCGGCATCGGTGCGCTTGCGGGCCAAGCGATCGGCGGCAACACCGAGGCCACGCTGATCGGCGCCGCCGTGGGCACGGGCGTCGGATACATCATCGGCAACGAAGCGGACAAGAAAAAGGCCGCGTCGATGACCAAGGCGTCCACCCAGACGCCGCCGGCGCACTCCGAGGTCGGCGCGCTCGGCGGGACTCGGTGGAAGGTGGTCTCGCTTCGGCCAAGTGATGTCGCCCCGCCGTTCCAGTCGAAAGTTCTTGACTTCCGGCCCGACGGCCGCGTCATCACGACGACCACAACCCAGACCGGCGATGTCCAGGTGTTTGATGAGAGTTACCGCGTCGTCGGTGACACGCTGATCATCAACAAGCCGGGGTACCTGATCAACGCGAAGTACACCGTCTCCGGCGGCCAGCTGATCGTGAACGCCGAAGAGTTCAGCGCGGTGCTGGAGCGTCTGTAAGATCTGCATCGCGGCTTCCTGCCGCCGCCGGCCGCAAGAGTCGTCCCTTCACTCCGCTGATTCGCCACAAGCGTCCGCACAGTTCCAGCGGGCGGGAGCCCTCCGATGCGTCGACCGCGACTCCCTTCGTTGCTCGGCCTCCTGAGTCTCCTTGCGGTCCTTACGGGCTGTTCCGGGCCGCGGCTCGTTCCCGCGCCCATCCTCTATCACGGCTCGGGCTCAGAGCCTTGGGCGCGCCTGAGCCCCGATCAACAGACCGTCACCGCGGAGGTTTTGTACGCGACCGATCGCGCGCCGGTCCACGAAGAAGGCGAGCCGCTGGCGTACGGCCACCTCCGATCACACTCCCTGGCGATGGGGCGGGCTGTTGTCCGCTTCGGCGACGAAGGGCTCACATGGGATGAACTGGTGACAGCGAGCACGACGCCGCGGGCTCAGCGCATCCCGCTGAAAGTGACCACAGTCGAGGAACTGATCCGCTTCCCCACAAGCGTACCGCCGCTGATTCGTTCGGGCGACGAACTCATCGAGGATCCGGCCGTCATCACGCAGAACGAGGAGGCGTGGGCAGCGGCACGAGAGGTGTTCTCACGGCGACTCGCCGCCACGCCCCGGAAGGAGGCGTACATCTTCGTGCACGGTGTCGCCAATCAGTTCGACGACGCGGTCATTCGGATGGGCCAAGTGTGGCATTACCTCGGGCGCGAGGGGGTCCCGATCGTCTACACATGGCCGGCGGGCCGTGGCGGAGCACTCCGCGGGTACACCTACGACCGTGAGTCCAGCGAGTTCACCATCTTCCACCTGCGCCAGTTCCTTCTGCTCCTGGCCTCCTGCCCCGAACTCGAACGCGTCCACATCATCGCGCACAGCCGCGGCACCGATGTCATCTTGAACGCGCTGCGTGAACTCCAGATTCAATTCCGCGCCAAGGGGCTCGATACGCGCCGCGAGTTGAAGTTGGGCAATGTCATCCTCGCCGCGCCGGACATCGACTGGGCCGTGGTTCAGCAGCGTCTGCGGCCCGACCTGGTCCACATCATGCCTTCACGCGTCACGATCTATGTATCTGACACCGACAAGGCCATCGGGCTGGCCCAGTGGCTCTTCTCGAGCGCGACGAGGCTCGGCGATCTCCGCGGGACCGCGCTCACGACCGGACAGCGACAGGCCCTGACCTCGGGGCTTGGTCACTTCGACTTCATCGATGTGAAGACCGGGACGAAGACCTCGCACGGGCACGGCTATTTCACCGAAGACCCGGCCGTCCTCTCCGACATCATCTTGCTTCTCCGCGACGATCGAGACCCCGGCGCCGCGTCCGGACGCCCGCTCGATCGCGAAGAGGGCGGGTTCTGGGAGATTCGCCGGGGCTACCCGAGTCAGTCCGCCGATCCGCCGGCGCCGCGGTGAACTCCCCTATTTGAGTCACCAGACTCAAGACTCGGGCGCACCCTGCCCCACCAGCGACGATAACTCGACGGCGCTCCTGCCGCGCCCGAACGCCCGGTTCAACACCGGGTGCGCGACGGGCGTCACGAGAAGCGTCAACACCAGCGACAGCAACTGGCCGCCGATGACCACGACCGCGATGGTCCGCCGCTCCTCCGCGCCCGTGCCGACGCCGACGCTCACCGGCAACATACGGGGCCGCGGCGCCGACCCAGGGGGGTCCGCACGATTCGGGAACGATGCCTCATCCGCCAAGGTATCGTTGCACACACGATGGAGTCTCCCCCGATCCCCGCTGAACCACCCCTGATGGCCGACTCGCTCCCGCGAATGAGCCACGGCGTTCCGCTCCGTGAAGCCGTCGGCGTGTGGATGCGCATCGGGTTGGAGAGCTTCGGGGGGCCGGCCGGGCAGATCGCCGTCATGCACCGCGTCCTTGTCGAGCAGAAGCGCTGGATCAGCGAGGCCCGCTTCCTGCACGCGCTCAATTACTGCATGCTGCTTCCCGGCCCCGAGGCGATGCAACTGGCCACCTATGTCGGATGGCTGATGCACCGAACGCTCGGCGGGCTGATCGCCGGTGTGCTGTTCGTGCTCCCGGGCTTCGTCTCGATCCTCGTTCTCAGTCTCCTGTACGCCGGCTATCACGACCTCGCGCTGGTTTCGGGGCTCTTCTTCGGGCTCAAGCCCGCGGTCCTGGCCGTTGTGATCCAGGCGATGATCAGAATCGGACGCCGCGCCCTGCGCCACACTGCGATGTACGCCATCGCCGCGTCGTCGTTCATCGCGATTCACGCCTTCAATGCGCCGTTCCCGTGGATCATCGCGGCCGCGGCCGTCATCGGCGCCCTGGGAGGTCGCGTCGTTCCCCGCGTGTTCCATCCCGCCCCGTCTGATCCCGCGAGGGCAACATCACAGGATGCCCCGTTCCTACGAGACGGCGACCCCGGACACGGCCGCCCATCGCTCGCACGATCCGCGATCGTCCTGCTCATCTGGTTGCCGCTCTGGCTCGCCCCGGTGGCGGCCCTCTTTGTCACCCGTGGCGGCGACGATCTCTATTTCAAACAGAGCGCCTTCTTCAGCATCGCTTCGATGGTCACCTTCGGCGGCGCGTACTCCGTCCTGGCCTATGTCGCGCAGCAGGCCGTCGAGGTGTATCAATGGCTCCTGCCCGGCGAGATGCTGGACGGGCTCGGCATGGCCGAGACTACGCCCGGTCCGCTGATCCAGGTCGTGCAGTTTGTCGGGTTCATGGGCGCCTACCGCCAGCCGGGCGCCCTCAACCCCTTCGTCGCCGGGACGCTCGCATCCGTGCTCGTGACATGGGTCACATTCGTCCCATGCTTTCTCTGGATCTTCCTTGGTGCGCCCTACATCGAGGCCCTGCGCGGCAATCGACTGCTCACCTCCGCCCTGACGGCGGTGACCGCCGCGGTCGTCGGGGTTGTGCTCCACCTGGCGGTCTGGTTCTCGATGCACACGCTCTTCACGCGGACGCACGACATCACACGCTGGGGCCTCGACCTCACCATCCCGGAAGTCGGTTCGATTGATATCGCGGCAGCGGGCATCGCACTCGTTGCGGCGCTCCTGCTGTTCCGACTCAGGGTGGGCATGCTCCCGACCCTCTTTATCTGCGCTGCATTGGGCGTGGTGTACCGCCTTGTTCTCGGGCAGTGACCCCGTGCACCGGCCGGGCCGCGGTGCCGTCGACATCGTTGTGGACCACGATCCGGTACCCCAGCCCGTTGTACCAGTTC
>CAZSLT010000023.1:0-22380 GCA_964607595.1 uncultured Phycisphaeraceae bacterium
AACCCCGAGGTTTACGCCCGCTGGCGCCGCTACCGGAAGTATTCCACCGGCATCATCGGCGACCTGCTCGTCCATGTGATGACTCCGCTGGTCATGGCCATCGAGCAGGGCTGGCCGACGCGTGTCGTCGCCTCCGGCTCCCACATGATCGACAAGGCCATGGAGAATCACGACCTCATCAACATGATCGCCACCTTCGAGACCGGCCATCAGATGATCGTCGCCGGCTCCACCTGCAACGAGGTCGGCCTCGAGACCATGATCCGTGGCCACAAGGCCAACATCTACCTCGGCTCCAACGACTGCGTGCTCCGCCCCGAGCGGATCTACGCCGAGGACATCGACCCGATCCGCATCGAGTCCGGGCAGTTCGATCTCCCCAACGACCAGGACCGCCACCGCGTCGACTGGCTCGCCTGCGTGCGCGAGCGCCGCCAGCCCGAGAGCAATGTCGAGATCGGCGCCAAGATCATGGTGATCGTCGATCTGGCCGCGCGTTCGATCTGGGACGGCCACGCCTACGAATTCGATCCCGAGACCATGACCGCCAGGCGGGCCTGATGATGGCCGGTGTCGCCCGGCTGGCAACCCTCGCGATGGGGACTCGGTTCGAGGCGATCGTTCTCGACGCCGACGAGCGCCGCGCCCGCGCCGCGGGCGAGGAAGCGCTCCGCGAGATCGAGCACTGGCACGCCCGGCTCTCCCTCTTCGATCGCTCGTCCTTCCTCTCGTTCATCAACGCCAACGCGCACGAACGCCCCATTGCGCTCGACGCCGACCTCGACGATCTGCTCACGCTCTGCTCCGATGTGTGGATGCAATCCGGCGGCGCCTTCGACCCCACGATCGCGGGCGAGATGCGCCGCGCCGGTCTCCACGATCGGCCCGACGACGGATCCTCCCGCACCGGCTTTGATGCGGTCGCCCTTGGCGATGCGCCCCGCACCATCCGCTTCACCCGCCCCGGCGTCGCCCTCGACCTCGGCGGCGTCGCCAAGGGCTTCGCGCTCGACCGCGCCGTCCACATCCTTCGCGACTGCGGCGTCGCAGGCGCTTTCATCCACGGCGGCACGAGTTCCGGTGTCTGCTTCGGCTCCCCGCCGCCCGACCTCGGCACATCCTGGGCCGTCGCTCTCGGAGCCGGGCCCGCCGACCCGACACTCCGCTTTATGAACGGTGCCTTCTCGGTCTCCGCGCCCGCTGGTCGCGTCGTTGAAGGCGTTCACCACATCCTCGATCCCCGGGGCCGGCGCCGCATCCCGCTCGACCGCTCCGCGGCGGTGTGGACGGACGCTCCCGACACTCACTCGTCTCATTCAAGCGCCGCGGCGTGCGACGCGTGGTCCACGGCGCTCGTCGTGCTCGGCGGGCGTCCGGCCTCCATGCCCAAGCCGCTCCGCTCCGCTCTTCGAGACTCTTCGGCATGGGCGTTCGATCCCGCCGCGTCAGAAGTTTCTGTTGTCCCGCCCCGGCCCACCGCCGGGGCCGCGTAAGGGAGTCCGCATGTCTGAAATCGATCGCCGTTCGTTCATGGCCCGCGCCGCCGGCGGACTCGCCGGCATGGCCATGCTCTCGGAGTTCACGCTCGCCGACCCGCCCGTCGCCGCCGAACCGATCCGCACCGCCGTCGTCGGGCTCGGCCAGCAGGGCCGAACCATCCTCGGCGAACTCGCCAAACTCAGCGCGGTCAAGGTCGTTGCGCTCTGCGACGCCGATCCGCGCCGCCTCGACGCGGCCTCGCGCCGTTCGCCCGACGCCCAGGCCTTCGCGTCGCACGAAGAAATGCTCGAGAAGAGCGACGGACTCAGCGCTGTCATCATCGCCACCCCCACGCACCTCCACCGCGATCCGGCCATCGCCGCGATGCAGGCCGGCAAGCATGTCTACTGCGAAGCGCCGATCGCCCACACCATCGCCGACGCCGCGGCGATCGCCAACGCCGCCCGCGGCATCGCCCCGGTCGTCCAGGTCGGCCTGCACGCCCGTTCCAACCCCGTCTACAAACTCGCGCGCACCTTTTTCCGCTCCGACGCCGTTCGTGACATTGTGGCCATGCGCGCCCAGAACATGCGCAAGACCAGCTGGCGCGTCCCCGCCAACGACGCCGATCGTGACAAGGCCTTCAACTGGCGGCTCGACCCGGAGGTCTCGCTCGGTCTCGAGGGTGAGTGGGGCGTCCATCAGTACGATGTCTTCCAGTGGTTCACGACGCAGTACCCCACCCTGATCCGCGGCAGCGGCTCGCTCCGGCTCCATAGCGACGGCAGGCGCGTCAACGACACCGTCCATGTCCAGTTTGCGCTGCCGAACCGCTCGTACATGGACTACACCGCCTCGCTGGCGAGCTCGTTCGGCGGCCGCTACGAAGTCCTCCACGGCACCAACGCCACGATCAAACTCGCGTGGTCGCACGGATGGATGTTCAAGGAGGCCGATGCGCCGACCCAGGGTTGGGAGGTGTACGCCAATCGCCAGCAGTACTTCAATGATGAGGGGATCACGCTCATCGCCGACGCGACCAAGCTCGCCTCCCAAGGCAAGCTCAAGGAGGGCATCGGCCTCCCTCAGCCGTCCCTGTACTACGCCCTCGAAGACTTCTACCGCTCGATCATCAATGGCACACCCCCGGTCTGCACCGCCGACGAGGGCATGCGCGCGACGGTCGTCGCGATCCTCGCCCACCGCGCCGTCGAGAAGGGGCTGCCCGTGACCGTCCGCGACGCCGATCTGGCCGGGGGCTCGTAACCCCATGACCGCCTCCATGCCTCAGTTCAACCGCCTCGGCGCCGCCGCACGCCTGGGGCTCTCGGTCCTGATCATCACCCTGCTGGCGGGGTACTTCGTCGCCAGTGTGCATCTGCTCTGGCACTACGAGAACCGCGACGGCGTCCAGGGCATCTCGCAGGACGACATCACCGCCGCGTACCACGGCATCAAACAGGAACCGATCCTTCGCGCCGCGCTCGAGCGCGGCCACCCAGAGGACCTGCCCGCCGCCGAGCGGGATGCGCTGATCGCGTGGCTCTCGTCAAGCACCATGAGCCGCGACTACGAGAACTTCGAACTCGGCGACAACGCGCCCGTCGAGATCATCGACCGCTCGTGTCTCTCGTGCCACGCCCGCTCCTCCACCGAGGGCGACGGCATCGGGCAGCGCGTGCCGCTGGAGTTCTTCGACGACATCACCCGCGTCGCCATCGCCCGCGAGGTGTTCCCTAACAGCAGGCAGATCGTCGCCGCGTCGATCCACGCCCACGCGCCATCAATGTCGGTGATCATGATGGTCCTGGCCATCATGGCGTTCGGCACGCCGGCGCCGCGCCGTCTGACCGGGGTGGTGCTCCTCATCGGTGCGATCGGACTGGCGATGGACTTCGCCGGTCAATGGCTGGCGCGCGACATCGCTCCGATGTCGTGGGCCGTCACCGTCGGCGGCGCCGCCTCCGCCGCAGCAACGACCATCCTGGCGTTGCTGTCACTCGTCGGGCTGTGGCTCCCGGGCCGCGCCCGCGGCTGACCTCAGTTCGATCCCAGCGTGCCGTGGCCGCACCCGGCGCAGCCCGCCTCCGTCGTCGCAGGCGACGGGGCCGAGTAGCCGTCCGTCTCCCAGTAGAACGGTTTGCGCTCGGAGGTCTCGTTCCCGATCTGGTTCATCGTCCGCGCGTCGAACATCCGCCCGTTGGCGATCGTGTATTGGATGAATTCCGTGTCCCGGATGTTCTTCGTCGGGTCCTTGCCCTTGTCGAACACGACGATATCGGCGAGTTTCCCCGGCTCGATCGAGCCCAGGTCCTTCTCCATGCCGATGTACCGCGCCGCCAGCAGCGTGCCGCACCGCAGGGCCTCGTGCGGCGTCATCCCGCCCTGCTCGAAGCCCCACATCTCCCAGTGCGTCGCCATGCCGTTGAGCTGCCCGTGCCCGCCGGGGCTGACCGTCAGTCCGAGGTCGTACGCGATCTTGCAGATCCGCGCCTGCCGGATGTGATTCCAGTCATGATCCGGCGCTGTAATGCGGCGGGTCGCCCGCGGCTTGATCACCTCGGGCGGCACATACCCAAGCACACGCTCGTGGTTCCAGATGTCCATCTTGCTATACCAGTAGTTCTCGCCGCCGAGCCCACCGTAGGCCACAACCAGCGTCGGTGAATACCCGACCCCCGTCTCCTTCCAGAGCTGCTTCACATCGTCGTACACCATCTCGACCGGGAAAGTGTGCTCGATCCCGGTGTGACCGTCCACGATCATCGTCAGATTATGCATGAAGGTCGAGCCGCCCTCCGGCACGACATTCATCCCCACCTGCCGCGCCGCCTCCATGACCTGCTGCCGCTGGTCGCGACGCGGCTGGTTGTAGGACTTCACGCTGAACGCCCCGGCGCTCTTGATCCGTCGCAGGTGGAACAGCGCATCGTCCAGGGAGTCGATCGACGCCTTGAACGAGCCCGCCGCCCCGTACAGGATCATCCCCGTCGAGTAGATTCTCGGCGCAACGATCAGCCCGCCCTTCTGCAGTTCCGCGGCCGCGAAGATCGACTCCGTGTCGTTCGACGGGTCGTGGAACGCCGTCACCCCGAACGCCAGCCGCGCGTAGTTGCCCCAGTTCTGCTGAGGCGTCACGCCGCCGGACGCCTGCGGCCCGTGCTCGTGCGTGTCGATGAACCCCGGGCAGACAACCTGTCCGGTGATGTCGATCACCTTTGCGTGCGTCGGGACCAGCACCTCCTCACGCGTGCCGACCGCCTTGATGCGGTTCCGCTCGATCAAGACCGTCCCGTCGCGAATGATCTCGTCCCCGCGCATCGTCACGATCGTGCCGCCGACCAGCGCGATCGAGCCCCGCGGCAGGTCGTGCATCGCCTGGAATCCCAGGTTGATCCCCTCGGCCGTCGGTTCAGGGAGCGTCTCGGCGGCGCCGTCAAGAAACGCGAAGCAATCCGTCAACGGCCGTGTGTAGAGCGTCGGCCCGAGCGACCAGTGCAGCGCTCCCGAGTCGCCGGAGAACTGGATGTTCGCCCCCGCCTCCTTCGACGCCCGCGCCACCGGCAGCCCCTTGGCGTCCGGGCCGATGCTGATCGTCCGGCCCGTGCGGACAAACGGCGCGACATGCACATTGAACCGTTCGATGAACGCGACCCACGCGCCGTCCGGGGAGACCGCGTATTCCGTGCCCCATGTGCTCGTGTAGTGCGTGAACTCGTCCTTGCCGTCGAGCCCGATCGACACCAGCTTGGTGTTGTCGGCGTCCTTGTCCGAGGCCGACCGGGTCAGGAATACACGATCACTCGATCCGCCGAACTGGGGCGATGCGCCGTCCTTCGTGATCAGCGTGGCCTCGCCGCCCCGGAGCGGGGCGCGGTAGACACCAGGATCATTCGACCACAGCGGCGAATGCACATACCCGCCGGTCGATTTCACATAGACGATTGTCGTCCCGTCCGGCGAGAACACCGGGTCCTGGTAGTGGCCCGGCTCTCGCGTCACCGTCCACATCTCCGACCCGTCCACCGCAGCCACGCGGACCTCGCCGAGGCGCTGATCGTTCCACGACACATACACGACATGCCGGCCGTCGCGCGAGAAACTCGGGAAGAACTCGAAATCCTCCACCTGAGAGGTCAGTCGCCGTGACTCACCCTCCGGCAGTTCGCGCAAAAGAATCTTTCCCAGCGTCTGGAATGCCGCCAGGCCACCGTCGGGCGAGACCCGCACCGAGCGGAGCATCCGCACATCGAACGCGCCGGGCGCTGCTTCGGTCTCGACGCGCTGCGCCTTGGCGACGGTCCGCGAGTCCTTGACATGGAACGGCACGGCGACGACCTCTTTCGTCGAGGCGTCAATTCGATGCAGCGTGCCGCGAGCCCAGAACACGATCGACCCCGAGTCCGGCGTCCACGCGATCCCCGGGTACACGCCGTGAATCGCCCACGCCTCCTGCATGTCGCGTTCCAGATCGTCATAGAGCAGCGTCACCGCGCCCGACGCGATGTCATAGAGATGCAGCCCCGTCTTCGGCCCGACGCGCCGCACGAACGCGATGGACTTCCCATCCGGCGACGGCGTCGGGCGGCACGCCCCGCCGGCGCCGGAGATCAGCCGGATCGTCTCGCCCTTCTCGATGTCCAGCCGATCGATCGCGTAGATCGAGCCGTTCGAGTCCTTGTCGTACTCAAACTGCTGGCCCGGCGTCGCGTCCAGCGAGTAGTAGAGGTACCTGCCGTCCGGCGAGAACACCGGCTCGTTGACATCCTTCTGATCCGTCGGCTTCGCCGTGAGCTGCATGCCCTCGGTCGCGCCGCCCTCGACGCCGGACATGTGGTACATCCACATCTCGCCCGCGCCGAGCGAACGCCGGCTCGTGAAATGCTTCCGCGCCACGATGTACTCGCCCGACGGGTGCCACGACGGGCCGTTGAGCAGACGGAACGACTCGTCCGTGATCTGCCGCGTCTCGCCCCCGTCGACCGCGATGATCCAGATGTTGTCGCCGCCCTTGCCCGACTTGCCGGTCCGGTCCGAGGTGAACGCGATCCACTCGCCGTCCGGTGAGAACCGCGGCTGCATGTCCCACGAGATCCCGCTCGTGATCCGCCGCGCCTCCCCGCCCGCGATCGGCATGAGGTACAGGTCGCCCAGCAGGTCGAACGCGATCGTCTCCCCGTCCGGGCTGACATCCACGCTCATCCAGGTGCCCGTCGTCGTGTCGATCGGCTGCTCGAAGGTCGGGTACGGCGGGTGATCGACATCCCACTTGGCGGCGCTCTCTTCCTTCGGACCCTCCTCCTGCGCAAGCGCCGATCCGCACATCATCACCGCCGACAAACCGAACATCACCGCATGACGGACATCGAACATCGCCTGCTCCTGTGGGCTTGAAACCGATCCGGGCAGATAGCGTACCCGGACGCCGACCGGACCCGTCCATACCGGTTGACACCGCCCCCGTTTCACCGGACGCTCCCCGCCGGAGGTGACCCATGCGCTTCATGCGACTGGCCGCGGTGTTCGTCGGATTGCTGCTCGCCCTTCCCGCGTCCGCGGCCGGGCCCACGATCACGCCGGAAGAGCGGGCCGCGGGGTGGGAACTCCTCTTCAACGGCTCGGACCTCTCCGGCTGGACCATGTCCGGCGGCGACCCGCAGGCGTGGGCGGTCAATGGCGAGCAGGAACTCTTCGTCGCAAAGCCGGGCAGCGGCTGGTGGCTCCGCACCGACCGCATGTTCCGAGACTTCGAGCTCGTCCTCGACTTCTACCTCCCCGAGGGCGCCAACTCCGGCGTGGGCCTCCGCGGCTCATCCGACGGCGACCCCGCTTTCTCCGGCTTCGAGGTCCAGATCCTCGACACCCACACCGAGGCCCCCGGACTCCGCAACTGCGGGGCCGTCTACGAGGCCATCCCGCCCGACGCCATGGCGGTGAAGGCCCCCGGCTCGTGGAACTCCTACCGCATCCTGCTCGTCGGCGACACGCTCAGCGTCTGGCTCAACGGCGTGCGAATCCACGCCGGCGCGAAGCTCGACTCCCGCGGCTTCTACCGCTCCCCAGACAGCCCGCTTCCGCTGAACACCCGCGCGACGACCGGCTACATCTCCCTCCAGGACCACGGCCACGCCGTCCGCTTCCGCAACATCAAGATCCGTGACCTCTCCCCCGACCCCGAACCCCGCGGCATGACCCCAGTCCTCCTCAGCGACAGCACGCCGCTCATGCCCAAAGGCAACGCCACCTGGGAGGGTTCCGGCCGCACCATCATCGGGCGCGACGGACCCGGCCACCTCTTCACCGACAAACTCCTCAGCGACATCGAGATCCGGGCCCTCGTCCGCGTCAACAAGGCCGGCAACTCCGGGCTGTATTTCCGTGTCGAACCCAACGCCGACAACCCGGACTCATGGCCCACCGGGTACGAGGCCCAGGTGGATAACCACGACCCCCGCAATTTCACCGGCTGCATCTACGACCGCGCCCACCCGCCCGCCGGCTCAACCTGCCCCACCCGCGACGAGGAGTGGTTCGACTACCGCATCCGCGCCGAGGGCGACCGCGTGCGCACATGGATCAACGGCCGGCCAGTCGTCGACACCACCCTCACCGACTTCAACGCCGGGCGCATCGCCCTCCAGAGCCACCACCCCGGCAACGAGATCGAGTATCGCGACCTCCGCTGGATCGCGATCAAGAAGTAATCCGTCACTCCCCGAACGCGGCATCAAACGCGCTGTGCGACGGGTCGAAGTCGATCGAGCGCACAAATCCGACCGCTTCGGCCGCGCCGTCCTCGCGCCGCATCGCCACATCCTCCCACTCCACGCTCAGCGGCCCGCGATAGTGAGCCCGGTTGAGCGCACGGGTCACTTCCTCGAAGTCCACATGCCCCCGGCCGGGGGAGCGAAAGTCCCACGCACGGCGGTGGTCGCCGAACGCCAGGTGCGAACCGAGAATCGAGTTATCACCGTCCGGCGTGCGCGCGCAGTCCTTGATGTGGCAGTGGAACACCCGATCCGGGAAAGCGTCCACAAACCGGTGCGGCTCGACGCCCTGCCAGTAGAAGTGGGAGGGGTCGAAGTTGAAGCCGAAAGCCGGGTGTTCCTTGACAGCCAGAATGGTCCGTCGTGCCGTCGGGATGTCATAGGCGATCTCCCCGGGGTGGACCTCCAGCGCGAAGCGCACGCCGCACTCCGAGAACACATCCAGAATCGGCGACCAGCGGTCCGCGAAATCGCGATAGCCGGCGTCGATCTCCGCCATGGGAGTGGGGGGGAAGAAGTAGAACTTGTGCCAGATCGCCGAGCCGGTGAAGCCGTTGACCACCGACAGTTTCATTTGTCGGGCCGCCCGGGCGGTGGCCTTCATCTCCTCGGCCGCGCGTGCGCGCACGCCCTCGGGCTTTCCGTCGCCCCACACCCGTTCCGGGGCGATGGCCTTGTGCCGGTTGTCGATCGGATCGCACACGCACTGCCCGGTCAGGTGGTTGCTGATCGCCCAGACCTTCAGCCCGTGCGCGGCCAGCAGATCGTGCCGTCCCTGGCAGTAGCCATCCTCCGAAAGCGCCCGGTCCACCTCGAAGTGGTCCCCCCAGCAGGCCAGCTCCAGGCCGTCGTACCCCCATTCGGAGGCCATCTCGGCCACCTTCGAGAGGGGGAGGTCGGCCCATTGGCCGGTGAAGAGCGTGACGGGTCGGGGCATGCGGGGGTCCTCCATTCGTGCGCACCGCCAGCGTAGCGACCGGATCACCCCTGCGCCGCGCGGATGACCCGGTCCCACTGCTCGTCGATTTTCTTGGCCGAGACCGGCATGGCGGTGCCCAGTTCCGGGGCGAAGAGCGAGACACGGTACTCCTCGAGCATCCATCGGTAGACACGGAGTTGCTCGCCGGCGTCGGACTCCTCGTTCTCAGCCGCCAGCACCGCGATCAGTCGGTCCCAGCGGGGCCGGAACTCCTCGGCGCGCTTGGCATCCAGATCCGCCTTGCCGTGGCGCAGGCGGTCGAGCCGCGACGCCGAGGCCTGCAGATAGCGGGGGTACTGGGCGACAATGCCCGACGGCGGGTCGGAGAAGAACCGGCCCCGCAGAAGGAGGTCGAGGTGCGACTCGGTGTCGCGCACCGCGGGGGACGCGGCCGCGGGGAGTCGCGCCTTGAGCCCGAGTCGGATTTCCTGCGCCAGCACGAGGGCGCGGTCGGCGATGGTGCAGACCGCGTCGGTCTCGTCGCCGACGCGGTGCCACTCGGCGTCCAGCCGGCGTGCGAACTCCGCCTTTGTGCGCACCGGGCGTGACTCGGTCGAAAACACCCGCGCGGCGATCATGAGGGCGAGTTGGTCTCTCAGCTCTCCGGCGGTTCCGTAGGGCGCAAAGTGGACCCGCAGCGGCTGGCTCTTCGGATGGACATCGAGGTGATACTTGATCTCGCGCCGGCACGCGATCTCGTAGAGGCGGCGGAGACCGAGCGCCGTGGCGCGTGCGGCCGCGCCCCCGGACTCGATCAACTCGATCGACACCGAGTCGCGCCGGTCGATGATCGCCGGGTAGGCGCGGACGCGGGACTTTCCCTCGCCGACCTCGACCGACTCTGCGAGGTCGCCGAAGTCCCATTCCTTGATGCCTTGGCGGGTCAGACCCTGACCCCCGGCGCGAACCACGCTGGCGCGGATGCGCTCGGCCAGGTCCATCTTGAGGCGCGACAGGTCGCGTCCCTCTGCGATGGTCCGCCCGCCCTCATCGCGCACATCGAAGCGCGGGCGCACATGCGTGGGCAGTTCGACGCCCGACCAGACTCCCGCGGGGATCTCGAGACCGGTCGCTTGACGGAGGAATCGTTCGAGCGACTCGGTGAGCGGGACATCCCGGGCGGGTGAACTGGAGAGAAAGACATCGGCTGCGTCCGGCGCGGGGCCGACGGCCGACCGCACGGCACGGGGCAGCGACTTGATCAGTTCGATCACGCGGTCCCTGACCAGCCCGGGGATGAGCCAGTCGGCGCTGGCGGCGTCGATCGATCCGAGCGCGGCGATCGGTGTCCGCACGGTGACGCCGTCCTGGGCGGCGCCGGGATCGTGCCGGTAGACGACCTCGAGTTCGCTCGTGCCGGCGCGGACGCGCTTTGGGTAGGCGCGCTCGTCGGCCACCGGCGCATCGGGGGGCGTGATATCGGCGCGCTCCATGAAGAGCAGCTTCGGGTGCGTGCGTTCGATCTTCGACCGCCACTTCTCGAAGGTCGGGGCGTCGCAGGCGTCGGCGGGCAGGCGACGGTCGTAGAACGCCTCGACGAGTTGCGGATCGACGAGCAGGTCGCGCTGGCGCGTGCGGGCCTCGTCCTCCCGGAGTTCGGCGATCACGCGGTCGTTGTTCTTCTTGAAGGGGGCGGCGCACACCCACTGTCCCTCGACCAGGGCGTGGTGGATGAACATGGTCCGCGCCTTGGCGCGATCGAGCGAGCCGAGCGGCACCTTGCGGTGCTCGGAGTACACCAGCCCGAGGATCGAACGGCTCTCCTCGACCATCGCCGAGCCGCGCTGCTCGTCCCATACGGGTTCGGAGTAGGACTTCTTGACGAGGTGGGCGCCGACGGAGTCGATCCATGCCGGCTCGATGCGGGCGACCATCCGGGCGTAAAGCTTCGTGGTGCGCACACGCTCGCCGGTCATGATCCACTTGGGCCGCTTGGCGAACTGCCCCGAGCCGGGATGGATGAAGAACCGGACGGCGGTCGTGCCCTCGTATTCGCCCCGCTCGTCCAGACGCGCCACGCCCGAGAGCAACCCCGCGAGCACGGCGCGGTGGATCGCCTCGTACGACGCGGGCTCGGTGTTCGGGTGCGCACCGTGCTCGGTCATCATCGACTTCAGCTGCGTGTGGATATCGTGCCATTCGCGCATCCGGAAGACCGACAGGAATCGTTCGCGGCACCACTTCTTGAGTTTGCTGAACGAGAGATGGCGGGCGTTGTCGTGGTACTCCTTCCAGAGGGTCAGCAGCGTGGAGAAGTCCGACTCCTCATGGGCCATCGCCGCGTGTGCCGCGTCCGCGGCGTCCCGCTTGTCGGCGGGGCGCTCGCGCGGGTCCTGGATCGAGAGCGCCGAGGCGATGACGAGGATCTCCGTCAATGATCCCTCACGCTCCGCGGCCAGCAGCATCCGCGAGAGCCGCGGCTCGATGGGGATCTTGGCTAATCGCTTGCCGATCTCCGTCAGTTCCCGGCGCTCGGTCATCGCGCCCAGTTCGTGCAAGGTGTCGTAGCCGTCGCGGACAAGGCGGGAGGCGGGCGGGTCGATGAACGGGAACCTGTCCACATCGCCCAGGCGCAGGTCCGCCATGCGGAGGATGACGCTGGCCAGCCCCGTGCGCAGGATCTCGGGATCGGTGTAGCGGGGGGCGTCTTCGTACTCGGCGCGGTCGTACAGACGGATGCATACGCCGGGGGCGACGCGCCCGCATCGACCGGCCCGCTGATCGGCCGAGGCGCGGCTGACGCGCTCGATCGGCAGCCCCTGCACTCGTGTGCGCGGGCTGTAGCGGCTCAGGCGCACCAGGCCGGTATCGACGACATGGCGGATGCCGGGAACGGTGAGCGAGGTCTCGGCGACATTCGTCGAGAGCACGACGCGCCGGCCGGTGTGGGGCGCAAAGACGCGGGTCTGCTCCTCGGTCGAGAGCCGGGCGTAGAGGGGCAGGACCTCGGATACGGCCCGCCCGTAGAATCGGTGCTTCCGCATCGCCTCGGCGGCCTCGCGGATCTCGCGTTCGCCGGGGAGGAAGACCAGCACATCGCCGGGGTCCTCGGACGACAGCTCGTCCACCGCCGCGAGGATCGAGTCGTTGATGTCCAGGTCGCGCTGCTCGGGGTCATCGCTCGCGGGCGTGCGGTAGCGGATATCGACCGGGTAGGTGCGCCCGGAGACGGAGATGATGGGCGCCTCGGCGAAGTGCTTGCTGAATCGCTCGGGATCGATCGTGGCGGAAGTGATGATGATCTTCAGATCGGGCCGTCGCGGCAGCAGATGCCGCAGGTATCCGAGCAGGAAGTCGATGTTGAGCGAGCGCTCGTGCGCCTCGTCGACGATGATCGTGTCGTACTTCAGCAGGTCCCGGTCCGAGGTGGTCTCTGCCAGCAGCACGCCGTCGGTCATGACCTTGATGTAAGTGTCGCGTCCGGTGCGGTCGCCGAAGCGGACCTTGAATCCGACCTCGCGCCCGATCGGCACACCGAGTTCCTCGGCCACGCGGGCGGCGATTGACCTGGCGGCGATCCGACGCGGCTGGGTGTGCCCGATCATCGCGTCGACGCCCCGGCCCGCTTCGAGGCAGAGCTTGGGGAGCTGTGTGCTCTTGCCCGAGCCGGTCTCGCCACAGACGATCAGAACCTGATTGGCGACGATCGCGTCGATGATCTCCCGCCTCCGCAGGGCGACAGGGAGGGAGTCGTCGTTGCGTGGGCGGGGGACCCGCTGGGCGCGCTGCCGGCGCTTCTCTGCCGCGGCATCGATGTCCGCGCGGAGCGAGTCCAACTCGCTCGCCGATCCACCGGGACCATACCTGGATCGACCACCGCCGCCGCCCCGCCCGGGACGGGACAGGGCGTCCAGCCGACGCCCGAGGCGTTGCCGGTCCTCGGGCAGACACGCGGCCAGGGCGTCCCGGAGGGCTTGGATGGTGTCTGGGATGGGCATCTCCGGGGGCGATGGTAGCCATGCCGCCCCCGCGGACGATTTTGAGCGGAGTGATTGCCCGGCACCTCGATTCGGTCTAGAATCATCCAAATCGGTCAAATCGTCCAGAATTCGGATTGAGAGGAGTTCACCATGCACCGCCATCTTTCACCGAAGCAGCTCGCCCTGGCGATCGGCGCGAGTGAGTCGTCCCTGAAGCGCTGGGTTGACGCGGGTCGGATCCGGGCCGAGAAGACGGCCGGGGGCCACCGGCGCGTCTCGGTCGGCGAGGCGGCGCGATTCATCCGCGAGTCCGGCATGACACTCTCGCGCCCGGAGGTCCTGGGGCTGCCCTCCCACGCGACGATCTCGGACATGGACCCGGCCGCGGCGGTCGGCATTTTCCACGACCAACTGGCGGCTGGTCAGGCGGCCGAGACGCGGAACACGATCCTCTCGCTCTTCTTCGGCGGGATGCGGGTGTGGGAGATCGCCGATCAGGTTGTCTGCCCGGCGATGAAGAAGATCGGCGCGCTGTGGGAGCACAACGAGACGGGCGTGTATGTGGAGCATCGCGCCACCGAGATCGTCCTTCAGTCGATCAGCCAGCTCCGCATGTTCCTGGCCCCGGAAGACGGCATGCCGCTGGCGCTCGGGTGCGCTCCCTCGGGCGACCCCTCCACGCTGCCGTCGGTGTGCATCGCGGCGTCGATCGAAGACACCGGGATGCCTGCGATGAATCTCGGGGCCGACACCCCGCCGGAGGCGCTACGCGCCGCGATCGAGCGGCACAACCCCGCGATGGTCTGGGTGAGTGTGAGCTATGTGAGCGAGAACCGCGACGCGGTCGAGGAGGTGATCCGAACCGGGGCCGCGACGGGCGTCCCGATGATCATCGGCGGGCACTCGGTCGAGTTGATTCAAGGGCGCTTGCCGCAGGGAGTTCGCGTCGGTTCATCGATGAGCGAGCTGGTCGCCTTCGCCCGCGAGGCCGCGGGAGTGTCCGTTTCCTGAATGCGGGATCGGGTCGTCGCCGGAGGTCTGGAGGCGCAGCAGCTCGGCGTACCGTCCGTCGGCCTCGACGAGCGAGGCGTGTGTGCCGATCTCGATGATGCGTCCGGCCTCGAGGACGACGATGCGATCGGCGTGTCGGATGGTGCTGAGCCGGTGCGCGATGACGAACGAGGTGCGGCCCCTGAGCAGGCGTGTCAGCGCGCGCTGGATGAGTTGCTCGCTCTCGGAGTCGAGGTTGCTGGTCGCCTCGTCGAGAATGAGGATGCGCGGATCGGCGAGGAGTGCGCGGGCGATGGCCAGCCGTTGCTTCTGGCCGCCGCTCAGTCGCACGCCGCGTTCGCCGATCACGGTGTCGTAGCCCTTCTCGAGGGCGTTGATGAACTCATCGGCGAAGGCGGCCCTGGCGGCGTCGCGGACATCGTCGATGGTCGCGTCGTGGCGTGAGAAGGCGATGTTCTCATAGACGGTGCCGTCGAAGAGGAAGACATCCTGCTCGACAATGCCCAGAAGCGAGCGGTAACTCTCGACGGCGATCTCCCGGAGGTCGACGCCGTCCAGCAGGATCACGCCCGAGGTCGGGTCGTAGAAGCGGGCGATGAGGTTGCAGAGGGTCGTCTTGCCGGCGCCGCTGGAACCGACGAGCGCCACCGTTGACCCCGGCGGCACGACGAGACTGACGCCCTGGATGACATCCGTCCCCTTGGCTCGGTATCGGAACGAGATGTTCTCAAGGCGGATCTCTCCGCGGACTGCGGCGCGGTCGAGAACGATCGTCCCGGCGGAGTCGGCGAACTCGCGGGGCTCGTCGAGGAGGTCGAGCACGCGGTCGAAGCCCGCGAGATTGTTCTGGATGTTGGTCGCCGTCGCCGACAGGGTCTCGAGCGGGCCCAGCAGCATCAGGAGATAGGTCGAGAACATCATCAGGTCGCCGATGGTGAGCACGCCACGCGTGACCTGCCAGCCGCCGTAGAGCATGACGCCGACGGACGCGGCCGGGATGATGACCTGCCAGGCGATCTCGACGATGCGTGAGCGCCACCACGCGAGGATCTCCTGCCGGACCATGAAGTGGTTGCTGGCGATGAACGAGGCCGCCTCGCGGTTCTCGCGGGCGAAGCCGCGGACGACGCGCATGCCGCCGAACGCCTCGGTGGTCCGTGCGTCGATGCCCTGGCGTGAGGAGCGGATGTCGCGGTAGACGGGGCGGATCCGGCTGATCCAGGTCTTGTGTGTGATCCAGATGGTTGGAATCAGCACGATCGAGCCCATGAGCAGTCGCCAATCGACGACGGCGAGGATCGCCAGCGTGCCGACAAGTTGGATGATCGCCCGCCACGGGTTGTAGATCATGCTGAAGAGCAGGTCGGCGGCGCCGCCGGCATCATCGCGGAGCAGACTGGCCGCGCCGCCGCTCTTGAGTTCGTACACGCGTTGCAGCGGGAGCCGCACGGCGTGGGCGAAGGCGCGTCGGCGGAGTTTGACCTGGAGTTGCTTTGTCAGCCGCGTCGTCTGCCACCGTCCCCACATCCCCAGCACGATGCTGACGAGGGTGACGGTCATCATCGCGGCGCCGAGCGTCCAGAGGAGCGGCATCCGCTCGCGAGAGACGGGCAACCAGTCGGGGATGCCTGTGGGGCCGGGGTGGTCGGTCAGGATGTAATCGATGGCGATCTTCGTCGAGGCGGGGACCGCCAGAGCGATGACCGTCGCGGCGGTGAGCGTTCCTAAGGCCGCGGCGACCAGGCCTCGCCTTCCTCGGACGAGTTCCCAGAACGCCCGGAAGAGGGTGATAAACGATCGTCCCCGTTTGCGCTTTTTGGGCGTCTGGTCGTTGGCGCCGACACTTTCGTCGGGGTCCGCCTCGAGCCGCTCGCGCCGGTATTTGGAGAAGCGGAGTCTGCTGCTCCGCGGGGAGGTGTGCATGCGGGCATGGTAGGCGGAGTATGAACTCAGTAAACAAGAACGGCCCCGGACGGTGGTCCGGGGCCGCGATCGGAGTCAGCGGGTCGAAGCGGTCAGGCGGTTACGGGCAGGCGTTGCCCCAGTTGCTCAGAACGATGTTGAGGTCGTCGACATTGACGAAGCCATCGCCGTTGAGGTCGGGGGCGCTGCCGGCGGGGACGGAGGTGTCCCAGGCGGAGAGGATGACATTGAGGTCGTCGACATCCACGGCGGTGTCGCCGTTGGTATTGCCGGCGCAGCAGAAGTCGGGGATGAGGTCTCCGTTGGAGTCGGCGGCGCCCAGGAGGATCTCGCGGAGATCGCTCTGGCCGTCCTGATCGCAGTCAGGAAGCAGCCCCTCGTAGACATCTTCGAAGTGTGCGAAGTCGTCGAGATCGAGGTCGCCGTCCTGATCGATGTCGTGGACGGCGCAGGCGTCATCGGGAGAGATCACGCCGCCCATGTCGAAGCACGACTTGAAGTTCGCGAAGTCATCGGCGTCGCGGTCGTCGTCGCCGTCGGCGTCGAACTCATTGCGGCCGAGGGAGTCGAGGAAGGCGATGATCTTGGCCTGGTCGGTCGGCGACAGCGCGAAGAACGCGTTGCCGGAGTCGACGCCCTCGCTGGCGATGGCGCGGTGGAGCTCGATCGCCGCGAGCATGCGGTCATTAAAAGTGCCGCCTGAGATGCTGCCGTCGTGCCACATCGGGTCGCGGCGGCGGACGCCCCAGAGCGGGGTGGTCTTGATCTCGGTCTCGAAGGCATCGCCCTGGGCGATGAAGTCGCCGGCCAGGCCCATGTCGTGGAGCAGGAAGTCGGAGTACGGCCGGATCTCCTTGTCCCGCACCGCCGGTGAGAACGCGGTGCTGCTGGAGGTGGTGTACGAGGGGGTGTGGCAATCGGCGCAGCCGACGGTGTTGAACAGCGTTTCACCCGTCATGCCGGACTTGGGAGTCTGGGGCGGGGCGGCCAGGAACTGCTGGTAGGAAGTGATGCGGTCGATGAAGTGATCGCCGTTGCCGTCGGGGCCGTCCTCGGGGTCGGCGACCATGTCGCACTGGGCCAAGGCCACCATATCGCCGTTCGGCGCGTTCTCGCTGCCGACGATGTAGTTGGTGATGCCCATCTCCATGAGCGAGGCGTCGCCGGAGAAGGAGAGGAGGGTTGTGAGCTGGGCCTTCCAGCCGAAACGGCCGGGGCGGAGCGGAGCCATCTCGTCTTCGAGCGTGGGGACCATGTGGGCACGGCCCGACACGCCGGCGGGCGGGTTCATCGCTTTGAAGAGGATGTCATCGTCCTCGATGGCCTCGACGAGGCCCGCGCCGAGAATGGACGAGGTGGTCCGCGGCGAAGTGATGATGCCGGGGAAATTCGGGATGACTTCGAGGCAATCCTCGTCGATCGCGTTGGCCTGCAGGAGCGAGCCCCCGAAGGCGTCAAGAGGATCAAAGCCGCCCTTCTCCGAGACGCCGAAGCGAGTGACGAAGATCGAGCCGGAGCCGCCGACGGGGTTGTTGTGGCAGCTCGCGCACGCGTTCTGATTGAAGATCGGGCCCAGACCCTCGGCGGGTGTGAAGACATGCGTGAAGTCGACTTTGCCGGCCTCGAACGCGGCCAACTCACCCGATGAGAGGCCGAGGAGCGGCTCGCCCGCCTTGGGCTGCGGCACGATGGAGCCGGCGATCGCGGGCAGCGCGCACACGGCGGGGATGAACAGTGCGAATGCGGCGATGGCCCGCCGATGGCTTGTAGTCTCGCGTCCCATACTCTGAGTCTCCATGTGATCTCTGCTCGTGAAGCCGCACAGGCGTGGCTTCACAACCCGGACTTTGGACACCTCGATGCGAGGCACGCCCCAGCGCGGCTCGCCCTCAACGATTGGATTCAAGACGCCGGGGCGAGTTTCCCCGCCCCGGCGCGATCGTTCAGACTCATGGGAGGCGGGTTCAGCAGTTGCTGTTCCACGCGCCCAGGATCACATTCAGGTCGTCAACATTGACGATGCCGTCGTTGTTGGCGATGTCCAGCGGCGATCCGATTCCGACATTCGTATTCCAGGACGAAAGGATCGCGTTGAGGTCGTCGACATTGATCACGCCGTCCGGCGTTCCGCCGGGGCCGGTGATGTCGCCGGGGCACGAGGGCGTCGGGCAGACGACCTTGGCCACGGAGAAGTTGTCGATGCCCGCCTCGGTCACCGAGCCGTTGGGGTTATCGCTCGTGGTGAAGCGGACGAGAACCTGATTGGTCGGGGTGACGAAGTCGCTGACAACGAAGGAGACGGTTTCCCACGAGGTGGGCGTGCCGACGCCCTGATTCGTGCCGGCCGTGGAATGGACGGTGGTCCAGCTCGCGCCGTTGTTGTTGGAGATCTCGGTCAGCAGCGTGTCCGCGCCCGCCACGCCCTGCTGGTTGCAGTAGAACCAGCGGGAGTAGCTGATGGTGGCGTCGGTGCCGGCCAGATCGATGGCGGGCGAGGTCAGACGCGTCGGGCCGCCGTCGACATCGGAAGCGGAGGCCGCGCCGCCGACCGCGCCGTTCTGGGTGACGAACGCGAAGTCGCTGGAAGCGCTGGCGTCGTCATTGGGAGCGGCCTGCACGCCGGCGTTGATGGTGCCGACGGGGATGACGCGCTCCCAGCCGCCGCCGGTGAGGGACGCGTCATTGCTGACAGTCCAAGCCGGGGCCGGGGCGATGTCGAAGGGCTGCGAGGTGGTGTCGATCGAGTCGGCCGAGAGCGCCGTGTAGCGGCCGTTGGAGGGCGGATCGGTGAAGGTGCCGCCGGCGTTGAGGTTGGCCGCGAAGCCGAAGGAGGCGCTCTGCGGGCAGGGAACGGCCGGGAGGGTGACCTGGTAGGAGTTGCCGCCCATGTGAGACATGGCAACCTCGACATCGGCGCCGCCGCCGATCGAGTAGGTCATCTTGGCGGTGGCGGGATTGACGGAGCCGCCGCCGATCGCCGCGATATTGACGAGGATGTTGGTGGGCTGGTCGGGCACGAGGGTGCCGGGGATGCCGCTGGGGTAGGAGAAGGACATGCCGGTCGGGGGCACCTGCATCCAGACGCGGATGCCGATGCAGCGGCCGAAGACCATGTCCTGATAGCCGTCGCCGTTGATGTCAAAGATCGCGACATCGTGCATGCCGACGAGTTCGTTGGTGGGGATGCTGGCGACCTGTCCGCCCGACTGCTGCTCGCGGAGCGTGACATTCGGGGCGTTTCCGAGGTTGCGGAAGATGTGCATGCGGCGGTTGCAGCCCTGGATGTCGATGTCGACATCGGTGATGAGCACATCGTTCCAGCCGTCGTTGTTCAGATCCTTGATGTAGCCATCGCCGGCGAAGCCGTCGTCGCCGCCGACATCGTATTGGAAGGTGACGCTGGAGAAGGTCGCCTGACCGCTGCCGTTGTTGCCGTTGTTGATCCAGTAATGGTCGGGCCCGTCGTCGGCGATCGCCATGTCGGGACGGCCGTCGTTGTTGAGATCGCCGACGGCGACGAAGTAGGGGGCCGCGGAGTCAACGACCTGATAGGCGTTGAAGAAGCCGGCGTTGTTGACATTGTTGTAGGTGACGGCGACATGCTGCGGCGGGTTGAGGGCCGTCTGCTTGACGACATCCAGGACGCCGTCACCGTTCATGTCGCGGAAGTGGGAAGCGGCGCCGAAGGCCGAGAGGGCCATTTCGGCGGTCAGACGGGAATTGGTCTGATCGGTGAAGAAGCCGTTGCCGTCGTTGATGAGCAGGCGGTTGTTGTAGTCGAGGATCTGCGCGCCGCCGGAGTCGTAGTCGCCGAAGTACAGGTCCATGTCGCCGTCGTTGTCGACATCGCCCGCGTCAACCGAGCAGAAGCGGGGCCCCGCGGTCGGGTGCATCTGCGGGATCCGGGCGTCCTGGTACTGGAAGCCCAGCCAGTTGCCGTTGATGTCGTCGCCGAGGTTGATGTAGACGCGAGGGTGTGACAGGTGCTTGGCCTGATTGTCCGTCAGGGTGACGGCGGTGGCCATGTCGAGCCAACCGTCGCCGTTGAGGTCGGCCAGGACCACATCGCGGTCGTTGGTCGGGGTGAGGAAGCCCTGATCGCCGCCCACATCGGACGCGGTGGCGTAGAGCGCCGTCCGGTCCACGAGGACGCCGTTCTCGTTCATGTACAACGCGTTGACGCGCTTGCCCGTGGTCGTGAAGGGCTGCTTGCGCACCGAGACCAGGTCGATATCGCCGTCCTGATCGATGTCGGCGAAGGCGAACTCCTTCTCGTCAATATCGTTGGTGCCGATCGACGAGGGCGCGCTGAGTCGCGACGCAGTCTCGTTGACAAACTGCACCCACTGACCGGACGCGGCTCCCGCGACGGAAGCCATCAATCCGGCGGCCAGAATCCCAGCACATTGGTTGCTCATCATGTTTCGTCGTGACCCTTGCATCCGCATGCTCCCTTTGGAGTTCGAGATCATCACCGCGAGCGAGTGGCGATCCGCGATCGCAGCTCGCACGCGGTCTCCGCCGTGACCGCAACCGTAAGGCGACACACGCCCCCGGAAAACGAAAGGGTCTACCGGCGGAACACACTGATCACAAGAGTAACCTGTGGCGGTGAATATGCCCCGCATAAACCGTATAGACTCCAAAAAATGGCTTCTTTCCGTGCATGACCCATGAACGGTTTGAAGCCCAGTTCGTGCAGTTTGTTTTGTCTTGGTTAGGTCTTGGGGCGGCGACCTTGGGTGGAAGCCCCCGGAATAGGTGGGCGATCAGGCCCCCGGGGAGTTCGTCCAACCGGTCGGATTAGTTGTGCTTGCGGGTGGCGCCCATGGTCTCGCGGCACAGGGCGTCGAAAATCCCGATGGCCTCGGGTTCATCCGGGGCGGTCGCGGCGTCGCCGGCCCGGCGCGTGTACGACCCGTCCGCGTTCAATTCCCATGCTCTCCGGCGGTCGATCATGTTGAGCTGGATGATGCGGAACAGCCGGCGGCGGGCGTCGGGGTCTCGGATCGGGGCCGCGACCTCCACGCGATCGCTGAGATTCCGGATCATCCAATCCGCTGATCCGATGTACCACTCGCCCTCGGCGGGGTCCTCGCGGCCGTCGGCGAAGTGAAAGATGCGGGAGTGCTCGAGGAACCGCCCGATCGAGGCGGTGACGGCGATGTTCTCGCTGAGCCCCGGCACGCCGGGGCGGAGACAGCAGAACCCGCGCACGACGAGATGGATCTGCACTCCGGCCTGTGACGCCGTGTAGAGGCGCTCGATGATGCCGACATCCTCCAACTGGTTCATCTTGGCGAGGATGCGTGCGGGCTTGCCCTGGCGGGCGTTCTCGGCCTCCCGGTCGATCATCTCGTAGAACCGCTTGCGCATCGTCATCGGCGCGACGAGCAATGAGCGGAAGTCCTCGTGGAGTGAGCGCCCGGTGAGGTGATTGAACACCTTGACGACATCCCCGGTGATCTCTTCATCGCAGGTCAGCAGGCCGCAGTCGGTGTAGAGCAGCGCCGTGCCGGGGTGGTAGGTGCCGGTGCCGACATGGGCGTAGCAGCGGAGGCGGTCGGGCTCGCGCCGGACGACGAGCGAGCACTTGCAGTGTGTCTTGAGGCCGACCATGCCGTAGGCGACATGCACGCCGTGGTTCTCGAGCATGCGCGCGAACGCGACATTCTTGCTCTCGTCGAACCGGGCGCGGAGCTCAACCAGGACGGCGACCTGCTTGCCGTCTTCGGCGGCGCGGATCAGACTCTCGACGAACGGCGACTCGCGCGAGGTGCGATAGATGGTCTGTTTGATCGCCAACACCTGCGGGTCGCGTGCGGCGTGGGCGATGAATCGCTCGACGGACGCCTTGAATGACTCGTAGGGGTGGTGGAGGAAGATGTCCCGCTCGCGGATGGCCGCGAAGATGTCCTGTTCGTCGTCGCGCAGGCGGGCCGGGACGACGGGCACCCAGGGGCGGTCCTTCAGTTCCGGCCGGTCGAGGGCGAGCAGTTCCGAGAGGTCGGAGTACTCGAGCGGGCCGCCCCGGGAATACACCGCGGCGTCGTCGAGCTCGAGTTCGTGCATGAGCAGGTGAAGGATCTCTGGCGAAGGACTGGGGCGGGTCTCGAGCCGGATGGTCTCGGCGAATCGGCGGAGGTGCAGCTCGGACTCGACATGCTCGAGCAGGTCGTCGGAGACTTCGGTGTCCTGCTCAACGCCGGTGCTGCGCGTCACACGGAACGGCATGACCTGGACGAGCTGCATGCCGGGGAAGACATCGTCGAGGTTGTTGCAGATGATCTGCTCGAGCGGG
>CAZSLT010000024.1:0-22254 GCA_964607595.1 uncultured Phycisphaeraceae bacterium
AGAAGTTGAAGGAGAGCGTGTTGCCGACGATCGAGAACATCGACGCCGAATTCAGCCCACGGAACGGGTAGGTCGTCGGGTAGATCGTTCCGCCGGAGCCGACCGGTGCATCAGAAGTGTCCAGATCGAGGGCCCGGAAGATGACCGCGGCGATGGGCTGCGAGAAGCTCACGGTGCCGGTCGCCCCGATGACGCCGGGAATCCCCTCGAAGTGAATGAAGTGGCTGTCAAAGTTCCCGCCGACGGCGCCGGGCGTCGGCGACCCGCTCGTGCCGGGGTTGTTGATCATGTTCACCGGCTGGAAGAGCGGGGCGTTCTGCTGCTCGTCCCAGGTGAAGGCGTTGAAGCCGGTCAGCGCCCCGGGGACACACGAAGCGGGAGAGACGCCGAGCCAGGTCGTCTGACCGCTGACACCGGTGATCGCGGCGTTGGAAATCGAGACGGGGATGAGGATCGCGGCAAGCGTTGTCACAGTGAGGGTGTTGCTGATGCGAGCGTTCATGGTTCAAACTCCAAAGGAAACTGCCGAAGCAGGGGGGTTGTGGTGCGGCCCTTGCACAGGGGCCGCGGAGAGGGAAACGACTCACGGGGAGTCACTGCACAGGGAGAGGGAGAGGGAGAGGGAGTCAGAGAGGGAGGGAAACCGTTCGACCGCACTTGGGAGCGTGAGGTCTGAGGGAGAGGAGAGACTGGGTCATCCGGGGTGAGATGGGGCGGGGCGGAGCCGCCCCCGCATCACCGGCGTCGGCGGCACGCGGCCGCGAGACCGGCGCACCCGAGCAGGCCCGCGGCGCCCGGGGTCGGGACCACATCGAGGTAGACATCATCGATGCCCGCGTAGACCGTCTGCGGCGTGCCGTCTGCGGCGATGCTGTAGGCCTTGATGAGGAACCACGGGTTGGCCAGCGAATTCGCCGGGGCGATGAATGAGGTGCTCTGGGCGTGCCAGGAGCCGGCCGACACCATCGGGAAACTGGCGATCTGGGTGACGGGAGAGCCCGGTCCGGTGCCGATCCAGAACTCGAACGATGCGGGCGGATGGGGGTTGCTGGGACGGACGAAGGCGCTGAGGTTGTACTGCTGGCCGGGGTTCAGCGGGGAGCCGAGCAGTTGGCCCATCTCTTCGAAGCTGAACCCGCCGGCCCAGCGGTTGCCCGAGGGAGCCGTTGCCCCGGTGAAGAGGCCGGCGAAGGACGGGGAGAGGCCCGCGGGGCCGCCGGTGTTCGCCCATGTATCCCAGTTGATGAACGCGTTGCCGGGGGCCGAGCTGGTCCAGGGGGCGGGTGTGTAGGCCTGCCCGTTCGCCAGAACATTCCCGATCTCGAAGTCGCCGTTGACGAGGATGTTGGCTTGGGAAGTGCCGGCGGCGATCAGCACGAGGCCGGCGGACGATGCGAGGGAGCGAAGCATGGTGAACTCCTGGTTTCGTTCGAGCCCGACGCGTCGTTTCACAGGTGCGACTGGTCGTCTCGTGGTTTGGTCACCATGACTTGCCGCGAGGGCGGCCAACCTTGCACGCTTTGAGAAAAATCTTTGGAATCGCGATCCGCGGGCCGTCCCGGGCGGCCGGCCCCACAGAGGCCCGCATGACAGCGCCCGACGCCCCACCGCGCCATCGCTTCACATGCCGTGGCCCGACGGATCAACGAGCAGCGCCCGCCACTCCGATGCGCCGGCGGTGTCCCCCAGAGTCTCACAGCACCTTGCCAGATCCGTCAGGAGCATCGACCGCCACGCCCACTGCGGGGCCCACGCGCCGAAGACATCGTTCCACGCGTGCTCAAGGAGCGGCCTGGCTTCCGCGGCCTGCCCGGCGAGGAGCAGCACATGACCCCGTGCAAACCGCGCCGTGCTGACCTGATCGATGGCATTCCCCTCGTATCCCAGCGCCACCACCAATGCGTGCCGCGACAACTCGTCGGCCCGCTGCGTGTCGCCCAGCTCGGCAAGGCAGAGCGCCAGCCCCGCTTTGGCCAGCGCCGCCGTGTGATGATTCGCACCCACCGACCGGGTCAGTTCTTCGATGGACCGCTCGTACTCGCGCGCCGCGTCGGCATACCGGCCCGCGTACGACAGGTAGTTCGCAAGCCGCCGGCGTGAGTTCGCGGCCAGCAGATCATCACGGGCATGCACCGGGACCGCGTCCCAGATCGCGCACGCGCGCTCCGCCAGCGGGATGGCGCGCTCTGGTTCTGCGGTGAATCCAAAGGCGAGCGCCGCGTTCTCCACACAGGTCAGCACCGAAAAGTCCGTTTCGCCGTACTCACGGGCAAGCAGGTCCGCCGCCTGCATCGCCGCCCTGCCGGCGGGCTCAAGCAGCCCCTCGCTGTCCGCGCTGCGGATCTCGGCGGTGAGGAGTTCGACCAGCGCGTGGTCATCCGGCCCGAGCAACGCAACGGCCAGGTTGCGCAGCCGACGGATCGCTTCGGTCCGCCCGGCGCCGGAGGTCGTGCCCACCCCGCCCAACTCCGGCTCTGCGAGCGTCGGTAGATCGGCACGCAGGCGGTCCGGGGCCGAGGAAGCGTCGGTCCCCCAGGCACGGGCCAGCGTCCGGGCAAGGTCGGACGCGGGCATCCACTGCGCAAAGGACGCCGCGTCCCCCAGCGTCCGCAGCAACTCCGGGTCCTCCGGCGGAAGCCGCCGCAGCCGCCGGACCAATGTCTCGACCAGCATCGGTTCGGCCCGGGCCGGTTCACGCCCGCCCATCGCCGAGAGCGCCTTGATTTCGAGCATCGAGGCGATGGTCAGGTCCGACTCGGTCTCGGGCAGCGAACGCAGCAACTCGATCGCTCGGTCCGCCTCCCGCACGCTCTCGTCGCGCTGGCCCACCGTCCAGAGTATCCGCGCCAGCATGGCGCGTGACTGCGCCGCCTCGGGGCTGTCCGCACCGAAGAGGCGATCACGCATCGCTATCGCACCGCGGCACTCGCGTTCGGCCTCGTGCCCGCGCTTGCGAACGAGCAGCACGGCGGCAAGCTCATGCATCGCGGCCGCGATCTCCTCGTGATCGCCCCCATGCTCAATCCGGAGTCGGACCAGCCCGTTACGGAGCGACAACTCGGCGTACTCGACCATCGCCGCGACCTTGCCGGCGCCGAAGTCGGTGTAGATCGAGCCCCACATCCGGCGCAGCGCCCGGTCCAGTTCCTGGTCGTCGGAGAACGCACCGGTTTCGAGACGGAAGTAGAACCGCTTGAGACCGGCGTTCACCGTGCCGAGCCGCGACCCCGATCCGGGTCGCTCGTTCGGCAGCACCTCCCGAAGGAGTTCGGTGACGGCCCGCCCGCGGACACGCTCGCTCCGGGCCTGTTCCTGCTCGAACGCGGCCCGGCGATCCGCCGCCGCGGCGTCGAGCTGACTCATCACCACGACCGCCACCGCGCCCAGCGCGATCAACGCGGCAACCCCCGACCACACCAGGCGCTTCCGGTTCACAAGGATGGCCTTTCGGAGCAGATACCACCCCGAACCGCTCCGCGCCTCGACCGGCTCGCCGTTCATCAATCGTTCGAGATCCCGCGCTAAACCCGCCGCGGATTGATACCGAAGCGGCTTCTGCTTGCGCAGCGCCCGCAGCATAATCGCCTCAAGGTCGGGTGAGATGGCAGGATCATGCCGACGCGGCGGTACGGGTTCATCGTGTTCAATGGTGTGCGCGATATCGAACAGCGACCCCCGCAGTTCGTAGGGCATCCGGCCGCAGACCAGCCGATAGAGGAGCACTCCCAGCGAATACACATCGGTGAGCGCATCCACATCGTCCGAATGCCCCGCGACCTGTTCGGGCGACGCGTACGCCGGCGTCCCCGCGAATTCGCCAGTCACCGTCAGCCGCAGCCCGTCGATCTTGGCGACGCCGAAATCCAGCACGACCGGCCGGCCCTCGGCAGTGATCAGGATGTTCTCCGGCTTGAGATCCCTGTGAATCACACCGTTGAGGTGCGCATGATGCACGGCCATACAGATCGTCCGCATGGCATCGAGCACGGCCCGCTGACGCTCGAGCGGTGTCACGCCGGGTGGCCGCCACGCATCCAGCGGCTCGCCGTCAACGAACTCCATCACGATGACCATGCGCTCATCGGGCAGCGTCCTGGACTCGAACACGCTCACGATGTTGGGATGGCGGAGTCTCGCCGCGATCTCGGCCTCGCGTTCGGCCCGCATCCGGTGATGGGTCGACTCACCAGATCGTGAATTGATCGCCTTGATCGCCACTGTCCGGGAGGTCGACTCCTGGATCGCCTTGTACACAACGCCCTGAGCGCCGGAACTCACGACATTCAGCACGCGGTATCCCGGCACGCGGGGCGCCCCCTCGGGGCCGAGCATCGGGGCCGCCATCGACCGGACCCTCGCGACGAACTGCGCTTCACCGCGGGCTTCCTCGACCTTCGCGGCACACCGGGCGCAGGAGTTCAGGTGCCCAGACAAGACCGGGTCGGCGATGTCCCCCAACGCGAGTCGCTCGATCTCCGCGATCTCGAGGCAGCGGTCCGGGGCCATCGCGCCTCACCGATCCTCTTCGAACGCCGCGGTGAGCTGCTCGACGAGCTGCCGCAGCCGTTTGGTCACACGGCTCTTGGCGACATACACCTGATCGGGCGTCATGCCGCATCGATCCGCGGCCTCGTTCACGGGGACACCCCGCAGCGCGAACAACTCGAACGCGAGCAGCGTCCGGTCGTCCACCGCCGACTCATCGCGGAGCATCCCCAGCGCCTGATCAAGGATGGCGCGGTCCCGCTCCTCGTCCCAGAGCCGGCGAAGATCGCTCTCGGCCGGGACGGCGCTCATCGCCGTCGAACCCACCGCGATCTCCCGCCTTCCTCCGCGGAGCGACTTGAGCGCTGTGTGGTGGGCGATCCCCAGAATCCACGAGCTCAACCGCCCCTTGGTCCGGTCGTATCGGCCCGCGCGGTAAGCGCGCACAAACTCGGCCAGTGTCTGCTGGGCCACTTCCTCGGCGTCCGAGTCCCCGAGCCCCAGGCGCCGCGCCAGACCCTTGAGGACGGGGCGGTATCGCGTGTCGATCTGTGTCCAGACCGGCTCATTGCTCGGGTCGTGGAGGGCGTCCAGCAGTTTGGTGGTGGTGCGCGTGGCGAACATGGGCGGGCTCAAGAACCGCGGCCTTTACTCTGCAAACAGTGTACCGATGCCGGCCGTTGTCCAGCGCGTCGATCACTTTTCGAGCCGTCGCCGCCCACCCCGGCCCACAACCGCACGCCACAGGAATCAGTTTTCAGCCGGTCGCGCCCTGATCGCTCACATAGACACCCAGCGCGCACAGCGTGAACGCCCGCGACCAGATCGGCGACTCCGGATCGCGAAGGAACGAGTTCCAGATCGCGTCCACGCCCTCGGGGCGCAGCACGCCCAGCGCCTTGAGGTCGGCCAGCGCCTTCTCGCACATCGGGCGCATCGTTCCCCGCATCCATCGCATGACCGGGAGCGTGAAGCCGCGCTTGCCCTGCGCCAGCAGTTCTTCCCGGAGAAACTCCGGGAACGCCGCGCGGAGCAGGTGCTTGTTGTTCCCTCCGTGCGGCAGTCGGACCCGGCCCGGCAGGGCGCACATCGAGTCGAGGATTCGTCGGTCCAGCATCGGCACACGAATCTCCAGACTGTGCGCCATGCCGTTGGCGTCGCCGTCGCGGAGCAGCATGTTGCCCATGTAAAAGCGTGTCTCCAGTTTGGACACGCCCCAGATCGGATCAACACCCTCGACGCCCAGCCCGGCGACCGCCTCGGGGGGCATGTACTGATCGGTCAGACCCCACGAGGCCGGATCGACGCCCAATGCGCGCATCTGCGCGTTCGACGCGGCTCGGCGCCGTTGCAGGTAGAGGTCGAGCACCCCCCCGCGCGACGCCAGGATGTCGCAGAACTTCTCGCGGACCGCTTGAGATTTTCCCATCGTCGCCAACCGCGCCGCCGCGGGGCGCAGCGGTCGGGGAATCATCTTCGCGCGGCGAGACAGACCGAGCATCCGCGGCACATCCGCGAACGATGCATACCCCCCGAACACCTCGTCGCCGCCTTGGCCGGATAGCGCCACCGTCATGCCCGCGCGCTTCACCGCTCCAGAGACCACATACACATTCAGGCCGTCCATCGACGGCTGGTCGAGCGAACGCATCCACGCCCGGCAGGTTTCTTCCGCCTCGGCGACGCCGATCTGGATCTCCTGATGGGGCAGCCCGAACGCCTTGGCGGTCCGAGCCGCCATCGCGCCCTCGCTCAGATCGGGGTCCTCGGCGAACGCCACCGTGAATGTGCGGATTTCTGGCGAGTGCCGGGCCGCGAGCCCGGCGATGATCGTGGAGTCGAGTCCAGAGGACAGGAACACTCCGATCGGGACATCCGAGATCAGGTGCTCACGGACCGAGAGATCCAGGAGCGACCGGAGTTCCTCGATGGTGCTCGCAGCGTCGCGTGACTGCTCCAACTCGGGGTAGGTCCAGAACGCGGTCGGCGTGCCGGCGCGGCCATCCGCCCACTTCTCGAGCGGGGCGCGCAGCGCGTGGCCCGCGGGGAAGGGGTGAACATCGCGGAAGAATGAGCACGGTTCTTGCACCGCGCCGTACGCCAGCAGCCCGGCAAGACCTCCGCGGTCGATGGCGCGGGAGACGACTCCCGTCCCCAGGATCGCCCGCACCTCGCTGGCGAAGATGAACATCCCCCCGCCCCCCGCGGTGTAGAGCGGCTTGATGCCGATCGGATCGCGTGCCAGCAGGAGCGACTTGTCGGACGCGCGGTAGTGGGCCAGCGCGTACATGCCGCAGAACTTCTCCAGCGCCCTGTCGCCCCAGGACGAGATCGCCTTGAGCGCAACCTCGGTGTCTGAGTGCCCGTCGAACCGGTGTCCCTCACGCTCCAGCTCGACGCGGATCTCATGAAAGTTGTAGAGCTCGCCGTTGTAGATGATCGCGTCCCCCGTCTGGCGATCGAACATGGGCTGGTGGCCCATGGGCGAGAGGTCGATGATCGCCAGCCGGCGCTGCCCGAGCCCGGCCCACATCGAGCCGGCCCGGATGAACTCCGTGCCCTCGTCGTCCGGGCCTCGGTGGCGTTGGCAATCGAGCATCTGCGCCAGCGCTTTCCCGGCGCGATCCCGGTCGGCCCCGATGACACCCGCGATTCCGCACATGCTCGCTGATCCTCTCTCTTGACTCCGATCACCGCCATTGCGACCCCGCCGGGCCTTCCGGCCATGAGTATCTACAATCCCCGACCTTCATCGGTTCGAGCCGGCAGTTTTCATGGGATGACACCCTTCAGATGTCTGATAAACGCATTCTCCACATCATGGGCGCACTGACGGCGGGGGGGGCCGAGCGGTTCGTCGTGGACCTCTTGGCGTCGCTGCGCCGCGGGGGCCATCCCGTCGAATTGGCCTGCCTCATGCCCCGGCGTGACGCCGTGGGGGATCACTGGGCCTCAAAGCTGGCCTCGGTGGGGGTTCCGATCCATTCCGGCCCGGACGCGACCAGAATGAACATCTCCACCGTCCGGTGGCTCGCGGGGCTCCTGCGCGCCCCGGACATCGACATTGTCCATGTGCATCTCCATTACTGCGAACTGGCGTATTACGCCTCCCGGTTCCTCCACCGCCGCAGATACCGCGTGCTGCGGACGATCCACAACACCTTCCCGCCCGAGACCCGCGCCTACGGGTGGGCCTTCCGGCATTCCGATATCCGCTTCACGATCACCTGCGGCGACTCCGCGCACGAGGCATACCTCGGCAAGACCCGCGGCCCGATCATCTGCATCCCCTACGGCATCGACTTCGACTGGCCCGCTCACGATCACTCCCGGCGCGCCGAACGACTCGCAGCGCTTGGTCAGGATCCCGCGCTCACCCACTACATGCAGGTCGGGCGTCAGGGCGGGCCGTCCATGACCGAGGCTCAGAAGGCGCAGGACGACCTCATCCACGCCTGGAGACGCGGCGAACTCGGCCAGCGGGGCGGGCGGCTCCACCTCTTCGGGGACGGGAACCTGCGCCCACAACTCGAAGCGCTCGCGGCGGGCGACGACACCATCGTGTTCCACGGCGTCGTGACCAATGTCTCGCAGTGGCTCTCGGCCGCGGACACCTATGTGATGCCTTCGCGGTACGAGGGCCTCCCGCTCGCGGGGATCGAGGCGGTCTCCACAGGGATTCCCTGCGTGTTCTCGGATATCAACTCGCTTCGAGAACTCGATCATTCGACCGTGATGTATCACCCGGTGGGTGACATCGACGCGCTGGCCACCTGCCTGCAACGGCGGCTGGGGGTCTACGACGACGCGCCGAGGGCGGAGACGGACGCGTTCGTCCAGAGATTCGGCATCGGCCGCCCGACCGCGGCCCATCTCGAGGCCTACGCGAGTTTGACCTGACCAGCCCCGGACATGGGTCAGGGGTCAATCTTTGAGGACAAATGTGACCTTCATGTGAACGCGGTAGGCGGTCACCTTGCCGTTCTCGACATCGACCTTCATGTCCTTCACCCACGCGCCCGTGATGTTGTCGAGCGTCTTGTTCGCGCGCTTGATTCCTTCCTTGACGGCGTCCTCGAAGCTCTTCTCGGAACTGGCGCTGATTTCAGTGACTTTGGCGACGGTCATCTCGGACTCCTTGCCCCCGGCGGTGCGGTCATGAGAGGGCATCATACCCGCCGATCGGCGCGACCGAGACCGAGTTGAGAGCCGGCTCCGAACCCGCCATACTCCGCATCGACGGCGGCGGCTCGGCCGCGGATCGTCCCGGGACGGATCGGAACAAGGAGTTGACCCGATGTGCGGACTCATCAGCCGGCTCGTGACCGGCGTTTGCGCGGCCATCCTGACGACATGCCCGGCCTTGGCGGTCGAGACGCCGATCCGGCTCTCCACGGGCGAAGTGATCACGGTGGATGTGATCGAGGCGACCGCCGAAACGATCAAGTTCGTTCACCCGGTGCTCGGTGAGATCACCGTGCCGCGCGCCTCGGTCGAGGTGCTCGACGCGCAGGCGTCGGACGCGGTGTCGAAGATGGCCGCCAAGGCCGCGCCGCCGCCCGAGCCGGAGAAGCCCAAGTCGCCGTGGAAGACCAAGATCACGGCCGGCGGCGCGCTGACCGACGGCAACAGCGAGACGCTGAGCTTCCACGCCGGGGTCGTGGTCCTCCGCGAGACCGAACGGATGGCCACCAAGATCGACGCCGCCTACTTCTACGCCGAGAACTCGGGCGACCGCTCGGAGAACCGCTTCACCTCCGGAATCCAGAACGACTGGCTCAACCCCGACTCGCGATGGTTCTTCTTCGCGCGGGGCCGTTTCGACGCCGATGAGTTCCAGAGTTGGGACTCCCGGGTCTCGGCGCACGGCGGTGTCGGGTATCGGCTCTTCCGCGAGGACCCGTTCAAGATGAATCTCCGCGCCGGCGCCGGCGCCACGAAGGAGTTCGGCTCCGATGACGAAGAGCTGCGCGCTGAGTTGCTCTTCGGCGTCGATGGCTCCTGGAAAATCTCGGATCGGTCGTCGCTGGTCTACGACTCGACGATCTACCCCGACCTCTCGAATACGGGCGAGTTCAGGACGCTCTCGAACCTCGGGTACTCGATCCTGCTCGACAACGGCACGAATCTCAGTCTCACGGCCGGGCTGCAGCACGAGTACCAGTCGGATGTCGATCCGGGCCGCGAGAAGAGCGACCTGCGCATCTTCACCGGCCTGTCAATGGACTTCTGAGAACGAGCCGAGGCCGCTCAGGGAGGAACCGAACGGATGTTGACCCGCGAGATTCCCCGGTTGATCACCACGCTCATGCTCGGCCAGGCCGAGCCGGCGGAGCAGCCCGCGGCCGACTCCGGTGTTTCGCTGCCCGTGAATACGGACGAGTGGCTCGCGATCGCCGAGAAATACGGTATCCCCGCCCTCAAGATGCTGGCGATGCTGTTCGTCACCTGGGTTGTGTCCCGGTGGGCGCGGAGAGCAACGGTGGCCGCGTTCAAGCGCACCGGCATCGACCCGACGATCGGCAAGTTCGCGGGCAACGCCGCCCGATGGGGCGTGCTTGCCCTGGGAGTCATCGCGATTCTGGGCATCTTCGGGATTCCGACCGCGACCTTCGCCGCGGCAATCGCATCGATGGGGCTTGCGATCGGGTTGGCGCTGCAAGGCAGTCTCGGAAACGCCGCGGCCGGGATCATGCTGCTGATCTTCCGCCCGTTCAAGGTCGGCGATGTCATCAATGCCGCGGGCGTCAATGGCAAGGTCGACGAGATCGACCTCTTCGTCACGACGATCGATACGCCCGACAACAGACGCCTGATTGTCCCGAACGGTCAGATCTTCGGGGCGATCATCGAAAATGTGACGCATCACGCGACGCGACGCGTCGATATCACCGTCGGCGCCGCTTACAGCGCATCCGTCGAAGAGACCCGGCGCGTATTACTCTCCGCGGCCGCAAAAGTCCCCGGCGTACTTTCTGAGCCGGCCCCTGTCGCCGTCCTCACCGGGCTCGGCGCATCCTCGGTCGATTGGGCGGTTCGCGCCTGGGCCGGGCGGGACGACTACTGGAGGGTCCGCGAGGCGCTCATCGGCGCCGTTAAGGCCGCCATGGACGACGCCGACATCGGGATCCCATTCCCGCAGATGGATATCCACCTGAGCGGCGACCTCCCCCGGCGCGACTGATCCTCACTCCCCGGCGTCACACCACCGGTACGCGTCGATCACAGCGCGCTCTCCCTCACGCCCGGGCTTCGAGTTCCCGTGCTCCATCCCCAGGATGCCGTTGTACCCTTTGCGCCGAAGATGCGCGAAGATGTTTCGGTAGTTGATCTCGCCGGTGGTCGGCTCGTTGCGGCCGGGGTTGTCGCCGATCTGGATGTACGCGATCTCGTCCCACGCCTCGTCGATGTTCGGGATGAGATTCCCCTCGGTGATCTGCTGGTGGTAGATGTCGAAGAGGATCTTGACCGCCGGGCTGCCGACGGCCTTGCACAGCTCGTACGCCTGAGGAATCTTCGAGAGGAACATGCCGGGGTGGTCTCGGTAGGGATTCAGCGGTTCCATGACCATGACCAGATCATGCGGCTCGAAGACCTCGGCGCCGCGTTTGAGCATCTCGATCGCGCTGGCCATCTGGAATCCCATCTCGCGGCGCGGCTCCAGGTCGCCCAGCACGATCGTCATCCACTTCGCGTTTACCCGCTTGGCGACCTCCACGCTCTTGCGGAGATCGCTCAGGAAACTCTCGAGCATCGCCGGGTCCCGGCGCGAGAAACTGCGCTTGCCGAACGCGGTGCCGAAGTTCGCCACGAACACGCCCATGCGCAATCCGAGCCGCTCCGCGGCCGCGGCGATCCGCGTCTGCTCCTCGACCGGCCGCCCGGTCATGCCGTTGTCCTCGAATGCGGTGAACCCCTCGGACGCCATGAACTCGAGTTGCGCCACCGGGTCGTCGCCCGCGTGGTGAGCGAACATGCCGAAGTGGGGGGCGTAGGCGAGCGAGAATCGCGCGGCCCTGTCCTGCCGCGCCTGCGCGGGGCGCGCCGCCAGCGCGCCCACCGCCAGACCCGCGGTCGCCGTCGCCTTGATGAAGTCTCTTCGTTGCATCGGTGCTCCTCGGCGGTGGGTCAGATCAGCGGGGTCCGGCCGGGTGTCGGCACGGGATTGGCGGTGTGCGGCCCGAACTCCAGCCGCGCCGGGGTCAGATCGAGCGCCGAGTTCATCGCGGCATCCCACGACACTTCCTTGCCGGTGTAGGCGCTCATGCGTCCCATGATCGCCGTCAGCGTGGACCGCGCCACCTGCTCGGCTTCATTGAGATAGCGACCGCCGCGGATGCTCGCGATGAGGTCCACATGCTCCTGCATGTACGGGCTGACGGTATTGCCCTCCGCCCGCCATTCACCGGACTCATTCCGCATGTGCGCAAAGTTGGGCCGCAGCGTCATGGTGCCGCGGGTGCCGACGAGCACTTCTTCGACGCGCCCCACGCAGCCGTCGATCTGGCGGCACATCGACATGACCGAGACGCCGCTGGGATACTCGTACTCGACGGTGAAGTGATCGAAAATGTTGCCGAACTCGCTGCCCGTCCGCACCTGCCGACCGCCCATGCCGACCGCCTTCGTCGGAGTGGAGCCGATCGCCCAGTTGACCGCGTCGAGGTTGTGAACATGCTGCTCACAGATGTGATCGCCCGAGAGCCAATCGAAGTACAACCAATTGCGGCACATCCATTCCACATCGGAATACTCGGGCTTGCGCCCGTGCATCCACAGCCCGCCCTGATTCCAGTAGCAACGCGCCGAGACGATCTGGCCGATCGCGCCGTCCCGCACCCGTTCCATCGCCGCGAGATACGACTGTTCGTGCCTTCGCTGCGTCCCGGCGACGACGCTCAACCGCTTCTGCGACGCCGCACGCCCCGCCTCGATCACACGCCGCACGCCGACCGGGTCCACCGCCACCGGCTTCTCCAGGAAGACATGCACCCCCGCACGGATCGCGGCATCGAAGTGCGCGGGCCGGAACCCGGGGGACGACGCGAGGATGACATAGTCCACGCTCCGGGAGTCCAAGAGCCGCTGGAAGGCGTCAAAGCCGACGAAGCGGCGCTCCTCCGGCACATCGATGCGCCCGCGGAACGCCTCCTCGCCTTCGAGGTGCCCCAGGGAGCCCGACAGCCGCTCGGGGAACAGGTCCGCCATCGCGGTGATGCGAACGGCCGGGTCCGCGTTGAGCGCGTCGTACGCGGCCCCGGTGCCCCGCCCGCCGCAACCGATCACGCCCACTCGGATGCGATCGTCCGCCGCGCGCGCCCACGCCGCCGTCGTCAGCAGCGACGGCGCCGCCAACCCCGCCGCGATCGCCGAAGTCGCCCGGAGAAACCCCCGCCGGTCGATCCCGCCCTGATCTGAGTCATCGGTCATCAGTCACGCCCTCCTAATGAGTCAAGCACGGCCCGCATCCGCCGGGCGATCTCCGAAAGCCGCTGCGGCCCGCCGCCCCCGACCTCGGCGCTCGCCCAGCCGGTGAAGCCGATCGTATCGAGTTCGCGCATCACGGCGGGCCAGTCGCAGTCGTCCTCGCCGATCTCAACGCCGAAGCCCTTCCACAACCCCTCGCTGTCGCGCTTGGCGCGGCTGAAACCCTTGACATCCAGCTTGAGAATCCGCTTCCCGAGAATCCGGGCCCACTGCGCGGGGTATCCGTAGTTCACGATGTTGCCGACATCGAAGTACCACCCGATCGCGTTGCTCTGGAACTCGTCGATGTACCGCGCCGCCTCGAGCGGGCTGAGCAGGAAATTGTTCCACACATTCTCGATCGCGATCTTCACGCCGGACTGCCCCGCAAGAGGCAGCACCTTGCGGATCGCCTCCTGCGACCGCCGGTAGGCTTCGTCGTAACCCACCTCCGAGTTGACCACCGCGGGCACGAGCAGCACCGTCGTACCGCCGTATTGTTTGCAGTCCCGGATGCCCTGCTCGAGCGCCGCCAGGCCCGCTTCACGAACGCCTGCGTCCGGGGAACTCAGCGGGTGGCTCCAATGACGCGAGCCCACGACACCCGGAATCAAGATCCCGGTTCGCCGCGCGGCCTCGATGACCTCCTCCGCATCGAGATCATTCGGGCTGTCCATCTCAACACCGTCGAAGCCCGCCGCGCGTGCCGCCGCGAACTTGTCGGCCAGCGATCCTTCCACTCCGATCATCCCGAACTTCAACGCCATTCGGATGTCGCGCCCCTCACGAAGCCGTCGCGCCAGCACCGGACGCGTCAGCCCGAACGCGGCCGCCGCGACCGCGACCACCATGAACTCTCTTCTCTGCATCACGGGGCTCCTTACCCTTGAGGGTTCGATCCGGGCACGGGCACACCCGGCGGGGTGAAGTCCAGCCACCCCAGCTCCGCCGGGCCGAGCGTTCGTTCGTCGCCGAGCGCCTCCTCAAGCGTGATGACCCTGCCCGAGTACGCCGCGTCCCGCGCCATGATCGCCATGAGCGTGCTGTGGCTCATCCGTTCGCCGTCGTTGATCGGCGAGCCCGCGCGGATCGAGGCGAAGAAATCGTCATGTTCCTGCTGGTACATGTCGTTGGCTGCTGCCGTGCCCCGCCAGGGCCGCTTGCCGACGACGGCATGCTGCTGCGTCCACGGGTTCATCGCGCAGTAGCCATCCTCGCCCATGAAGTACGCCGTGTTGTCCGACGGCGTGTTGGGCCAATGCCGGCACATATGGAAGGCCCGCAGACCGCCCTCATACTCAAAAGTGGCCGCGAAGTTGTCCCACACATTCCCTGTTTCCGGCCGATCCGGGCGCGCCGAGCGTCCCCCGGTCGCCGTGACGCGCGTCGGCATCTGCCCCCGCAGCGCCCACGGAGTCCAGTCGATCGCGTGAACCGCCTGCTCGACGATGTGGTCGCCGCTGATCCACGAAAAATAGTGCCAGTTCCGCAACTGGAACTCGATGTCGCTCCACTCGGGACGCCGCGGCTTCGGCTCGACCCACCCCGTCGTGTTATAGGTCGTGTGAATCGCCCGAAGCGTGCCGATGCCGCCGCTGTGGAGGTGCGCGAAAGTCTCGCGGCATTGGTTCTGGTATCGCCAGCAGAAGCCGGACATGATCGCCAGCCGCTTCTCGCCGGCGATCCGCGCCGACTCCAGCACCGAGCGCACGCCCGGCCCATCAACGGCCACCGGCTTCTCGGCGAACACATGCCGGCCCCGCTCGACCGCCTCTCGAAGGTGCGCCGGCCGGAAATACGGCGGCGTGCACAGCAGCACCACATCGCACGACTCGATCACCCGTTTGTACGCGTCGAAGCCGGAGAACCGCCGGGCGGGGTCAACCTTGACACGCTCGGCGTCCGCGTTCTGCGAGATCAGGTCGATGCAGCCCTCGATCTTTTCGGGGAAGACATCGCCGACCGCGTGCAGCACCGTACCCGACTCGGCGCCCAGCGCCTGAATCGCCGCGCCCGCGCCCCGCCCGCCGCAGCCGACCAGCCCCACGCGGAGCGTGTCGCTCCCCGCGGCGTGCGCGAACACCGCGCCGGTCAGCGGCAACACCATCCCCGCCCCGGCCGCCGCGACGCCCGCGCGGAGCACATCTCGTCGGCTCAACTTCGGCTCAGCGTCCCGGATCGTCCGCTCCATCGCTCGCTCCTTGCTCCGTCTCGCACACAACCCGAAAGCCCACGAACGGCGCATCCGGCAGCCACCACTTGCTCTTAGGCATCTGCGGATCACTCATGTTCCACGCAGGCGACTGCGTCCTCCGCGTCGACGCGCCGATCAACTCCGGCGGGTCGTTGTACGCCCCGCCCCGAACCGCCGGCTTGCCGTCGACACCGACCACCCACTCGGCGACATTGCCGAAGAGGTCATGCACACCGGTGGCGCACGCCGACTTCTGCGCCACCGCGCGCGTCTGCGAACCGGCGTTCCCGGAGTGCCATTCGTGCTCATCAATCGCGCCGGTGTGCCCGCACCGCTGCGCGACCAGCATCCACTCGTCCTCCGTCGGAAGTCGGTACCGCCGCCCCGTCTTCTCGCTCAGCCAGTCGCAGAACGCCTGCGCCGATTGATGGGTCATCGAGATCGCCGGGAACCCCGCGTGGCCGAAGCCGCGATCCGGCGGCACATAGGGCTTGCTCGGGCGCGTCACCGCGTCGCTCTCGCCCGCACCCTCGGGGCGGTCAAGCCCGTAGACGAATACATCAAACAGATCCCAGGTCGTTTCGGTCTCGGCGATGTAGAACGCGCCGACCTCGGCCGACTCCGCGGGCGATCCCGGGGGGACCGCGACCCGCCCGGCCTCCACGGGCACCATCCAGAACCGAACCGTCGTCCCCTCGATCGCCTGCTCAAACGGGCGAAGGTCCCGAGCCGTCACGACCACCGTGCCCGAGGACGGAGCGGGAGTGGACGCCCCCGCGTCGGTCGCCCCCCGTTCGCACCCCGCCGTTAGGCTCAAGGCGGCGGACATGCATGAAGCGACAAGGCCGGAATGCCAGTGGTTCCGCATCGGTCGGCATGGTACTGTCGCGCCCCATCCGGCACGACAGGAAACCCCGCCCCGATGCGTCGGCATTCCCACTTCCCGATTCTGGTCGGTCTCGCCGCGTGCCCGGCGCTCATGCTGGCCGCGGTCGCGGCCGCTTCACCCGAACTGGCCCGGTACGAGTACGCCAAAGTGCTCATGGGCGTGCGGATGAATGTCGTCTTGTACGCCACCGATGACGACGCGGCAGAGCAGGCCGCGGCCGCCGCTTTCGATCGCATCACCGAGGTCGAGCAGGTCGCCAGCACCTTCCGCCCGACAAGCGAGGTCTCGCGCCTCTGCGAGCATCCCCTTCAGGGCCCGATTCCCGTCAGCGAAGACCTCTATCGGCTCGTGCAACAGTCTCAGGACTTGCACGAACGAACCGGCGGCGCCTTCGACTGCACCATCGGTCACCTCGCAGAACTGTGGGGCAAGGCCGCCAGAGGCGGGCCGGTCCCCACGAGGCAACACGCCGAGTCGCTCCGGATGATCGGTGAGTCCAAAGACCTTGTCCTCGACACCGACGCACGCACCGTCGAGCTCCGAGAATCGGTCAATCTCGACTTCAACGGCATCGCCAAGGGGTACGCCGGCGATGAGGCCCTCAAGTCGCTCCGCGCCCGCGGCGTCACCATCGCCCTCATCGACCTCAGCGGCGATATCGTCGCGGGCGATCCGCCACCCGGCGAAATGCATTGGACCGTCGCGATGGACCTCGACGACCCGGTCGTCCCCCGTGTCCGGCTTCGCCTGGCCAACGCCGCGGTCGCCACCTCGGGGGACTCGCAGGCCCACTTCGTGTCCGGCGGTGTCCGCTACAGCCACATCATCGATCCCCGCTCGAGCATGCCCTGCACGACGCGCAGCGCCGCATGCGTCATCGCGCCCACCGGCGCCCTGGCCGACGGGCTGGCCACCGCGATGTGCGTGCTCGGCCCGGACGACGGCCCGCCCATCGCAGCGACATTCGAGGGCGTGCAGACCCTCATCGCGGCATACGACGGCCCGACCCATCGCGTCGCCAGCACCGACGGATTCGACGCACAGACACTCCCCCTTGACGGAAAGACGACGAATGACTCATCGGAATGAGATCTCCAGGCGTCGGGCGCTCGGCTGGATGGCCGCGGGTGTGGGCGGTGTCGTGGCTGCCGGCTGCTCTTCAAACCCCGGACCGGCTCGACCAAAGAACGGCAAGGGAGGCAACAACTTGTTCAGCATCTCGCTGGCCGAGTGGTCGTTCCACCGCGAAATCGGCGAGGGACGCCTCGATCACCTCGACCTCGCCCGCGTCGCCCGACAGGACTACGGGCTCGACGCCGTGGAGTATGTCAACTCATTCTTCAAGACCCGGGCGCTCGACGAGAACTACCTGCTGGAAATGTCGCGCCGCGCCGACGATCAAGGCGTGCGCTCACTCCTCATCATGTGCGACGGCGAAGGCGCGCTCGGAGATGCGGACGCCGCCCGGCGCGCCCAATCCATCGAGAACCATGTCAAATGGCTCGGCGCCGCGACCCTGCTGGGCTGTCACTCCATCCGCGTCAACGCCGCGTCCAGCGGCTCGTACGACGAGCAGATGAAACTCGCGGCCGACGGCCTCCGCCGCCTCACCGAGCGCGCCGAGGTCTACGGGCTCAATGTCATCGTCGAGAATCACGGCGGTCTCTCATCCAACGGACAGTGGCTGGCCGGCGTCATGCGGACGGTCAACCATCCCCGCTGCGGCACCCTCCCGGACTTCGGCAACTTCTGCATGGACTGGTCCAAGGCCGACGAGCCCGAGTCGTGGTACGACCGCTACCAGGGTGTCGCCGAGATGATGCCCTTCGCCAAGGCCGTCAGCGCCAAGAGCCACGACTTCGACCCGATCGGAAACGAAACCAAGACCGACTATCCCCGCATGATGCGCGCCGTGCTCGACGCCGGGTACCGGGGGTATGTCGGCATCGAGTACGAGGGCGGCACGCTCCCCGAGCGCGAAGGGGTCCGCAAGACGCTCGACCTGCTGAAGCGCGTGCGTGAGTCGCTGGCCCCCGAATACACCTGAACCGCGCGGCGACGCCCGGTCGATACACTGGCTCCGATGCCGGAGGGCTTCCCATGACCGAGACTTCGCCGCGCCCTTCGGCGCTCAAGTCACGCCTGAGCGTGATGATGTTCCTCCAGTACGCGATCTGGGGCGCCTGGCTGCCGCTTCTGTGGGCGTTCCTGAGCAACCACCGCGGATTCTCTCCGGACCAGATCGCCGACATGTTCATGGTCGGCGCCGTCGGGTCGATCTTCGCCCCTTTCATCGCCGGTCAGGTCGCCGACCGTTGGTTCGCCACCGAGAAGTACCTCGGTCTCAGCCACATCCTGGGCGCGGTGCTCGTCTGGCAATTGGCCACACTCACGAGCTACAACGAGTTCCTCCTGTTCTCGCTGGTCTACTCGCTGATCTATTCGCCGACGCTCTCGCTGACCAACTCGCTCTCGTTCCATCACCTGCCCGACCGCGACCGCGACTTCGGCAAGGTCCGCGTGTGGGGCACGATCGGCTGGGTCGCCGTCGGCATCGCCATCGGGCAGTGGCTGCTCCATTCTCATACGCCGTTCCCGGGGTCGTTGGTCCCGGAAGAAGCGGCGCAGAATCTCGCGTCTCAGGCCGCGGGCATGAGCGATGCCTTCCGCCTCAGCGCCATCCTCGGTCTGGTGCTCGGTGTGTACTGCTTCACGCTCCCCAACACGCCCCCGAGCCGCGAGCGGAAGTCGGTCGCATTCATCAAGGCGATCAAGGAAGCCCGCCGACAGCCGCTGGTCACCCTGTTCCTCGTGGCGATTCCCGTCTCGTGCATTCACCAGTTCTACTTCGTGCACACGGCCGCATTCCTCGGCTCGTACCAGTCCAAGGCAGCGTCCAGCATCAATCAGGTCTTCGGAGTGGGCGGCGGCGGGCTGATGACCATCGGGCAGATGTCCGAGATCATCGTCTTGGCGCTGATCCCGATCGTCGCCAAGCAGTGGTCGCGCAAGTCGCTCCTGCTCATCGGTCTGGCCGCCTACGCCGCGAGGATGGCGCTCTTCGCCTATGTCGATCCCATCGCGTCCGCGACCGGCCTGTCGCCGGCCGCCATCCTGATCGCCGGCGTCGCGATGCACGGGCTTTGCTTCGGATGCTTCATCTTCATCGCCTTCATGGTGGTGGACGAGGAGACCACCCCCGATGTCCGCGCCAGCGCCCAATCGCTGCTCGGGCTGGTCGTCTTCGGCATCGGCATCATCGTGGGCAGCTACATCGCCGCGGGCGTCTCCAAGTGGTCCACCTCCGACGGCGTGACCGATTACACCCGTCTGTTCTCCGTGCCGATGTGGGGCGCTGTTGGGTGCTTCCTGCTGCTGGCCGCCCTCTACCCCGGCCGCGCCGCGATGGCCCGGCTCCGCGCGTACCGGCGCGGCCCAGAGGGCGTCGAGTGAAGCTCGGCGTCTGCTCCTGGTCGCTCCGTCCGGTCTCACCCGGCGATCTGGCCGCACGCGTCCGCGCCTGCGGCCTGGCCTCGGTCCAACTCGGCCTCGACCCGATCCGGCGCGGCGAGTGGGAACTTGACGCGACTCGCGCAACGCTCGCCGACGCCGGAATCACCGTGCTCTCGGGCATGATGGGCATGAAGGGCGAGGACTACTCGACGCTCGACTCGATTCGCCGGACCGGCGGCGTCCGCCCCGATGAGACCTGGCCCGACAACCTCGACGCGTCCAGGCGTATCGCAGACATCGCCGCCGAACTCGGGCTCACGCTCGTCTCATTCCATGCCGGCTTCATCCCCGAGGACATCCACGACCCGCACCGGGCCGTCATGCTGGATCGTTTGCGCACGATCCAATCGATCTTCGATGAGCGGGATGTCCGCATCGCGCTCGAGACAGGTCAGGAGCCGGCGCATGTGGTGGCGCGGCTCATCGATGATCTGGCCGTGGATATCGGCGTCAACTTCGACCCCGCCAACATGATCCTCTACGGCATGGGCGATCCGATCGACTCGCTCGACCTGCTGGCGATCCATGTCACGCAGATCCACATCAAGGACGCCATCGCCTCCGCCGAGCCGGACACATGGGGGGCCGAACGCCCCGTGGGAGAGGGCGAGGTCGATTGGGACGCCTTCTTCGGTGTCATCCGCGAACGCGGCCTGAAAGTGGACCTCGTCATCGAGCGCGAGAGCGGCAAGTGCCGGGATGAGGATGTCATCCAAGCCGCGAGACTCGTCCGTCATCACATCGGGGTTGATGGATGACGCTCGGCGTCGGCGTCATCGGCCTGGGTTTCATGGGCGCCACGCATATCCGCGCCTACGCCGCCGCGGCCCGCGCCGGATTTTCCAACCAGCTTGTCGCCGTCGCCGACCCCGGACCCGACCGGCTCACCGGACGCGCGATGGCCGCCGGAAATATCGATACCGGCGCGGACGAGCGTCTCTTTGACCCGGCTCATGTACGCACGACCACAGACCCAATCGATGTCTTCACCGATCCCCGCGTCGAACTCGTGAGCATCTGTGCGCACACGGACGCCCATGTTGACCTGGCCGTGTCGGCGCTCGAACGCGGCAAGCATGTCATGGTCGAGAAGCCCGTGGCGATCACCCGCGCCGGCGTGCAGCGCGTGATCGATGCTGTGCGTGCCTCCGGCCGCGTCTGCATGCCGGGGATGTGCATCCGATTCTGGCCGGGGTGGGACTGGCTGCGCGACCGCGTCCGCGACGGCTCTCTCGGCCCCGTCCGCAGCGCCGTCTTCCGCCGGCTCGGCTCGATGCCGACATGGTCGAGTTTCTACGCCGACGAGTCCCGCTCCGGCGGGGCGCTCTTCGACCTCCATATCCATGACTCGGACTTCGTCCGTCATCTCTTCGGTCCCCCGGACGCCGTGACCAGCGCCGGGTCGCGATCGCACATCACCACGCTCTATCACTATGAAGGCGGCCCGCGCCATGTCGTGGCCGAGGGCGGATGGGACCTCGCCCCCGGTTTCGGGTTCCGCATGCAGTACACCGTGGTGTTTGAGCGGGCGACCGCGGACTTCGACATCGGCCGCACGCCCCGATTGATCCTCAGCCGTGATGGCAAGACCGAGCCCGTGCCGATCGACACGACGCTGACAGGGTACGACTTGGAACTCCGTGCCCTGATCGCGGCGATCAACAAAGGACCCGGGCGATGGGCCTCTCCGGTGCCGCTAGCGGATGCGATGGCGGTCACGGACCTCCTGCACCATGAACTGGAAAGCATCGAACGGGGCGAGCCCGTCAGTGTCCGCCCCATTTCGGCCTAGCCATTGGCGGAATCCCGGCGTCCCGGTAGTGTGGATACACCACGGACCCATAAGCAGACGGAGACGACGATGAGAGACCAGGACCAGCGCGGCAACGAACACGCTTTCAGCCCCTCACGCCGGGCGTTTCTCCAGGCAGGGGCCGTGGCCGCGGGCGCCGCGGCGCTCCTGGGTGTCGCCGGGCAGGCCGCGGGCCGCCGGGACGAGCCCGTCATCAAGTCCGCACCCCGCGCCAAGCTCGGCGGCGACGAGCCGGTCCGCATGGGCGTCATCGGCACCGGCGGCATGGGCACCGGCCACTGCCACGCCTTCATGTCATTGACGAAGGCCGGCAAGACCAACGCGCAGATCGTCGCGGTCTCCGATGTCAATGACCTGAACATGTACAACGCCCAGCGCGCCATCGAAGAGGGCCAGGGCGGCGAGATCGGCGCATACCGCGACTACGCCGAGTTGCTGGCCCGTCCCGATATCCACGCCGTCCTCATCGCGTCCCCCGAGCACTGGCACGCCCAGATGGCGATCGACGCGCTGGCCGCGGGCAAGGATGTCTACCTTGAGAAGCCCATGACGCTGAACCTCGACGACGCGATCCGCCTGTACCGCGTGGTCAAGGACAACCCCGACATGATTCTCCAGGTCGGCACGCAGATGATGCAGCTCCCGCAGTACCTCAACGCACGCAAACTCGTCCGCGAGGGCGCCATCGGGACCCCGACCTGCTCGCAGACCAGCTACTGCCGCAACTCCTTGGCCGGCGAATGGCTCTACTACGGCATCGACTCACGCTGGGTGCCCGGCGACAACCTCGACTGGGACCGCTGGTGCGGCCCAACCGGCGCGGCCGAGTGGAACCCCGAGGTTTACGCCCGGTGGCGCCGCTACCGCAAATATTCCACCGGCATCATCGGCGAC
>CAZSLT010000025.1:0-22167 GCA_964607595.1 uncultured Phycisphaeraceae bacterium
GGCGGGATTCCTCGTCCTTGGCCTCGCCCTCGGTGAGCATCTCGACATAGGCCCGGATGGACGCCAGCGGTGTTCGCAGCTCGTGCGAGGCCTGCGAGACGAAGTCCGACTTCATCTGGCTGATCTCTTTGTCGCGAGTGACATCGCGCATGATGGTCACGACGCCGCCCGACTCCGAGTCGTTGTCGGGCAGCGACGCGACCGTGACATCGTAGGCGTGAACGAGGCCGTTCTCGTCGGAGATCGAGTGCTCGATCCGCCGCTCCTTGCCCTGCACACCCGCAGAGCGGACCTCGCGGATGAGGCGGCGGACTGTCTCGTCTGAGAGCACCCGATCAATCGGCGCATGCTCCGCGTTCCGCAGGTCGAAACCCAGGAGCCGCGCGGCGGTGCCGTTGGCCATGCTGAGTTCATCGAATCCGTCGGTCACGAGCACGGCGTCGCGGAGACTGTGCAGGATCGCCTCCACATGTTGACGCTCGGCCTCCGACACCTTGTGCCGGATCTTGATCTCCTGCACCACGGACGAGAGCTTGCCGCGTTCGACGGCCCACTGGCCGATGAGTTCGGTCACCGGCGCGACGAGCCAGCGCGAGGTGAACCCCGCGCGGATCACGGGGACAGTCTCCTCCACCACACCGGGCGCCAGCCGAGCCAGCGCCGAGCGGAGTTCGCGCGCTCCGACTGCCAGCAACGCCGCGCCGGCCCCGGCGATCCAGAGGAACGCCCACGCGCCCTCGATCGCCAGTCGCGCCTGCGCCGGAAGCGTGGAGGTTGCTTCCCGGAGGAGCGGAGTGGCGAAGGTCAGCACCGCGGCGGCTGCCGCCGCGATGCCCAGACCCATGACATTGATTGAACGACCCTTGGCCAATCTCAAACTCCGTTGGAGATCGGTGAATCACTCGGGATTGACGCCGGCCACCGTGGCGCGGCGCTGACGCTCGATACTCATGGCCGTGGCGGTGAGGGTGCGGGCCTCATCGGCACGCCCCAGATCGTTGAGGATGGTCGCCTTGAGCATGTAGGGCTCGGAGTGGTTCGGGGCGACGGCGATCGCCTGGTCCAGCGTGATGAGCGCCTGCTCGCCCTGGCCGCGGGCACGCTGGTACATCGCCATGAGGAGGTAGCCCTCGGTGCGCTGCGGCGCGATCGCCACAAGCCGGGACGCGGCCTCGCGGAGGCGGTTGGCGTCCTTGAGCGTGATGGCGACATTGCCCAGGTCGTACCACGCCTGGAAGTCATTGGCCCCTGACTCGCTCTTGGTGAGTTCGATGAGGAGTGTGCGGGCCTCGACGGGGCGGTCCAGACGGGTCAGGCACCGCGCCCGCAGGTGGACCAGGTCGCGCCGATCGGCGCCTTCCTTGGTCTTGAGAATCCGGCGGAGGTTGTACTCGGCGTCGGCGAACTGGCCGTCGCTGATCTGCGCCCGGGACAAGTCTTCGATGAGGGCTGGGTCGTCCGGGGAGAGGAGGCACGCCTGGCGGAAGTGCTCGATGGCGCCGGCAAGGTCTCCCTGCATCTGTGACAGGTGACCGAGGGTCTGGCGGATCCCCGCGTTGTGTCGGAACTTGGAGGTGCCGCCGGCGAGCAGTTCCTCGGCCTCGTCGAGCCGGTTGAGCTCGATGAGCATCTCCGCGGCGGCCAGGACATACTGCGGGTTGGTCTGGTCGAGCTTGGCGGCCTGCGCGTAGAACTCGCGGGCCTCCTCGGGCTGCGAGAAGCGCTCCATGACAAGGCCGCTGTAGTACGGGGCCTCGGCGTTGGTCGGGTCGAGCTCGCTCGCTCTGGCGAATGAGTCGAGCGCGACTTCCTCGCGACCCATCTCGAAGAGGATGCGGCCGTGGAGCACATGGCTCCGGGCGACATCGTCCTTGAGCGCGATCGAATTCTCGACGGCGTCGAGGGCCTTCTGGAGATCGCCCGCGACATAGCGCTGGTGGGCCATGTCGTACTGCGTGGCGGAGTTCAGCTGCGCCATGCGGGACTGGGCGTTCTCCTTGTGCTCGCTGGTGTACTTTCCGTGGCCGCCGTTGCAGCCGCTGAGGGCGGCGGCGGTGAGTGTTGCGGCGGAGATCATCAGGGCGCGTCGACGGAACGAGTGGTGCATGTCTTTGGCTCCATCCATGGGAACGGAGGGGCCCCCGCGGGGACCCCTCCGAAGGGTGTCGTGTTGTGTGGGTTCAGTTGTCGACCGGAACATCGGCGACGGAAGTCGTCGACGCGCTCTCCTCGAGCGGGATCGTCGTCCAGCCGTCGGCCCCGGTGACAGGCGCCGGCTGGTTCGCGGCCACCGTTGAGCCCTGCTGGGTCGGCTTGGGGCTCTGCTGCCACTGGGCGAAGGGGTAGGTGTGGAAGATGCTCAGCCGGTTGGTCGGCGTGTTGTAGGAGCGGAGCGGCTGCGCCTGATCCTGCGGGGCAAGCGAGACCTGATCGGGATCGACCTCGACGATCTCCCAGTCGTTCGAGGGCGCGTCGGGCCCCATGAGCGACTCGTCGTCGTACAGATCATCCAGGGCGTCGGTCTCGAAGAGCGTCCAGTCGATCTCGGCGACCTCGGAGGTCGAGTTGATCGAGGGATCGTTGTTAAACTCGGCGTCGCTCATCTGATCGTACGGAACCTCGGTGAACTCGATGATGTTCTCATCGGTGAGCGGTGTTCCCTCGATGCCCTGGTTCATGAAGGCGCCGTCGGACCAGGTGTCGGTCGCGTTGACGAAGACGGAGTCCGCCGGGATCTCGTGGAGCGAGATCAGCCGATCCTCGAAGTCGCCGTGGATAATCTCATCCAGAGCGCTGCGGCCCGGCCACTCCTCGTGCTTGTTGAGCAGTTCCTCGCGGAGCTGCATCGCGTCGGGCTGGCCGGGGTTGAGCTCGAGAGAGCGCTGGAGGTGCCAGACGGCCTTCTCGGTGTTGCCTTCCTTGGCGTACTGCTCGGCCTTGATGTTGTGCTGCGAGGTCTGACGCTCGCGGCTGAAGGGCAGCAGGCCGAGACGCGAGCCGGTGCGGACGCGATCGACATGCGCCAGGGCGCGCTCGCTCTGGTCCAGCAGGACGCGATCATTCATGATGGTGGGCTTGATCATGAAGATGATTTCGGCACGGTCGATGGCGTCGTCGTAGCCGCGGAACGCGGTGCCGATGACGGGGATGTCGCCGATGATGGGGACCTGCGAGCGCTTGAGGGTCGTGGTCTCCTTGAAGAGGCCGCCCAGGACGACGGTCGAGCCGTCGTTCACCATGATGTTCGTGGTGAGTTCCTGCGTGATCTCGTCGGGGATGGTCACCGAGGCGCCGGTCGCGTCGTTGGCGGTGCGGATGACGCCCTCCGAGACGCGGGGCTTGAGCTCGAGCCGGATCATGCCGTCGTTGGCGATGAAGGGGCGGAAAGCGAGCTGGGTGCCGGTATCGAGGAACTCGACGGTCTGGGTGGTCGAGGTCTCGGTCGAGGTGGTGTTCAGGTAGCCGAGCTTGCGACCGACCAGGACGCGGGCGGGCTGGCGGTTGAGCGCCAGGATCTTGGGGCGCGAGAGGATGGAGACATCCGTCACCTCGTCGAGGGCGCGGAGGAAGATGGCGATGTCGTCGTGGACGACGCCGACCTTGAACCCGCCGGGGCCGGCGGTGTTGCCGACCGTGCTGGTGACGCCGGTGGCCCGACCGTCCGCGGGGACGAGGCCGGGGTCGGTGGCGCCGATCAGGGCGTTGGCCGCGCTGAGCGGGCCGCCGGTGGTGAGGAAGTCGATGAAATTGGCGTCGGCGATGACGGAGAAGTCGATGCCGAACGCGGTGGCCTCGTTGAGCGAGGTCTGGAGGATTGTGGCCTCGACGAGCACCTGCGCCGGGCGGGTGTCGAGCTGGCGGAGCAGCGCCTCAATCTCCTCGACATTCTCCTCGTAGTCGAAGATCACGAGGGTGGCCGAGAGGGCGAACTCATCGGCGCCGGTCGGGACATCCTCCGGCATGGTGAACTCTTCGGCATCGCCGTTCGTCTTGATCTGGCCGACCTCGGAGAGGAGCGGCGTGACGAACTCGGCGGCGTCGTTGGCGTTCAGATAGTTGAGCTGGATCATCTTGGCGACGGGCTTGCGCGCCGCGGCCTGGATGGTCTGATACTCGGCCTGGGTCACGACATAGATGAAGTTGCCCTGCTCGTACCAGGCATAGCCATTCACATGCAGGATCGCGTCGAGCGCCTCGTAGAAAGTCACGCCGTAGAGATTGGCGGAGACCGACGCGGACACATCACGGGACGCGACAATGTTCTTCTGGCTCTGAAGCGAGAGCATCTGCAGAACATTGGCCAGATCCTCGTCCTGGACGAAGATGTCCACGGTGAGGTACTCAGAGACATTGACGCCCTCGCCCTCGCCCCCGGTCTGCGGGGCGGTCGCGGGCTTGGCCGAGGCGGCCGGGGCGGGTGTGGGCGACGCGGCGGTGGGCGTTGCCGCGTTGCTGTTCAGGTGCTTGCTCATGAAGTCAGCGAGCGACGCCGGGCCGCCCGTTGACTGAGCCACCGCGCCGGGCAGGCCGACCGAGAGCCCGGCGAGGATCGCGATCCAGGGCGCGACACGCCGCGCCTTGCCGTTGATGTTCGTCTGAAGTGTCGCGGACATTGCCTTCATCTCCTGCCTTAAGCGCCGATCGCGGCGTCGTGGTTCATTGGTCATGCGCCCGGGAGGTCTCTCAACAGATCGACCCTGACCCCGTCCTTCTCCAGCGTGACTCCGTGCAGCCGTACCTCGATGAGTTCGAACCCCTCGAACGACTCGCCCGTTCTCAGGACGACGCTCCGCGTCTTGCTCCGACCGGCGGTCTCGATCACTGCGATCGGGCTCGCGCCGAGGAGCGTGCTTCGCAGGCGGAGCGATGCCGCCTCCGTGTGCACCCTTGTCTCGATAAGCTCTCGCTCTGAGAGCACTGCCACGCCAGATGCTTCGGCCAACGCCTGCTCGGACTTGGGCTCGACATCCGCAGTCTGTTCCGATGGCGCCGGTCGGGGGAACTTCTCCGGATCGAGCGCGAACATGTCGCGCGTGGTCTCGGGCAACGGCGCCAGGAGAACCTCCTTCCCGGTCGCCGGGGCGATCTCGGGGTTCTCGGACTGGTCGGTGGACTTTCCCGCCTTGATCCCGGTGGAAGCGCGCGCGCCCGACGGCCCCATGTTCAGCAGCATCCGACCGGCGGAAATCAGGAGGAAGACCATCAGCCCGGCGAGGATCGTGGCCTGCTTCTTGTCCGCCGTGAGAATCGCCTTCAGTTCTGCGAGCTTGCGCTTCACGGTGCATCCCCCCGATCGGCCGCGGCGAACTCCTCGACCTGCTCGCCCTTGGCGCCGTAGAAGACATTGATGACAAGATCGGCCCTGATCTCCTGTGCGTCGAACGACTCGGCGACACCCCGGGCGTCATAGGCGAGCCGGAGGCGCTCAACCCGCACCAGGCGTGGAAGCCGCTCGATCTCTCCGATCGCCTCGAAGATGGCGTCGAACGGCCCGCGGATCGTGATGGAGATCGGCAGGGCCTTGGTGTCGTCGATGACCACCTCGGCGCCGGTGGTGATCTCGCGTTGCGTGAGCCCCATCCTGTTCAATGCGCCGCTGAGGTAGGTCACCAGCCCGGCGATGTCGCTGGTCTCCGGGATCGGGATCATGCGCTCGCGCCCGGTCGTGCGCAGCTCGTTCAGCCGCGACTCCAACCGCTCGAGGACTTCGGGGCCGTCGCTCGGGCGTGCGAGCTCGGCGCGCATCATCCCGATCTCATTGTCCAGGTGCGCCCCCGCCCTCCAGGCGGGGAGCACAAGCGTAAAGACCGAGGTCGTGAGAATGACCGCCAGCGCCGACGCCGGGATGGTGATGTACCGGGGTGTCAAGGCGTGCCCTCCCCCGCCTGCGAGAATCGGTATGACTTCAGCAGATCGACCTCGGCCGACATCCGGAACACGCGGACGGGCAGGCCGCGCACCTCGGCGGAGCGTGCGAAGTCGAGCGTGACCTTCTGGAACAGCCCGTGCGACTCAAGGCCCGACACGAACTGTGCGAGCTCGAGATCATCGGGTGCGACGCCCTCCATCTCGACCACAAGGAAGACGCTCGCCTCGGCCTTGGCGGCCCCCTTCGCCGATCGCGAACGCTGTTCGTTCGTCCGACGGGGCGTGAGCGCCAAGGAGGACAATGACACGGCCCGCGGCATCGCCTGCGCGATCGAACCCATCACGCCGCTGACTCGGACCGGCCAGGCGATCCGGTTGTACCGCGCGATGATCGTCTGTGATGCTTCGATTGATTTGAGCAGCCGCGTCCGCTCCTCGTTCCGCAAGAGGTTCTCGCGCACCTGCGCCGAGAGCTTCTCCAGCGTCGAGCGACGCGACTCGTTTCGCGAACTGATCAGCCACTGCCCCCCGATGACCGTCATGATCACCATCATGTACGACACCACCCAGCGTCTGGCCCAGGTGCGACGCGTGATGGCCTCGCGGCATGTCCGCGGCATCAGGTCCAGACCCGGCATCAGGCGGCCCTCCGTCCGGTCGAGGGTTCATCGGACGCCGCCGGCGCGAGCGACGCCTGGCGCTGCGCCCGGCCCGGATTGCGCTTGGCGGTCGGCTCGGCCCCGCGGATCGAGAGCCCGGCCGCGACGGCCCAACTCGCGTCGACGGGCCCGGCGGAATTCGGTGAGTCACCGACGCGGGCCTCGACGCCGACGGCCTCGGAGATCTGCTTGCAGAGCCCCGGCTCGTTGGCGTCGCCTCCGATGAGGTAGACATGATTCGGCTTGCCGCCCCGGAAAGTCACGCTGAAGTACCGCAGGCACAGCGTGACCTCGTGCGCAAGATCGGAGATGATCGAACGGGCCGACTCAAAGAACGCCCGCTCCACCTTCGGGTCGGAGATCGACTGCTCGCCCGGCGTGCGGCGCAGCCGCGCCCGGCGCATGCCGGCGATCGCGTCGCTGTCCAACCCGAGCCGCTGACGGGCGGCTTCTTCGAGCTTGGCGCCGCCGAGTTCGATCGACTTATGAAAGGTGATACGGTTGCCGCAGAGGATCGTGATGCCCGTCATGGTTCGACCGATGTCGACGACGAGGGTTGTCACATCGGCGTCGGAGGTGCGCCGGAGACTCCGTGTGAACATCCGGCCCGCCGCGACGAAGCCCGGTTCGACGGCGATCGTTCGAAGCCCTGACTCGGCCAACGACATCACGAGCGACTCGATCGGACGGCTGAGGGATCCGATCAGGATGACTTCATCGCGGACTTGGTCGCCCTGGCGTGTCGGCCCGGCCAGCAGCCAGCCGAGCTCGCACTGGTCCTCCTGCGAAAACCCCAGGCGTGATCGTCCGTCGATGGCGATCGCGCTCTCGATCTCGGCGGCGGGCATCGGGGGCTGACGCACCGATCGGGTGCGGACGAGCCGGTCATCGAGACCGATCACGCAGCGACGCGAGGAGAAGCCGGTGGAGTTCACGCGCTGGACGATCTGCCTGGCCAGCGTCTGGATCTGCTCGTGGGACATCGTGGCGATGCCCTGCGACTCGAACTCCAGGCGGGCGGAGGCCACGACCTCGGGGCTCGACCACGAACGCGCCTGCGCGATCTTGACGGAGCCCGATCCGAGATCGACGCCGATCGGGAGGTGCTTGAAATTGAAGACTCGTTCCAGCATCGCGTCTCGCTCTTGTGATTCCGTTCGGAGGGATCAGCCCTCGCCGCCCTCGTCCTCGATGCGCTCGACGGTGACGCGCCCTGTGAACGGCGCCACGCTGATCCGGAACGACGCCATCTCGCTGCGGACTTCGAGCGAGCCGCCGTTGCCGGGCTCGGGCCCGGTGAGGTTCTCGACCGGCCCGCCGAGCTCGTCGAAGATCAGCGTCTCCCCGCCGTTGAAGTCGATGTTCTCGATCGTGACACCGCCGTACTTGTTCCAGGTCTCGCGGTTGCGATCAACGGCCCCGAAGTCGCGGAAGTACGGGCGATCGAGCGAGTCCGGGTCGAACATCGCGTCGGTCTCAAGGTCGAGGACGGGCCCTTCGACCTCCGCCAGCACATAGCCGTTGCCTTCCTCGTAGGTATAGCCGCCGTCGCCGGGCACGCCGAAGCGGTTGAACCAGATGGCCCGCCGCTCCTGGTAGGCCAGCGCATCGCCCTGCGCGAATGTGATGTCCGCGACAATCGTGCGCACCGCCGCCTGCGTGCGGAGCACGCCGGACTGCGTCATCGCGGGGATGACCATCGTCCCGGCGATCCCGAGGATCGCGAGTGTGACGACAAGCTCGATCAGCGTGTACCCGCCGGAGCGGGAACGGACCGTCTGGGCCGGCACGGGGCGCGCCATGGGGGTTTACTCCTTCGTCGCGGGCATCGAGAGGACCTTGACATCGAACGGGCCGAGCTTGCCGAGCTTGGTCTCCATCGACGCCAGCCGCTTCTCCATCGACTCCAGCGCCTTGATCATCTTGTTGCGCTGGTCCGCGGCGTTCGGGAATCCGACCGTCGGCTGACCAGCCGCGTACGCCTGCTGAACAGTCGAGGGGCGATCGATCTCGCCACGCAGCACGACCGCGCCCAGAAGCAGCGCGATCGCGGTGAGCGCGGTGTTCGTGTAGTTCATCCCCGCGCGACGGTTCTGGCTCGTTGTGGACATCGCATTGGCTCCGGTATCGTCAGGGTTGCCCGAGGCCGAGCGATGCGCCCGGTCGGGCCTCGAACACGAGTTCCTTCGGTTCACCATCGGTTGTCCCGGGGTCTCGGGTAAGGCGGATACGCAAGAGTTGCGTCCGATCAGTTCGGCTGATCCGCTCGCAGCGGAAATCCCGGACGGCTGTAGCGATCACGCGGCGCTGGATGTCCGGGGCGATGACCCAGGCCGGGCCGAACTCCTCGGAAGTCACCGCCGCTTCTCGGACCCGCTGCCGCCGTGTGTCCGGCGGCGGATCGCCGATGCCCCGGAAGAGATCCTTTGGCTCGACGCAGACCCACGCCGAGACCACACGCCGGATGACCGAGTGGTGCAGGACCACGATCTCGCCGCGGTTGATCACTCCGGGGTCGGACGCGTCGGCGCCCCAGAGCACCACGAAAGTGTCCCCGGTCAGCGGCTCCGATGAGACGCCCAGGACGCGCAGCGACGACTCGATCATCTCGCGGAGCCCCTCCGCGAACGGGTCGGCGGTCGTATTCAGGGATGGGCCGGAGCCGGCGCGGATCATCTGTGGGCCGACGAACGCGGCCAGGGTGCCGATCGACAAGGCCGCGATGATGAGAACGAGCAGTTCCTGCGTCGCCAGCCCCGCCGCACGGCGGGGGCGTCGAAGGGCGGCGATGGGGCGTCTGGTCTTGGGCATGGTCGGAGGACGGCGCCGGTGGCGATCGGTCGCTACTCGAGCTCGTGCGAGAGCGTGTTGGTGATCTTGTTGTAGCCCGCGGCGTAGACCGTCATGCTGTTGACGCCGAGCTCGTAGTACCAGCCGTTGGCGCTCGTCTGGACATCCGCGACGGCCGTCGCGAAATCGCCGGCCACGAGGAGCGTGCTCTTGGTGTAGGGATTGAAGGGCTGTTCCTTGAGATACTCGATCGAGATCATCGCGCCCCAGCCGTTATTCAGGCCGCCCTCGATCATCGGGCTGTCTTCATCGTCGCTGGGGAGCACGCCCTCGTGCGCGATGCGGTAGAGCTCGACCTGGTGATTGATCATCTGGACCTGGCGGGCCAAGGCGGACTTCACCGCTTCGTTGGACGCGTTGACCATCTGGGGCACGACCAGCGCCGCGAGAATCCCGAGGATCACCACCACGATCAGGATCTCGACGAGCGTGAATCCTTTGCTGGGCCGGCGTGACATGCAAGACCTCGTTCGTTGGAACTCGTTTGACCGCGCTGCAAGACGGCCGGACCCGTTCAGAGGTCCGGCCGCGAATTCCTGAGACTCACTCATGCACTCCACCGGGGAGCGTTGAGTTAGTTGGCTTCATGGAAGAGCTGCGGGCCGGTCTCCTGATCGTCCTTGTTCTCGATCAGACCAGCGGCCCAGACGCGACCCTCGAGGTAGGTGGGAGGATCGGCGGCGTCATCGGCCTCGGCGTAGAACCAGCCCTGGTCGGCGTTGCGGTCGGCGCCCTCGGCGTCGCCCACCACACCGGCCTCAATGACACCCTGCTTGGTGTAGCCATTGATCGGGATTTCCTTGAGGAAGTCGCCGCCGACCATGATGCCCCAGCCGTCGTTGCCGCCGGTGAGCATCGGATCATCGGGGTCCTCGGTCGGGTACGAGCCGCTGTTCTGCACGCGGTAGAGCTCGACCTGGCTCGAGATCGTCTGGAGCTGGCTCTGGAGAGCGCCCTTGATCGCGCTGTCCGAAGCGTTCACGAACTGCGGGACAACGATCGCCGCCAGGATCCCCAGGATCACGACGACGATGAGGATTTCGACCAGCGTGAAGCCGGTCTTTCTGCTGCTACGCATGGAGTACTCCTTGAGGAACTTCCTCGCTTGACCCTTGCGGGGCGCACGACCAAGTCGCCCCGGCATTCCAAACTTCCAACGCTCCGTCCGGGAGCGGTCGACCTCGAGTCCGGTCGCGTCGTGGGCGCGAGCGCTCACAACGGTCCCGCGTCAACATGAACGCGGACGCACAGGACATCGACGAGCCGCGGAGGCGGCTTCACACCGGGCATTGATAGAAATGGTTGAACCGGCCGCATGCGCGGCCCAGCCCGCGCAGGGGTCAGGGTCAATCACGCGGCCCCACGCGGCGAAGGCAAGTCATACAGCCCCATAACGAACACACCCGCGCCGATCGGCGCGGGTGCGGTCAATATGAGTCCGGATACCGGATTCGTACTACTTAGTATCGATGATCAAGGGCACCACACCCGCGTTCGGGAGGTTGAGCGCGCCGAGCAGGGTCGCGGCCGCGGTCGCAACCGCCGGATCATCCGACTGGACCAGTTCAAGCAACTGCGTCACATGGCGCTGGTCGAGAAGGTTGCCGCACCGCTTGGCGGACTCGGTGACCACGGCGAGCATGGCGACCTGATCGTCGGCGCTCTCGGCGAGCGTCGCGTCCATCAGTGCCACCTGCACACGCTTGTCGCACACATAGCTGAGCACCTGCGCCGCGTGGAGGCGGACCTGTCCCTCCAGATCGTCGAGCGAGCCGAGCAGCACGGGCGCGGCGTCCTCGACGCGGAGCACCGGATTGCGACCGATCGCCAGATTCCGCAAGGCCGCCAGCGCTTCGAGCGAATACGCCGTGGCCTCGTCGTCCGAGACCGCTTCACCCGCCGAGGCGGAGACGAGTTGCTCGGCGTTCTCGGCGACCTGGCTTTCGTTCAGCCCCTCGCGGGCCATACGGGTGAGCGGGTCGCCGTCGAAGTTCCCGCCCACGCGGGCCATCGCCCCCGGCGAGAGCATCACGACAACCGGAGTCGCGCGGAGAATGGGGTCGGAACGAACCTCGGCCATTGTCTCGACGGCCCGCTCCTCGGGGACCAGCATGATGATGATGTCGATACCGGGAACACGAGCGATCTCCGGGCGGACATCCTCAAGCGTAGAGCCGGGGCGGAGCACTTCATAATCGGCGGACTCAAGCGCCGCACGCAGACGCTGCTGGTCTTCGATGCTGGCGCCGATGACCACCGCGTACCGGGTGCCGGCGTCGCGGATGGCCGAAGCGAGAATCGGGACCACGCGCTCCGAGCCCGAGAAAGGCGTCACCGGATTCGCGTTGGCCAGTGCCAGCGCGGCCTCGAAGCGGACACGCCGATCCGGGTACGAGAGGGCCTCGAGCAAGGGGCGACGGTCGGCCAGGCCGGTCCAAAGCCCGGCGCCGCCGGCGCTGGCTGCAAGCGCGCTGATCGCGCGTCGCGAGAGCCGGGTGTCACGGGAGTCGAGCGACTCGCCCAGCACACGCTGCACGGCGGTCGGGCCGGCCGCGACGGCGTAGTAGGTCGGCGAGAGGCGGTCGGCCGGCCAGCGCGGATTCTCCCAGCCCTCGGGCTGCCTGATCTCCCGCGAGAAGTTGGCCCCGAGCCAGACCGCCACGGCGTTCTGATTCGCGGGATCGACCACCAGAGCGTGACGCGCCAGGTCCATGGCGCGGGTCTCGTGGTAGACCTCGGTGCGGATCGCGGTGGCGTTCAGCCCGTAGCTCGGGATGAAGTCCCACACGAGCTGGTAGTCCTCGCCGGGGAAGCTGAGCAACCCGGTGCTGGCGCGCCCGTCGAGATACCGTGCCGCGAGCTCGGCGTACGCCTCAGAAACCGGCGCATTGGCGGACCCGCCCAACATATCGATGGCCCGCTGGGCCGCGTCGCGGACGGCGCCCTCGGAGGTCGAGGCACGGAGTTCATAGAGCATCGGAAGGGCCAGGTTGTAGCCGACGCGCCCGAGGATGTTGCAGGCCGTTTCCTGGATCTCGGGGCTGAGCCCGAGAAGGGCCGCCGAAAGCGGATTGACCGTGTGCCGGCCCATCTCGATGAACAGCGTCTGGATCTCGCTCTGGAGCTGGATGCTGTCCTTGCGGAGCGTCAGCGTCTCGAGGAGTTGCGGGACGGCGTACTCCCCCGCTTCCTTCAGACGCTCGCGGGCGTAGATCTTGTTCCGAAGATCACCCGTGAGCAGCGCGATGTTCCGGGCGATCTCGTTCGGGTCGCGGGCGCGTCCGAGCTTACCCCCCGAGTAGAGGTTCCAGAGCGCGGCCGCGGACGGTTCGAGTTGATCCACCGCCAATCCGCGCTTGTAGGCCTGCTCGAAGCGGGCCAGACGGGTCGGCGAGTCCTCCACGATGACGACGAACGCCGCGGGCTCCGGGTCCATGGCCAGCAGCGCGTTGGCTTCGGCCTCGGCCAGATCGAACTGCGCGATGTTCACATAGTGGATGAAGTCATCGACATGCTGGGCGATGAGCTTGTTCGCGTCCGCGTCCTGCCGGGCGAGGGCCACGGTCCCGGTCGAGGCGATCGCGGCGAAGCAGCACATCAGGAGAGTCGAGACCACACGGGAGAGGTGAGACTTAGGGGATCGCACTACCGGCTCCTGTCTGCGGCCCCGGGAGGGGGCGTGATCGCTGGGCGTCGTGGCTTGTTCGGCCCGAACGGAGGCCGGGAAGCCCGCCGGGCTCCCCGGGGTCGGGCCACGCAATCTACTGGCGGACCAGATCGATTGCCAACCTTGCGGCGAGCGTCCGGTTCGCACGAGCCGGGGTGTCGGTTCGGGGGATGTCTCCGGGTTCCCGTCGATGGGCGACCGAGGATTTCGGAGGCCGGGGTGGTTATCGGGTTCCGCCGGGCAACCGGCGGGCATCGGACGCAGCATTTGCGCTCGGCGCGGGTCGCAGCGGTCAAGCCGGGCATCGCGCCGGTCGATCAACGCTCGGACCGGGCGATTCGTGTGCCCCCGGGGCGAGTCTTGATCGGCGGAGTGAGGTGAAACCATGTCTCTTCTCGACAAGGATGTCCTGACCACGGGCGAAGTGGCCAAGGTCTGCAATGTGGCCCCCCGGACCGTCAGCAAGTGGTTCGACAGCGGCCAGCTCAAGGGCTACCGAATCCCCGGCTCCAAGGACCGGCGGATCCCCGTCAACAACCTGCTCATGTTCATGAAGGAGCACGGCATCCCGATGGACGGCGTCCATTCGGGCAAGATGCGGGTGCTCGTCGTGGACCGCGAGAAGGAAGTCACGGTCGCGCTCCAGCGCGTGCTCTCCGAGCAGGCGAACTACGAGGTCCGGGTGTGCAACTCCGCCTTCGAGGCGGGGATGGAGTGCGAGCGGTTCCGGCCCCATGTCGTGCTGCTGGATATGCACTTGGGCGACGGCGACTGCTCGACCATCGCCCGATTCGTCCAGACCAACGAGGACCTGGCCATCACGCGGATCATCGCGATGAGCGGCAAACTCACCGACGGCCAGGCCGCGTCGCTGCGTCACGAGGGCTTCGACGGCTTCCTCAAGAAGCCGTTCCAGGTGCGGCAGGTCGTGCAGGCGATCGAGTCGGCCTCGTCGCTCGTCCACTGACCCGCAGCGCAACCCATGAAATGATCGCCGCCCGTCGACCCGACGGGCGGTTTTTCATTGTTGCGGCCCGAGGCGGCTACTTCACGGTCGGGAGCCACGCGGCCAGCAGGTCGCGCGCCGAAGCCAGATCTCCCTTGTCCATCATCTCGGTGACGGTGTGGATATACCGCGTGCCGCACACAAGCCCGGCGGCGCGGCAACCGGTGAGCGTCTGCTGCATGGCGCCGCCGTCCTGGCCGCCCCGCGCGAGGATCGACCGCTGCACGGTGATGCCGCGAGACTGCGCCACTTCCTCGAGTTCGTCGATCAGTGTGTGGTCGGAGATCAGGGAGGCGTCCATGACATGCAGTCCGGCCCCCTTTCCATGGAAGTTCACGGCCTCGTCCTCCGGCACACCGGGGGTGTCGCACGCGAGACTCACATCCAGGCCGATCCCAATATCGGGCTTGACGTACGCGCTGGCGGTCCGGGCGCCGCGGAGACCGACTTCCTCCTGCACGGTGAACGCCGCGTAGACCTCGCAGGCGTGGGGCGTCTTGCTGTCGTGCAGGGCGCGGACGGCCTCGATCGCCAGCCAGCAGGCGAATCGGTTGTCCAGCGCCTTGCTGACCACCTTCTGGCCGACCTCGACGAACGGCTCGTGGAGGACGACCATGTCGCCGATGCGGACCATCTTCCGGACCTCGTCCGCGGGGCGACCGAGGTCGATGAAGAACTCCTTGATCTCGGGGACCTTCTTCTTGTCCTCCTCGGTGGCGATATGAATCGGTCGGCCTCCGGGGTTCATCACGCCCACGAGGTCCCCGTGACTCTTCGTGCAGACGAGCACGCGCCGCGAGAAGAGATTCCGCGTGTCGAACCCGCCGGCGGGGTTTACGCGGATGAAGCCCTTGTCGTCGATGAACTTCACATAGAAACCGATCTCGTCCATATGGGCCGCGAGCATGACCCGCTTCGGAGTCCCCCCCCCACCGCCGCCCACGCCCCCCGACCGCGCCTTGCGTCGGCAGATCAGCGAGCCCATCGGGTCGGCGATGATCTCGTCGAACATCCCCTCGACCTCCTTGCGGATGAGCGTGGCGACGCGCTCCTCGCGCCCGGGGATCCCTGGCGTCTCGCAGAGCCGGCGGAGCAGATCCACATTCAACTTCACTTCGGGCATCGTGCTTCTCCCGGTTCGGACGCCGCGCACCGGGCGTCGTACCATGGCAACATCCGGGGGTTGCAACGGAGGCCGACGAACCACGATGACAGTCACGAACCCGCTGCAGAGTGTACACGAAGAGGCCGGCGCGACCTTCCTCCGTTACGGGAGCGAAGGCGTCGGAGCCGAGGTCGTCGAGACCTTCGGTTTTCTCGAGCAGGAGTACGCCGCGACCCGCAAAGGCGCGGGCGTTCTGGACATGCCGCACCGAGGCACGATCGAGATCACCGGGGGCGATCGGATCGAATTCCTGAACCGGATGGTGACGCAGGAACTCAAGGGGCTTGAGCCGTTCGGCGTCCGCCGGTCCTTCTGGCTCAATCGTAAGGGGCGCATCGACGCCGACCTCCGCATGATCGCGCTGCCGGACCGAGTCATCCTCGACACCGAGGTGCTGTCGGTCTCGCGCACGATCGAGAGTCTCTCGGCGTACCTCTTCGCCGAGGATGTCCGAATCGAGGATGTGACACCCCGCATGCACCGGCTCGCGGTCCACGGGCCGCGTGCCGCCGGACTGCTCTCGTCGGCCGCGCTGCATCAGTCGGGCGCACCGATCGGCACGATGCGCCCAGATGAGGCGGGCCTGCATTCGATCGACGGCGCGAGCGTCCTCGTCGACCGCCACGACTCGGCGGGCGTCGCCGGTTTCGAGTTGCTCGTGGCGGCGGAAGATGCCGAGCGCGTCTACGCGACGATCCTCGGCGCCGAAGACGGCGCCGCTCGCCGGATCGGTTGGCACGCCTACAACATCGCCCGCATCGAGGCCGGAACGCCGATCTTCGGCGTGGATTACGGACCGACCAATCTCCCTCACGAGACCGGCCGGGAAGTCCTGCTCGATCGAGTCTCGTTCAGGAAGGGGTGCTACCTCGGGCAGGAGATCGTCGCGCGGATGCAATCGCTCGGCCACCCCAAGCAGGTGCTCGTGGCGCTGCGAGTCGATGAGTCCGACTCGGGCGCACCCACCGATCAACCGGCGACCGGTTCGGCGGTCAGTCAGGGCGACAAGGTGGTCGGGGCGGTGACAAGTTGCACCCGAGGCCCCATGCTCGGGGACTCGATCATCGCGCTGGCTCAGGTGAAATGGGACGCGGCCAAACCAGGCGGCGAGTTGCGGGTCGACTTCGCCGGCGGCGGCGCCGGCCGAGCGGTCGTCCAGGAACACCTGACCTTCTGGAGTCACGGCGCGGGCGCCGGCGTCAGGAAAGACTGAGCCCCGCTAAACAGCACCACCCGTTAGGATGCGAACAATCATGATCGACGACCACGAGCCCCGCCCCGAAAAGCCGGCCCGATTGGACTCGCCGCTGCTCAGCGTGAGCGGGCTGAAGGTCCATTTCCCGATTCGTCGCGGCCTGCTCCAACGCGTCAAGGGTTATGTCAAGGCGGTCGATGGCGTGTCGTTCGATGTCTGGCCGGGCGAGACGCTCGGGCTGGTCGGCGAGTCCGGTTGCGGCAAGACGACGGTCGGCCGCGCCATCCTCCGGCTGATCCCCGCGACCGGCGGCCAGGTCGCATTCGACGGCAACGATGTCCTGGCGGCGTCGGGCAAGCCGCTGCGGATGCTGCGGCGTCAGATGCAGATCATCTTCCAGGACCCGGGCGGATCACTCAACCCGAGGATGCGGATCGGGGCAATCATCGGCGAACCGCTACGCGTGCACGGGATGGTCCAGAGCCGCGATGAACTGCGGGAGCGCGTCGGGGAGTTGCTCGAGCGGTGCGGCATGCCCCGGGCAGCGGGTGAGCGCTACCCGCACGAGTTTTCGGGAGGTCAGCGCCAGCGGATCGGGATCGCCCGGGCGCTGGCGCTCAAACCCCGGTTCATCGTGTGCGACGAGCCGACCAGCGCGCTGGATGTGTCCATCCAGTCGTCGATCCTCAATCTGCTGGCCGACCTGCGGGACGACTTCAAACTCAGTTACCTCTTCATCAGCCACGACATGGCGGTGATCCAGCACATCTGCGACCGCATCGCCGTCATGTACAAGGGCAAGCTCGTGGAGTACGGCACCCGCGACGCCGTCATGGAGTCGCCGGAGCACCCGTACACCCGGGCGCTCTTGAGCGCCGTACCGGAGGCCGACCCGACCCGTCAGAAGCAGCGGATTGTCTACGAGGGCATGGCGTCCTGAGGAGGGTGCGATGTCGGGTGTGGAGATCCGCGCGGCCCTCCCCGGTGACGCGAGCGCCATCGCGGCACTGACCAATCGATTTGTCCGTCAGACGGCGATCCACTTCGGCACCGAAGAGGTCGCCCCGTCGTACTTCATCGATCTGCTGTCGCGGGACGCCGGGAAGTACCCGTGGGTCGTCGCCGAGGTCGCCGGGGCGTTCGCCGGCTACGCCAAGGCCGGCGTCTGGCGCGAACGAGCCGCGTACGCGAAAACGGTCGAAACCGCCGTCTATGTCGAGCCCGCCTTTCACATGAAAGGCGTCGGCGCCGCCCTGTACCGGCGGCTCTTCGAGGAACTCCGCCGGGCGGGCTTCCACGCGGCGGTCGCCGGGATCACGCTGCCGAACGAAGCGTCCGTCCGATTACATGAGTCGGTCGGCTTTGTGTTCGTCGGGCGTTTCGCGGAGGTCGGCCGGAAGTTTGATGCGTGGCACGATGTCGGCTTCTGGCAGCGCCCAATCTAGCCCCACCAGCGCTCGCCCCAGATCGCCAGATTGAGCATCGGCCATGCGAACGCCCAGTGGCGTTCCGGCGTGCCGCACACCGCCTCGATCGCCTCGGAGCGGAAGAGTTGCCGCGCAAACCGCGAGTCGCGGAGGTACGCCGCTCTCGGGGCGACCCATGTCTGGAACGGGAGCGGAAAGCTCGCCTTCTCTCGCTCGAGCACCGCCGCGGGAACTATCGCGCTGAACGCTTCCCGCAGCGCGATCTTGGTGCGGTGCGCGGCGCCGACCGCGACTCCACCCAAGGCATCACCGCTCGGCGCGGGCAGGAACTTGCGGGCCAGCGGCAGCGAGTCGGCCAGGCGCAGAATCTCGACATCGGCCAGCGGAGTGCGTCCCTCGACGCCCGCGAGCATGGTCGCGGTGTCGAGCCGACCCAGCAGACCCGTCAGATTGATGCGCCGCTGCAGCCGCAAATGGGACCGAAGCGAATAACCCTCGGGCCCCCCCTCCTCGATCGCCTGCTCCACTTCACGCATGTAGAACGACCGGAGATCGTCATCATGCCCGGCGCGATCAAGAACGGCCGCATGAAACACGCCCGGCTTGAACTCGGGCGGGATCCATGCGTTGGACGCGATCTCGAATTCCGGCACGCCGCCCGCCTCGCCGCCGCCGTCGATGTAGGCCTGCGCCGCGTCGAGGGGGACGGCGTACCCGCCGAACAACTCGTCGGCGCCCTCGCCGGAGATGGTGACGATGCAGCCATCTCCGCGGAGCCGGCTCGCCACGGCGTGGATCGCGACCTCGTTCGGCGTCGAAAGCGGGACACCGAGTCGCTCGATCATCCACTCCCAACGATCCAGGAACATCGATTGATCGATGATGGCCTCGGCGTGACGCGTGCCCAGGCCCGCCGCGACCCGCCGCGCGTGGTGCAGATCATCGTCATCGCTCTCAGACTCGGCGCCAGCGCAGTAAGTCCGGAGCGAGCCGAGGTGCTCGCGCGCGAGCGTCGCCGTGATCGTGCTGTCCAGGCCGCCGCTCAGCAGCGCGCAGGTCGGAACATCGCTGCGGAGGTGGCGCGCCACCGAGTCGGCGACCGCCGCCCTGACCGACGAGTCATCATTGGCCACCTCGGCGCGATCCGCCGTCCACCATGTCGACAGGTGCAGCACCGGGCGATCCCCCGAGAGATCGCACCGCAGCATCTGACCGGGGGCGAGCGCCTTGACGCCCTCGAAAAGAGTCTCGTTGCCGAGAACCGTTCGAATCGTGGTCGAATACGCGCTGATCATCGGCAGGTTGGGGCGGGCCGAGAACCGCGGATGACGAAGAATCGCGCTGGGCTCGCTGGCGAAGATCAATTCGTCGCCCTGCCGGGCGAAGTACATCGGCTTGATGCCCAGCGGGTCGCGCGCCAGCGTCAACAACCGCAGCCGCGTGTCATAAAAGGCCATCGCGAACATGCCGCGGAAGCGGCCAAGCGCGCCGAGCCCCCAGACCTCGATCGCGCGGAGAATCGTTTCGGTGTCGCATCCGGTGCGGAACCGCACGCCCATACCGCTCAGTTCGCGCCGCAGTTCGGCGTCATTGTACAACTCGCCGTTGTAAGCGATGACGAGTCGCGGCTCCGGCGACTCGCCGGTTGTCATGGGCTGGGCGCCCGCGGGAGAGGTGTCAATGATCGACAGCCGCCGGTGGGCCATCGCGACATGGCCGTTGGCCCACACGCCCGAAGAGTCCGGTCCGCGGTGCGCAATGGCCTCCGACAACTCCATGACGCCCCGCGCATCCAGCGAGAGCGTCCGGCCGTAGGAAGTCGCGATGCCGGCGATGCCGCACATGGACTCGAGTATCGGCCATCAGGGGTCGGAGGCGTGACGGCGAGCCGCCCACCCCCCCGTCGTCCGATCGCGCCGAATCGACCATCGCACCACGCCCGAGCCCCAGTCGGCGTCGAGTTCGACCGCGTCGGGTGACTCCGATCGGATCAGGCACGATCCGACGGCGACCCGGACGACGCATCCCCTGCCGCCGGAGAGCCCGCCCTCGAACCCGAGGAAGTCACGGCGGTGATCCCCGATCCGTTCGACTGCGATCTCGCCCGCCTGATCGAGATCGACTCGGCTCTCGCAACGGAAAGACAGCAGACGCGTCTCGCCGCCGGAGGGGCGAGAGAGCATCCAGTCGTAGTGATGCCCGCCGCCGGGGGTGTCGTGCCGCAGGAGCACCATCGGGTCCATATCAGAGCATCGCGGGCGGCCGGTCGGGCGGCAAGTGTGGAAACTCGCGGGAACCGCGGCATTCCGGGTACACTCATCGCATCTGGCATGCAGGAAGGAGCCACCATGTCACTCAGACGGATCGCAGTTCTCGGTTCGGCCCTTGTGCTCGCGGGAGCGTGCAGCACGGGACAACGGTCGATTTACTCGGTCGAGCAATCGGCGGAGGAGGCCTACGGGACCGGGCAGTACCAGCTGGCCGCACGGGAGTACGCCGAGGTGGTCCAACGCCGCCCCGGCAAGACCTCGACACGCGTCCGGCTTGCCGAAACCTACTTGGCGCTGGGGGAACCCGCCAAGGCCCGCGAGCACCTTGAGATCGCCTACACGATCTGGCCGCAAGACGAACGCGTGCTCACGTCCCTGGTGCGCTCGATGAACGAGACCGGCGACGCGGCCAAAGCCGTCGAACTCCTCCAGACTCATGCCGACCGGTACGGCTCTGTGGACGATTACCTCCGCCTGGGCCGGGCCGCGACCCTCGCGGGCGACTTTGACCGGGCCGAGCGGGCCCTGATCCTCGCGGCCCAGCTCGACCGCGGCGTGTCTCCCGAGCCGCAGATCGCCCTGGCCGAGCTTTATGAGCAAGCCGGGGCCAAGGATCGAGCACTGTCGAGGTGGAGAATGGCCCTGTACGCCGATCCGCACAATCAGCGGGCCGCCGAGGCCATCCGCACCGCGGGGCACATCCCGGGGCCGACTTTCGCCCTTCCACCGGCCGAACTTCACGCCAACGCCGATTGACGGCCGCTTCGCTTGGTTCTACACTTCATCCGGATAAACGGATGAAAGAACTGGCGAATACTAACCAGACTGTCGAACTGCTCTCGGCCCTGTCCGAAGGGCTGCGGCTGCGCATCGGGCGCATGCTCGAACTGCACGAGCTGACGGTGGGCGAGATCGCCAAAGTCGTACAGGTGCCGCAGTCCACAGTGAGCCGGCATCTCAAGATCATGGCCGAGGCCGGATGGATCGCCCGACGGAATGAGGGGACGGCGTCGTACTACCGGTTGACGCTCGACGATCTCTCGCCGGCCGCTCGTTCGATCTGGGTTGCGGTGCGCCCCGCCAGCGACTCCGATACGCAGCTCGCCGAGGATGCGCGGCGGCTGGACGCCGTGCTCGCGGAGCGCCCGATCGACAGCAAGTCGTACTTCGGGCGGGTCGCCGGCGCGTGGGACAAGGTCCGGGCGGATCTCTTCGGGCACGATTTCACCGCGCGGGCGATGTGCTCGCTGCTGCCGCGGCATTGGGTAGTCGCCGACCTCGGCTGCGGCGCCGGCAACGGCGCGGAACTCATCGCCCCCTTCGTGCGCCAGGTGATCGGCGTCGATGACTCGGACGCGATGCTCTCGGCCGCACGCCGCCGCCTCTCCGGTCTGGGCAATGTCCGTCTGGAGAAAGGGCGCATCGAAGAACTGCCGCTCAAGGACGGCGAAGTCGACGCGGCGTTGTGCATCCTCGTTCTTCACCACCTGGCCGAACCGGCGAAAGCCATCCGCGAGATGCGGCGGATTCTGAAGCCCGGCGGGCTCGCGGCGGTGATCGACATGAACGAGCACAACCGCGCGATCTTCCGCCACACCATGGGGCACCAACACCTCGGATTTTCGCAGTCCACAGTTCTCGGACTGTTCACGGACGCCGGGCTGGTCGATGTGACCGTCAGCCCGCTTCCCAGCGACCCGGACTCGAAAGGTCCGGGTCTCTTCGTGGCGACGGGCCGGGCGCCCGCGGAGTCGCCGTAGCCGGATTTCAACTCTGACCGATGCCGTCGGCCGCACGCCCCGGCGATGAACACGAACCAGGAGAGCAAGCAAGTGAGCACGATGACGACTTTCATGAACACCGGGCTGCCGCTGACCTGCGACATGAAGCACAAGGTGCGGGACATGTCCGCCGAGACGGTAGCGCTCGGTCGCAAAGAGATCGATCTGGCCGAGCACGAGATGCCGGGCCTCATGGCCTGCCGCGATGAGTTCGGCGTCAAGAAGCCGCTGAAGGGCGCGCGGATCATGGGCTCGCTCCACATGACCGTGCAGACCGCA
>CAZSLT010000026.1:0-3523 GCA_964607595.1 uncultured Phycisphaeraceae bacterium
CATCCGATCGCAGGTAAGGCAGGGGCTTTGGGTCGGACGCGTCGCGCTTGAACGCCGGGCATCGGAACGGCGCCAGCGCCTCCATCGTGACGATGTACGGCGAGATGCTCGTCGCGAAGTTCTTGGCCAGGAACGGCCCGAGTGGCTGGTATTCCCACTTTTGCATATCCCGCGCCGACCAGTCGTTGACGAGGCAGACGCCGAACAGGTGCTCCTCGGCCTTGTCGATCGGAATCGGTTCACCTAGGTCATTGCCCCGCCCGATGAACGCCCCGAGTTCGAGTTCATAGTCCAGCCGCTTGCACGGGCCGAACTTCGGCTCGGTCTCGCCGTCCGCCACCGTCTGCCCCATCGGCCGACGAATCTCCGTGTCCGTCGGCACGATCGAGGACGCCCGGCCGTGGTACCCGATCGGGATCCACTTGTAGTTGGGCAGCAGGGGGTTCTCGGGGCGGAACATCGCCCCGACATTCGTGGCGTGGTAGATGGAGGCGTAAAAGTCGGTGTAGTCGCCGATGCCCCCCAGCAGCGGCAGGGCGAAGACCGCGCCCTCGCGTGGCGACATGATCTGCCCACGCCCCTGGTGATCGCGGAGCCGCTTGTCGTTCTTCGTCAGCAGTTTCTGAATCTTCGGGCGCAGCCGCGACCATAGCCCGTCGGCCATCAGGTCCTCGATCGACATGAAGTCCCAGTCGTCATCGTCTTCATCGACGATGTCGGACGCCGCCAGCAGGTTCAGGTCGAGCAACTCATCGCCCACGGCAATGACCACGCCCGCCCAGAATCCATCGCCGTCCTCGGTCTCGGTCAGGCGGATCGCCAAGGGCAGATTCTGAATCGGAAAGTCGGTGTTCGGGTCATTCGCCGACTCGACCCACGACTCGAGTTTCGGGTCGTGCGTTTTGTCGATGGGAAACAACGGGTGTGATGGCGTGGTCATGGGGGGAGAATAGCGGACAACGCTCCGTGTCTCAGAGCCAGTTCAACATCCGCAGATCCTCCACCGGCTCCTCGAACGAGCAACTCCCGAACGAAATCGCGAACCGTTCGCGCACCGCCGCCAGCCGTGCGATCTCGATCTCATGCCCGCGCCACGACGCGTGCGACTCGCCGAACTGGAACGCCGAAGCATCAGTCTCGCTCAGCAGCGCCACCGCCTTCATCGGGCTCATCCCGCCCGCCCGCACAAACACCGCGGCCATGAACACATTGATGAACCCGTGCATTGTTCCCCGCGCGCACCCCGGCTCATAGGTCAAGGGATACTCCGCGCGGATCGGGTGATGCAGACCCGCCGTCGCCTTGAACGGCACATCGGCCGCGGCACAATTCGCGATGAACTGCGCCACCGCCTCCGCCGGCGGGATCTGGTCCGGCGTCACGCCCCCCGTCCGGATTTTCGCCCGCGCGCCGGTCCCCGCCAACGCCGAGAGCATCCCGCGCGTGTCCTCACGCCAGTCGATCTCGAAGTACGGCTCCAACTGCTCGGGGATGATGTGCAGCGCGCGATCGATCTCGCGCCCGTTGGCCACTTTCAACTCGATCGTGTCGATGACGGCGCCGCCGGTGACCCGCGGCTCGTCGTCCCCGCCGCCCGGCCCCGCCGCGCCGCTCTCGGGGTCCAGCGGCCCGAAGTCCGGCGCGTACTTCTGGTTGAACGCGAAAATGCGGTCGATCTCCGCGTCGAGGTCTCCCCCGCCCCCCGCCCCCCCCCCCCCCCCCCCGACCAGCGCCGAGATGAACCACGGCTCGGCGTCCGCCTCGCGCTCCCAGTGGCGGGCCGCCCGTTCGGTGAACTCGTCGAGCCGTGAGGCCGGTGTGATGAACCGCGCCAACATCCACGACTCGGCCGCGGCGTGGTACGCCGAGTACCGGTCGACGGCTTCGCCCATGTCGAGCTTGGCGGGGGGGAAGAGCCCCGCGTAATCCACGATCGAGTCCACAAGCACGCGCATCGAGTCCATCGGGCCGTCCTTTCGTTCCGGGGGACAAGGGTAGCCGCGACGCCCGCGCGATCCGGATGGGTCGGGGCGGCTTGTCAAGGCCACCGTCCGGAGCCCTATGCTTCAGGAGTTGCCGCCCCGGCAATCCGGCGGAATCAGCGGCAATGATTTGGCGGATTCGGGGTTTGGCCGAACGATCATCGGCTCTACAATGTAGCCCCCGAACAAACGAACGCCCGGAGGCCGCGATGCCCTATTACACGAAACTCGGAAACCTCCCCAGGAAGCGCCACACCCAGTTCCGCCGGCCCGACGGCGCCCTTTATTCCGAGGAGCTCTTCGGCACCGAGGGCTTCGTCGGCCCCACCAGCACGCTCTATCACATCCACCCGCCGACGCAGGTCTTCGGCTGGGAGACGATGTACGGCACCAAGCCCGAGTATGTCGAGTCCGAGACCATGCGCATGCGTCACCTCAAAACCATGCACATGAAGCCCAAGGGCGACGCCGTCACCGGACGCGTCGTGCTCTTCGGCAACTCAGATGTCGAGATGGCCATCTGCACCCCCGCCGAGCAGATGTCGTACCACTTCAAGAACGGCCAGGGCGACGAGTGCCTCTTCGTCCACTACGGACGCGGCACCGTCTACTCCATGTTCGGCACGCTGAAGTTCCACGAGAAGGACTACATCGTCATCCCCAAGGGCACGATCTACCGCATGGAGTTCGAGCCCCTGCCCGATGACCAGCGCCCCGAGGGGTTTTCGAGTGCTGACATGCCCTTCGGCCGCTTCGTCCTGTTCGAGACCGCCAACGCCTCGCACATCGGCCCGCCGCCGCGGTATATGTCCAAGCAGACCTCGCAGTTCCTCGAGCACTCGCCCTACTGCGAGCGCGACCTGCGCATCCCCGAGTACCCGCTGGCGTACGACGAACTGGGCGACTTCGAGGTGCGCATCAAGGCGCGCGACTGCGTGCACAAGTACATGTACCACTACCACCCGCTCGATGTCGTTGGGTGGGACGGCTGTTATTACCCCTACATCTTCAACATCGATGAGTTCGCGCCGATCGTCGGCAAGCTCCACATGCCGCCGCCCATTCACCAGACCTTCGAGGGCCACAACTTCGTGATCTGCTCGTTCTGCCCGCGCATGCTCGACTTCCACCCCGAGGCGATCGTGGTGCCCTACAACCACTCGAACATCGACTCCGACGAGATCCTTTACTATGTCGAGGGCAACTACAAGGCGCGCAAGGGCATCGATGTCGGTTCGATCTCGCTGCACCCCCAGGGCATCCCGCACGGCCCGCACCCCGGCACCGTCGAGAAGTCCATCGGCGCGACCTTCACGAACGAACTCGCGGTCATGTGCGACACCTTCCGCCCCATGTTCCCGACCAAGGCGGCGCTGGCGCTCGACGACTCCAACTACCCGATGAGCTGGAAGGAAGGCCACTACCCGCTCTCGAAGGACCGCATGCACGCCGAGACCGGCTTCCCCCTCAACGGCTCATCCGTGAACGGCCACGCCAAGCCGACCGACAAGAGCGGCGCCGTCACGAATGTCTGGACCTGA
>CAZSLT010000026.1:3623-21786 GCA_964607595.1 uncultured Phycisphaeraceae bacterium
GCGATGCCGATCGAGAGATGCTCGTCGCTCCACTTCTGCGTCACTCGGGCGTCCATCTCCTCGGTCTTGACGCCCTCGGGAGTGATCGGCACATCCGACACCAGCAATAGCGCCCCCCGCGCGATCTCGTTGTGATGCCCGACGATGAAGATCGTCGCCGTCTCCATGTCGATCGCGATGCAGGTCAACCGCTTGAGCCGTTCGAGGAAGATCTCGTCATGCTCCCAGACGCGCCGGTTCGTCGTGTAGACGACGCCCGTCCGGTAGTCGAAGCCCCGCTCGATCACCTTCTCCGAGACGAACTTGTGCAGCTTGAAACTCGGCAGCGCCGGCACCTCCGGCGGGAAATAATCCAACGAAGTCCCCTCGCCCCGGATCGCCGCGATCGGCAGGATGAAGTGCCCGATCTCCGTCGTCGGCTTCAGCCCCCCGCACTTGCCCAGGAACAGCACGCCTTTGGGCATCCGCGCCGAGAGCAGGTCCATCACGGTCGCGGCGTTCGGTGAGCCGATCCCGAAGTTCACGATCGTCAGCCCGGCGTCGTTCGTCGACGCCTGCATCGGCCGCCCCTCGCCGTACACATCGCACTTGAATCGCTCCGCGAATCGGCGCGTGTAGTGGTCGAAGTTGGTGAGCAGGATGTAGTCGCCGAACCGGTCCAGCGGCATCCCCGTGTACCGCGGGAGCCAGTTCCGGGCGATGGCGAGCTTCCGCTCATCCACACCGAGAGGCCCGTATTCCATCGCCGGGTCCTTGCGCATGCACAGAGGGTACCACGCCCGCCGCCCTCGCTTGTAGGGGGGGCGGGCCGGCCGTAGCATCCGCGCCGACTCACCCCGGGCATGATGGGAAAGCATCACACGATCCAGACCGTTCGGCGGCCGCGGCGCAACGCCATCGCCGCATTCGCCGCGCTCGCGTGGCTCGGCGTCGTCGGCGCGCCGGCTTGGGCCGACGCCCCAGACGGAAGAACCATCGGCGGCGTCTCGCTCGGCGCGCCCGTCCAGCAGTCCGACCTCGACATGGCCGGCCAGCGCGCATGGTCGTGGACCCACGGAGCCACGACGCGCCTCCTGCTCGAGGGCGATGTCCAGATCCGGATCGGCAACTACACCTTCGACGCCGACCGCGCCGCGGTCTGGATCGAGGACGGGCCCGCCGGCGCGGGGCAGAAGCAGGTCGCCATCTACTTCGCCAATGTCCGCCAACGCGGCAGCGCGGCCGTGTCGGGCGAGGGCCGCCGCCTCTTGGTCACCACCACGCTCGCCCGGCCCGCCATCAATCTGAAGACCGACCTCCTCCGCAATGAAGCGCCCGACACCGACTTCCTCCGCGCCGCCGAGTCCCGCCTCGCGGCCCACATCGCTTCCCTGACGGGCGTCGCCCCGACATCGCCGCCGCAAGGCGCGACATCGCCCGCCCCCGAACCGAGCCAACCGGCCTCGCCCGGCCGTCCCGCCGCCGGTGATCGCCCCGGCCCGCCGGGGTATCTCAGCCAGGCGCCGATCGCGCCGATGGCCGAGCCCATCGCGGGGGAACTTTCGGTGCCCGCCCACACTCCGGGATTGGTCGCCCCCACCGGCGGCGCCACCATCTCGCCGCCCGACCGGCGGGTCGTCTCCTTCTCCGGTGTTCCCCAGATGCTCGCGGCACAGCCCGACGGCACCCAGATCGGCCTCATCCACGGCAGCGGCCCCGACGGGAATGTCGTCATCCAGTACGGCGTGCCGGACGACCTCGACGGCGGGTGGAAGATCATGGAGCTCCGCGCCCGCAGCGCCGTGGTCTTCCTGCGCCGAGAGCCGGGCGCCTCGCCGCTCCGCTACGACACCCAAGACATCGACGGTGTCTACCTCGAAGGCGATGTCGTCGCGTCAGACGGCGATTACACGCTCCGCGGCTCACGCATCTACTACGACATCGCGACCAGCCGCGGCGTCGTGGTCGACGGCGTCTTCTGGACCTACGACGAGCAGCGCGGGATGCCGGTCTATCTCCGCGCCGAGATCATCCGCCAGACCGCCCAGAGCGAGTGGCGCGCCGAGGGCGCCACTCTCGCCAATGTCGACTTCGCCGAGCCGCACTTCTCCATCGGCGCCGAGTCCATCACGATCCGGCGAACGCCCCGCGACGGCGGCGCGACCGTGTCGGCGTCGGGCCTCGGCATCGGGGCCGGCGGTGATGGGAGTGGGGGCGGTGGTGGTGGGGGCGGCGGCGACGACCGTGTCACGATCGACGCGACCAATGTCGGTTTCCGCACCGGATCCCTCGCCCTCGTAGGCGCGCCGCGCCTCCGCGGCCAGGTGCGGAACTCACCGCTCCGCGCCGTGCAGTTCGACTCGGTGGACGGCGACCCCGCGATCCGCACACGGTGGGACGCCGCGGCCCTGCTCGGGCTCGACCTGCCCGCCGGCAACCGATTTGACCTGCTGCTGGACGGCTACTTCGCACGCGGGCCAGCCGCCGGCGCCGATCTCTCGTGGCGATCCCGCGAGATCGCCGGTTCGCTCTTCGCATACTTCATCTACGACAACGGCAGCGATCACCTCTCCTCGGGCGCGGAGATCGATCGCAGCGACGACGCACGCGGCATGATCGTCGCGGACAATGTCTGGCGGCTCAACGACCTCTGGAGCACCTTCGCCGAACTCGCTTACATCTCCGACCCGGCATTTGTCGACGCGTTCTTCGAGAGCGAGGGCGAGAACCGACGCGAGTTCATCAGCGCCCTGCGAGCCCGCCGCCTGGACGCCCACACCGCGTTCAACCTCGGCGTCCGCGGCACGCTCAACGACTTCATCGCCAACGAGTACCTGCTCCAGAGCCGGGGCTATCAGGTCCAGAAGCTCCCCGAGGCGCGTTACTCGGTCGTCGGGCTCGACGCCTTCGGCGGGCTGCTCTCCTACACCAGCGAGACCTCCGTTTCGAGCATGGAACTCCAGTTCCACGAGCCGCCGCTGCGTGAGAGCGGCTTCGACACCATCCGGCGGGCCCGCGCCGGATTCCGGCTGCTCCCCTCGTCGCGCCTCTCGGATGTGCTCCGCGACGCGGGCTACCCCGAGAGCACCATCAACCGATTCGACACACGCCACGAGATCGAACTCCCCTTGCGCGTGGGCGAGAACCGCGCCATCAACATCACGCCCTTCGGCGCCGCACGCTTCACCGCCTACGACGACGATTTCGAGGACTTCTCCGGGCGCGACGACGACGACCCATACCGCCTCTGGTTCGCCGGCGGCGTGCGTGCCGCGACCTCGTTCGTCCGCGTCGATAACGGCGCGAAGTCCGAACTCTTCGATATCGAGCGGCTGCGCCACATCGTCGAGCCCAGCGTGACGCTCTGGTCCGCCGGCTCGACGCTCGACCAGTCGCGCCTGCCGATCTTCGACGACGATGTGGAGTCCATCGCCGATGGCACGGTCGTCCGTGTCGGCGTCCGCAACACGCTCCAGACCATGCGCGGCCCGTTCGGCCGCAAGCGCAGCGTCGATCTGCTCACGCTGAACTCGGACATGGTCTGGTCCACCGCCGACGTCGATGAAGAGTCGCCCTACGGCCGGTTCATCGAGGCCCGGCCGGAACTCTCGAACCTCGGCCGATTCATCGCCAACGACGCCGTCTGGCACGCGACCGACGCCGTCACAATCGCCGGCAACTGGCTCTTCAACACCAACGAGGGCGAGACGGCCCGCACGACCATCGGCGCCATCGTCGACCACGGCGACGGGTTCTGGTCCTTCGTCGAGTACCGCGACCTGGACTCGATCGACGCGACGCGCCTGAACTTCGGCGCGGGGTACGAACTCACCACGAAGTACGCCCTCACCGGGGAGTTCATCTACGACTTCGACGACAAGCGAGTCCAGTCGTTCCAGGCGCGGGTCACCCGCCGATTCCCGCAGTGGACGCTCGAAACCGGGCTCGACTTCGATGACATCGCCGACTCGATCGGCGTCGGCGTCGTGCTCCGGCCCGTGGGCTTCGGGGGCGAGCGGCGCTCGCACCGGCTCACCGAATTCGGCGCCGGCGTGGTCGATCAGGGCCCGTACCGCCCCGCCACCACCCCAGGCCGGTTCCGCTCCGGCCCGCTGGCCGATCAGGACTGACGCCGGGGCCGCGCCGGCGCAACGAAAAGCCCGGGCAATCAACCCGGGCCGTTCCAGTGTGCTCGCTTCGTCAGATCACGCGTTGATCGCGGTGACCTTGACCTTCATGTACCGCTGCCGATGACCGATCTTGCGCCGGTAATTCTTGCGGCGGCGGAACTTGATGACATCAAGCTTCTCGCCCTTGAACTCGCGCTCGACGATCTCCGCCGTCACGCTCGCCCCGGTCACATACGGCATGCCGAACTTGGCCTTGTCCCCGCCGATCATCAGCACGCGATCGAAGGTGACGGACTTGGCATCCTCCGGCAACGCGCGGATATCAAGCACCAGCGTGTCGCCGACGCTCGCCCGGACCTGTGTACCACTGTCTTCGATGATCGCGTACATCGCGCTTCTCCGCGCCTGACGGTGCTGTTGAATTCCTTGGGCGGCACGCCGGCCCACCGACCGACCCGCCGAGCCGCGGAGTGTACCCCCAACCCCGACCGCCCGCCACTCACCCGCTCGCCGGGGCCGAGAGGAGCTCCATCGGCACCCGCAGGTCCTCCAGCAGGTCCGCCACCTGGGCCGGCGTCAGGTCCGCCAAAGGAGTTTCCACCCGTGGGGATACCTTGGGGAAAGCGATCCACCCGATCCGGGTGACCAGTTCCGCCAGCTCAGCCGCGGCCGTCATCGCGTCCAGGTCCGGCCCGCAGACCACCGGCCACACCACCCGTGAGCAACCCAGCGAGGCCGCCCGCTCCAGCGCCAGCAGCAGCATCCGAGTCTCGCCGAGCGGCCCGGGGTGATCGGGCACGCGTTCGCCGGCATCGCGCGAGACCGTATCGCCGAGGTCCAGCAGCCGGGCCGCGTGCGTCATGAGTTCCGCCCCGCCCGCAAACCCCGGCGGGGCCCACAGCACCGTCCGACGCGAGTCCGGGGACATGGCACAGCACGCGAAGCAGGCCGGCGACCCGTCGAAGACCACGAAGACACGCCCCGCCCGCTCGTCGCGTGCGCTCATAACCGTGTTATCGGCCCAAGGATGTGCCGAGACTGCAAATCTGGAGAGTTCAGGACGCTGCACCCGCCGCCGCGAGCTCCTTGCCCGCCACGCGGCTCCGCAGAAGGAGCAACCCTGTCTCCAGTTGCGGGTCAACACCCTCCGAAAGCAGGGTCGAAGGATCGGGGCGCTCCGGGTTCTCCACAACCTGCCCAGCGCCATCGAAATCGACGATGTCCGCTTCCTCGCGGATGCGGAGCGAGTCGCCGATCTGCGACGGCAGCATCGACACCTTCACATCCGGCTCCAGGCCCCAGGTCTTGGCGCCCGGCCGCCGGTGGATCAGCCGTCCTCCCGGCAACTGGTAGTACTGCTCGGTGAGCTTGAACGCCATCCGGCCCAGCGGATAGACATTCTGGACCGATCCCTTTCCGTAAGAACGCTCGCCGACGAGGATCGCCTTGCCGTAGTCCTGCAGCGCGCCCGCGACGATCTCGCTCGCCGAGGCCGAGCCGCCGTTGATGAGCACGACCATGGGCAGGTCCGAGTCCAGCGACACGCCGCGCCGGGCGCTGCGCTGCTCCTGCACGCGGTTGCTGCGGTCGACCTGCTGGACGATCACGCCGTTGTCCACGAACAGGTTGGCGACATTCACGGCCTCATCGAGCAGCCCGCCGGGGTTGTAGCGGAGGTCGATGATGACGCCCTCGACGCCCTGCCGCTTCATGCCCTGGATCGCGCCGCGGAGTTCACCGCTGGTGTCGCGCGAGAAGCCCGTGACCCGGACATAGCCGATCTTGTTCTGCGGATCGATGAACCAATCCCAGTCGGTGTCGTGCGGGCCGTTGCGCTCCCAGCCCTTGACGGTGTGCAGGGCGATCTTGGCGCGCGTCAGCCGGACATCGAACGGGGCTTCCTCGCCCTGACGCTCGATCGAGAGCACCACATCCGTGCCCGCCGGGCCCGCGATCTTCGAGACCGCCTGGTTCAGATCGATGCCCAGCGTGGACTCGGTATCGATCGCCTTGATGATGTCGCCCGACCGGATGCGCGCGCGGGCCGCGGGCGTGTCGGGCAGGGGGGCCACCACCTTCAATTGCTGCGTTTCATCGAGCGTGATCTGGATGCCCACGCCCTGGAACTGCCCCTCGGTCGTGCGGTTGAGGGCCTCGACCTCGTAGGGCCATTCGATGCTGGAGTACTCGTCGAGCACGCCCATCGCCCCGTTGCCAAACTCGTGGAGCAGGGCCGCGGGATCAACATTCACCGTCCGGGCGTTCTGCTTGAGCAGTTCGCGCATCGACTCGTAGACCGAGTCGGCGTCGGGCGACATCGGCAGCCCGCCGACCCGCCGGACCTCCTGCATCAGGTAATTGTCAAACTGCGCCCGCAGTTCATTGTTTTCGAGGCCGGGGAACGCCGGGTAGATGTCCGAGGTGGAGAGCATCGTGCGCACGGCGCGGTACCCACCGATGAGCAGGTCGCGGAAGTCGTTGTTCTCGACATGGCGCGTGCCGCCCATCGTGACGCAGCGCGCCACCGCCGGGAGCGTCACGGTATCGAGCTTGCCACGCCAGTCGTCGCCCACGCCGTTGTACGGCGGCAGCGGCTCGAGCCCCTCGGCCACTCGCTGCTGGCTCCGCAGTTCGTGCAGACGCTGCGGCGCATAGAGCCGGAGCATCGACCACCGCTGCGCCAGCCGCTTGAGATCGTCGGTGTAGCGGTCTTCGTTCTCGTAAAGGACATTCAGACTCGCGAAGTAGCCGAACGCGTCGAGCCACTGCCCCGCGTCTTCAAGGCGCCGGGCCTCCTGCTCGGCGTTGGCGATGATCGTCCGGACATCGGCCTCGTCGAGCACCGACGGTTCGCTCTGCGACAGCGTCTGCAATTCAATGGCCGAAACCATCGCCTTGCGGGTGTCGTTCGCCTCGATGTGGTCGCTGAGTTCCGCCCGGACCTCGGCGATCCTCTGGGCCCGCGTCGACTCCGCCTTGGCCAGATTGCCGCGGGCGGCCTCGACGCTCTCGGCCAGGTTCGTCAGCCCGATCCGGGCGGCCTCGTCGGGCACCTGGTAGAGCCGCTGAAGGACCAGGTCGGACTCACCGTGCTCGGCGGACTCCCACAACTGCTTCGACCACTCCACGACCGCCCCGGCGTCGGCAAGACGCGTCTCCTGGGCCGTCGCGAGGGCCGCCGTCGTTCCGAGAACCGCCGCCAGAAGCGCTGCCCGTCCTAGTCCACATCCGCGACGCATCGGGACTCCTTTCGCTGCGTGTCGATCCGTCAAGCCAACAATCGGGCCGGGCGGTCCATTCCGCATCGGCCGGAACCCGAGTTCCGGTCCATTCCGCGGCTCGTCCAGATCATTGTTCGTTCGGCGGAGCGCCGGGTTGCGATGGCCGGGGTCACTATAGGTCCTCTCCGGCGCACCCCGAACCCGTGCACTATCGTTCACCCATGCTCGCCTCGATCGCCATGCCGCTGCTGGGGAATGCCCCTTTGGAAATCCCGGAACCGGGGGATCTGCCCGCCAGCGGCCGGGCGTGGGTCCTGCTCGCCCTGTTCTCGATTCTGATGGGCCTGCTCGTCGCGCTCCTCCTGCTCACGGTCACCCGCCGGGTCTACAGGCGCTACGCACGCGGCAAGAAATACCCAACCACCGCCAGCCACGCCCAGGCCAGCCCGTGGGCCGAGGCCGGCAAGCGGGCAACTCCGGTCGACGCCCATTCGGCACCATCCGCCCCGCCCCCGACCGGGGAAGAAGACCCCGACGGCGATCAAGGCGGGGAGGAACTGTCTTGACAACGCGGCCTGTCGGCGTGGTCACGGGGGGCGCCCGCAGGGTGGGCCGCGCGATCTGCCTCGCCCTCGCCCGCGCCGGGGTCGATGTCCGGTTCACCTATCACACCAGCGGGGACGAGGCGCGCGCCCTCGTGGAAGAACTGCGGGCCATGGGATCGGACGCCAGCGCCCACCGGCTGGACCTCGATGACCTCGGGGCGGTCGAGTCCTTCGCGCGGAGTCTCAGCGCGGCGGACATCCTTGTCCACAACGCCTCGGTGTACGGGCAGACACCACTGGATGAGATCACCGAAGAAGTCGGCGCGAGGGTCTACAGGATCAATGCGCTGGCCCCGCTGCTGCTGACCCGCCATCTGGCGCCGCGGTTGCGTCGGTCGGCGCTCACGGGCGGCGGAGCGGTGGTGGCGATGTGCGATATCCATGCGATGGGGCTGCCACGGCGCGGGTACAGCGCCTATGCGATGAGCAAGGCCGCGCTGGCGGAGATGGTGCATTCGTTGGCGGTCGAGCTGTCCCCCGAGATCCGCGTCAACGGCGTGGCGCCGGGGGTCGTCGCGTGGTCGGAGCACGGCCCCGATGCGAACGATGACATGCAGGCGCGGTATCTCTCCCGTGTGCCTCTGGCGCGGGCGGGGACGCCGGCGGACGCCGCCGAGGCCGTCCGCTGGCTCGCGCTGGACGCCCGGTACACGACGGGCCACATTATCCGGGTGGACGGCGGGAGATCGCTGCGCTAGGCGTCACGCAGGAAGCTGATGTAGGTGATCGCCCCGGCGACCGCCACGAGCACGATGATCCAGGCGCTGAGCGCGAGCAGGGCGATGCGTTTTGCCTTTTTCCCCTTCTCCCAGCCGAAGGGCCGAACGCCCTGCACGAGGAAGGCGCCGACCCCGGCGAGGTTCACGCAGACGATATTGAGCGCCAGCAGCAGCGCGGCATTTCCCGCGTACCCGAACTGGCCGTCCATCAGAAGCATCACGCTGACCACCAACGGAGGTAGCAACGCTACGGCCACCATCACCCCCACAAGTGACATCGAGACGCCGGTGGTCGCGGCCAGCGCGCCGGCAACGCCCGCGGCCAGCGCCACGGCGATGTCCGATGGCGAAGGCTTCACACGCAGCAGGACTTCGCGCCCGTCGAGCGGAAGGTCGAGCACGAATGACACCGCGGCGGCAAAGGCCGCGGCGCAGAGGAGGCCGGCGCCGCTGGTCAGCAGCGAGCGACGCGCCAGTTTCAGGTCGGCGATCGTTGTCGCCAGCGAGAGCGCCATGTTCGGGCCCAGCAGCGGAGCGATCACCATCGCGCCGATGATCACGGCGGCGTTGTCATTGGCCAGGCCGACCGCGGCGGTGATGGTCGAGAGCGCGGCCATCGAGATGTACACCGGGGTAACCTGCGCGTATTCCGAGAGCGTGTCGGACAACTCGGCGCGCGACACTCGGGATCGCCGGCGGCCCCACGCGGGCCGCGAGCCCGGCTCGGGCTGCTCCAGTTCTGGCATCGCCGCCACAAGGGGGTAGACGACGGCCCCGAACCGCGGATCCTCGTCGATGTGCCGCTGAAGCGGATCGAGCACCGCCTCGACGTCCTCGGCGTGCACCACCGCGTTGAAGATCACACGGTCGTCGATCGTCCGGCTCTTCCAGAACCGCGCCGAGGGGAGGCGCTCGACGATCCGCCGGAGCAGTTGCTGGTGTTCCTCGGGCGCGACAATCTCGATGAGTCGTACAGGCATGCGCCGATTATCACCGATCCGACGCGGGGTCGCTCATTCCCAAATCCGCGAACGCCTCCTGGCGAATCCGGCACGAGTCGCACCGACCGCACGCGCGACCGCGCGGGTCGGGGTCGTAGCACGAGTGCGTCAGCGCGTAGTCGACGCCCAGATCCATTCCGCGACGGATGATGTCGCGCTTGGCCATGCCCGCCAGCGGCGCGATGATCCGCGGGCCGTGTCCTTCGACCCCGGCGCGCGTCGCCAAGTCGGCCATCTTCTGAAACGCCTCGACAAACGCCGGCCTGCAGTCGGGGTAGCCGGAATAATCAACCGCGTTCACGCCGATGTAGATGCGCGAGGCGTCGAGCACCTCGGCCAGCGCCAACGCATAGGAAAGGAAGATCGTGTTCCGCGCCGGCACATAGGTGACCGGGACTCCCTCGCCTTCGTGGAACGGCAGGTCCGATTTCGGCACGGCGATGCGGTCGTCGGTGAGGGCGGAGCCGCCGAAGGCGCGGAGGTCGATGCGCGCGACCCGGTGCGAGGCGGCGCCGAGGCGGGTCGCGACGCGGGCCGCGGCCGCGAGCTCGTGCCCGTGGCGCTGCCCGTAGTCGAAAGAGAGGCAGTGGCACGCCCGGCCCTCGGCCAGGGCGATCGCCAGGCAGGTGGCCGAGTCCAGCCCCCCCGAGAGCAGGATCACGGCGGGTGTGCCGGCGGTCGGATTGGGCCGATGATCGGTCATGGCGGGGGATCAGGATAGAGGACTGGCCGCGACGGGCGAGGATGGGTATTCTTCGCGGCTCAGCCCCCATTGCGCGAGTGGCGGAACTGGCAGACGCGCCAGCTTGAGGTGCTGGTCCCGGTTACGGGGTGGAGGTTCGAGTCCTCTCTCGCGCACTGATGCAAGACGCCGCCGATCCCCCGGGATCGGCGGTTTTGCTTGAGGCGCGCCCCACGCGGGCCGATGTCCTCCCCATGCTGTCATTCTCCTTCTGGTTATCGCTCGCCGGAACGCTCATCCTCCTGCTGGCCTCGGCGCTGGCGTTGCAGGTCGTGCCGGCCATGGGCATCCGGGGGCCGAAGCACGCCGAACGCCTGTCCCGCCAGCCGTGGGTGGACATCCTCGTGGGCTGGTTCACCGTCGCGCCCTGGGCGATGACTTGGCTCATCGCCGGCGGCGCCGGGCTGGCCGGTTCGGTGGGGGGACAGTTGCTCGTCCTTGGCGTCTGGTGCGTGCTGCACACGCAGGCGCATTCGGGCAAGTCCAAGGGTGTGACGCTCCACAAGACGCTGGCCGGGCGTCTGGGCGCCGTGCGCACCTACGCCGCGCTGTGGTTCTCGCTGATCGCCCTGCCCCTGCTGATCTCGATGCGGGTCATGCAGATCGTGATCTGGCCGGTGTTCCGTCGCCTCATGAAACTCCCCCGCGAGCAACAGCGCGTGTACTTCTCGTTCTCGCGCCACAAGGCCCGGGGTATCTCCGGCATGGACATGGTCTGGGGTCTGTACGCGGAGTGGGCGGTGGGGGTGTGGTCGCTCTCGGGCCAGATCATGCGCCACGCCGCGTCGCTCTGGTGCCCGATGCGCTTCGCCGATGACGCCAAGAACACCGCGTGCGTCACCGACTTCCCGGACATCGGGCGCTGGGGCGAGCCCGGATCGATGGAGTCCGCGGCCCGGGTCATCGAGCAGATGCACTCCGGCGCGTCGGCGGCATGGTTCGGCCACCCCTCGCGGGCGGCCGCGGCCGATCGGCCGGAGCAGAAGGCGGCGTGAGTCCGACCTGGTGCGGGTCCGCGCCGATTCGTCTACCATTCCCGGCCCCGACCCATTCGCAGAATGGGTGGGAGTCAGGAGACGCCCGTGCCCCTCGCCCAACGCGCCGTTGTGACATTTCTCTGGCTGGCGGTCACCGTGGGTGTGTTCGTGCTCTCGGCGATGCTCCCGGGCGGGATCGGTAAGGACATCGCTTTGGTCGTCAGTCTCTCGATGGGGCTGACTTTCCTGGCGTTGCTGTTCCTTCTGCTCGCCGAGGCGATCGCACCGGTCAAGAAGCCGGCTTGAACTCAACCCCCCCGCTCGGGGAGTCGCCGTCGTCCGGATAACTGCGGCGGCGGCATCGTCCGGCCTTCCGCGTGACCGACTCTCCCTTTGGCTCGATCAATGCTCCGATGGAGCCGATCCAATCTCCATCGTTCGTTCGCGCGAACCCGGTCCATGCTCCACGACGAGCCAGGCACGGTGACGGCGAAGCACCGGCTTCGACTCTCTGTTCTCATTCGGCGAGGCGGATCACTTTGGCGAGCCAGGAACAGAAGCCCATCGTGCTGCTGATCGACGACTGCCCGTCGATGCACCGTCTGCTTGCGTACAAACTCAAGAACGAGGGCATCGAGTTCCTCGCGGCGTTCTCGGGTTCCGAGGGCTTCGAGCTCGCGCACTCGCAGCAGCCGTCGCTGATCCTGCTGGACTACTCGCCGCCGGACATCTGCGGGCTGGACCTCCTGCGCCGATTGAAGGAAGACCCGCGGACCCACACGATCCCGGTCATCATGATCGCGGCGGGCAAGAGCAGCCAGGACCAGGTGGCCGCGTTCGAGACCGGCGCGATGGACTTCGTCTGCAAGCCGGTGGATGTCCCCGAGCTGAGGGCGCGGATGCAGTCGGCGATCCGTCTGACCCGGATGATGCGGACGCTCGAGCAGCGCGCGTGCATCGACGCGCTGACGGAGTTGGGCAACCGGTCGCGGTTCAACCAGAAGCTCTCGTCCGAGCTCCAGGAGGCGAGCCGGCACGGGACGCCGATGGCGCTGGCGCTGTGCGACATCGATCACTTCAAGCGTCTCAACGACTCCTTCGGGCACCCCGCGGGCGACGATGTCCTGCGGACCTTCTCGGCGATCCTGCTTCGCTCGATCCGCGTGTACGACGAGGCGTGCCGGTACGGCGGCGAGGAGTTCGCGCTGATCTTCCCGAACACCGCGATCGAAGAAGCCGCGGGCATCTGCGAGCGCATCCGCAAGTCGCTCGAAGCGCAGCACTGGACGCGCTACCCCGACATCCGGTGCACGGTGTCTTTCGGTGTCACGGACCGCGGCGCCGAGGGCGAGCGCGACGCCCCGGCCTGGGTCGAGGCCGCCGACCGCGCGCTCTACGCCGCCAAGAACTCCGGGCGCAACTGCGTGCTCTCGTACGACCCGACGCGCGACGCCCGTGGCGCGCCCTACAAGCGCGCGGGCTGAGTTACGGTCAGGCCGACGCCAGGAATGATCGAAGCGACTCGATCGCGGGATCGGCCGTCGAGGCGACGATGCAGCGCGCCCCCATCCCGGCCATGCCCTCGCGGACCCGGCGCAGATGCTCGTCCATGGCCCGCCGGTATCCCTCGGCGACCGAGCGGCCCAGCGTCCGCACGCTCTGCGCGCTTTCGCAATCGACCAGATTGGCGCCCCCGAGCGATGCGATGTCCAGTTCGTCCGGGGTGAGCGTCTGGATGAGCGCCAGGTCGTGCCCGGAGGCCGAGCCGCCGTTGCCGTACCGCGCGCGGGCCGCGGCCTCGAGAAGCCGTTCCGGGTCGTCCAGCGCATCCCCGATCGCGATGATCAGCGAGCGTCGTGTGAGCATCTGCGCCGCCGCGTCGATCCCCTCGGCGACGCCGGCGCCCGTGTCGGGCTTGCCGGTGTCACCGATCGGCGCGCTCTCGAGCCGGGAGATCACGGCGTGCAACGCGCCGCGTCCGGCGCCGGGCGGGATCGGCGCCGGGTCGCGCCCCGAGCCCCGGACGATCACGCCGACACGGTCGGACTGCCGCACCGCCAGAAACGCCAAGGCCGCGGCCAGTTCGCGGGCGCGCCGCGATTTCGTCGGCCCCGGCGCGGTTCGCCCATCGAGCCCGGCGAACTCCATCGACGCCGAGGCGTCGACGACGAGCATGACCGTCAACTGCGAGGTGTGCCGGAAGCGGCGCACATACAGGCGGTCCGTCCGCCCATAGACCTTCCAGTCCACGCGGTACGCCGGATCGCCGGGCGCGTAGGCGCGGAAGTCATAGAACTCGGTCGAGGCGCCGCGCTGGCGCGTCTGGTGACGGCCCTGGTAGAGACCCTCGACCATGGTGCGCGCCGTGAGATGAAGATCGCCGGAGCGCTCCAGCGCCCCGGCGGTCTCGGGCGGAAGGATTACGCCGCCGCCGCCACGGGCCGCAGCCGCGCTCTTCTTGAAACGAGAGACCTTCATCACCGCCAATCGTACCGGGCCGGTGGGGAGTGGGATGCCCGGTACAATCCGTCCGATCTTCCGGAGCACCGATTGACGACACAGGAACAACCGGCCGCGGGCGTTTCTCGCCTGGAAGGGGGCTTCTCGCTCCTGATGACGCTCGTCGGATGGTCCAGCGTGCCGCTGTTCCTCGAGTACTTCAGCCGCGACATCGATGTCTGGACGAGCAACGGCTGGCGCTACGGCTTCTCGGCGCTGCTCTGGGCCCCAGTGCTGATCTTCGGGGCGTTTCACCGCTCGTTGCCCAAGGGGCTCTGGAAGGCGTCGCTCGTACCGGGTCTGATGAACAGCATCGGCCAGGTGTGCTTCGCGGCGTCGTACTACTACATCGAGCCGGGGCTCGTCACCTTCTCGCTGCGGCTGCAGATACTCTTCGTCGTCGCCGGCGCGGTGATGCTCTTCCCCTCCGAGCGACGGGTCATCCGCTCGCCGTGGTTCATCGTGGGGATCGCGCTGGTCATGTCCGGCACGCTGACCACCATGCTCTTCGCCCAGAACAAGCAGACCGGCGGCGACTCGCTGGCCATCGGAATCCCGTTGGCGGTGGCCGCGGGTCTATTCTTCGCCGCGTATTCGCTCTCCGTGCGGTACTACCTGCACGGCTACCGACCCATCGTCGCGTTTGCGGCGATCAGCCAGTACACCGCCGCCCTGATGGTGGGGCTCATGCTGGGGCTGGGCCATCGCGCGGGGCTGGATGCGCTGGACCTGACGGGCGGGCAGTTCGGCCTCCTGCTGTTCTCGTCCTTCATCGGCATCGCTCTGGGGCATGTCTGCTACTACACCGCGATCGCGCGACTGGGCGTGGCGATCTCCTCCGGCGTGCTCCAACTCCAGCCATTCCTTGCGGCGGCGGGCTCGGTCATCCTCTTCTCCGAGGCGTTCACCGGCGTGCAGTGGGGGGGCGGCGCGGTGGCGGTCTGCGGGGCGGCGATGATTCTTGCGGCGCAGCACCGGCTCACGCGTCGCCGAGTCGCCGAGGCCGGGTTGCCCGAGACGGCGGAGTTCGCGGAACTCCCGCCCGATCATTTCGCCTCGGCGGCGGCGTGCGGGGCGGGGCCCGCTGAGCCGGCGCGTTCCTGAGGCGCTCCACTACACTCATGCGATGAACATCCGCTTCTTCGGCGCCGCTGGCGAGGTCACCGGATCGTGCTACCTCGTCGAGACCGATCGTGCCCGGGTGCTCGTGGACTTCGGAATGCACCAGGGCGGAGCGAAGGCCGAGCGCCATAACCGCAAATTCCCGCCGATCCGCCCGCGCGACCTCGACGCCGTAGTGGTCACGCACGCCCACCTCGACCACACGGGTCGGCTGCCGCTGCTGTCCCAGCACGACTTCGACTCACCGATCTACGCGACCCCCGCGACGATCGACCTGGCGGACATCCTGCTCCGCGACGCCGCGAAGATCCAGATGGAGGACGCCGAGCGTGAGAGCCGGCGGCGGCTGCGCCAGGGCCGCGCCCCCGCCCGACCGCTCTACAACGATCACGACGCCGAGCGCGTGCTGGGGAAGTTCGAGGCGTTGGGGTACGACACGCCGCGAGAGATCGCGCCGGGGATCACGATCCGCTTCGTGGACGCCGGGCACATCCTGGGCTCGGCGAGCGTGGAGATGACGGTCCGCGCGGGCAGTTCCTCAAAAGTGATCGCGTTCTCGGGGGACATCGGCCCGAAGGGGGCGCCGCTGATGCGCGATCCGGTGCCGTTGGAGCACGCGGATGTCATGATTCTCGAGTCGACCTACGGCGACCGCGACCACCGCCCCGCCGAAGACACTTTGCGCGAGTTCCTGGGGGTGATCCGGGACTGCGCGGGCAACGGAAAGGTGATCATCCCCTCGTTCGCGGTCGGACGGACGCAGCGCCTGATCTACACCTTCGACGAGGCCTTACGCGGCGGCAAGCTGCGCAACCTGAAGGTGTTCGTCGACAGCCCGATGGCCACCGAAGTCACCGAGGTGTACTGCCGGCATAAGGGGCTGTTCGACGACCAATACTGGCGGTTGCTCGCGGGGGACAAGTCCTGTCTCTACTTCCCCGGGCTCCACTTCACGCGCAACATCCAGGAGTCGATCGCGCTGAACAACCGGGCCGACGGGCTGATCGTCATCGCGTCGGCGGGCATGTGCACCGGCGGGCGTGTCCTGCATCACCTGCGCCACGGGCTGTGGAAGCCGGAGGTGCATGTCGTGTTCGTCGGGTTCCAGGCCGAGGGAACGCTCGGGCGGCGGCTGGTCGACGGGGCCGACCGTGTCCAGGTCATGGGCGAGCCCATCGCCGTGAAGGCGAAGATTCACACCATCAACGGCTTCAGTGCCCACGCCGGACAGAGCGGGCTGGTCGAGTGGGCCGGTTCGATGGCGCGCTCGCGCCCGCGCGTCATCCTGACGCACGGCGAGGACAAGCCGCGCCAGGCCCTGAGCGCGAAACTCGGGCAGGCGCACGGCATGAAGTGCGAACTGCCGGTGTGGGGTCAGATCATCGAGCTGTGACCGACTCCTCAGTGCATCCCCACGAGCCCAGGATCTCGTTGAGATCGTCGACATCGACCATCCGGTCGAAGTTGACATCGCCGTCGCCCCAGCCGTCGCCTCCCCTTTGCCAGTGGCTGAGCAGCGCGTTGAGGTCGTCGACATCGATCGCGCCGTCGTTGTTCACATCCGGTCCGCAGGTATGCGCGAAGATGGTGTCGAAGTAATAGCCGCCGAACCATCGACCGCCGAGCGGGGACAGATGAATCGGGTCGGCCATCAGCCCCGCGGTCCACATCGCCCCGACATTCGGCCAGGTCGTGTACAGGTTGAGAAATCCGTGGCCGCGCTCCACCGCGATGCGGTACAGCGTCTCGGCCTCCTCGGCGATCATCGTGTTGAACGGGTGGTGCGACGCGAGGATGAATCGGGTGTCGGGCATGGCCTGCTCGTAGAAGTCCATGAGAAGGCGCGTATCCCGGTCGAACCAGAACTTCTCGTTATTCAGCGGGTTCGACGGCTGGTAGTAGCTGAACTCCCAGTCGATCATCACGATGCACAGGTCGGGCTTCAATGATGCGAGTTGATCCGCCACCGGACCGGTCGCGCTGACGAGAAAATCGGCCGGGCCGACCCCGCCCCGCGAGATCCGAAGTTCCTGGCTGCCGCCGCCGGGGCCTTCCATCAAGATGCCATTGATCTGGATCGGCTCGCCCGAGACCGACTCGAAGGACAACTCGCTCAGTGTGTCGTTGTCCGGGGCGCCCGTCTCGATGGTGTGCGCACGCAGCGTCGGCGTCGGCGCGAACGCCGGCAGTTCGACCGGGTTCGATCCGTTGAGCAGCAACCGGAGCGAACCGCCGTCCGGCCCGGCGATGTAGTAAATGGTCGCGCGAGACCCGTAAATCTTGAGCACGAGACGGCCCGTGTTCGAGATCACGGCGTACATCCCATCGGGGGCGAGCGCGCCGCGCACGGGGTCTCGCGGCCCATTCACCGTCGCCCAGTACACATCGCCGTTGGAAGCGCCGGTATTGGATGGCGAGTGATCCACCTCGCTGATTTCGAGCCCCGATCGGGGACCATTGCCCGTGCCGGGGAACACGAACCCGCCCGCGCAGCTCAAATACCCCTCGCCCGCGTTCCCGAAGCGGTTGTCCAGCCGGTCACGCAGATCCCAGATCCAGGTGTCCTTGCGGAATGAGATCGAGTCTCCGACAAACGCGATCCGGCCCGGTTCGCCGCTATAGAGGTTTTCGAGCAGGGGCTGCACCTGCGCCTCGATGTTCCACGCGTCCGGCGGCGCGGAGCCCGCGGCCGATACCGCGAAACCACACACCGCGCAGAGAATCCCCGCTGCAAATGTCCTGAGATGCACTTGGATCGCCCTCACCTGCCGGCGGCCGGGCCCACTCCCCGGACGCCCATTCTCACAGTATGGGCCTTGCCTGCGCGCTCACAACACCGAATCCGCCAACTTCCTCGCCAAAGTGCAATTCCTGAGCGTTAACAGCGGGTCTAGACCCCCAACGGATGGGGGTGTCATCCATTGAGTCAGGCCTCAATCCGCCACTCTCGGCCGTCCCGGACAACCCGCCGGTAGAGGGTGTCGCGCTCCACGGGCTCAAAGCCGGCCTCCGTGATCGCCCGGCGCAGGTCGTGCACGCTCGTCTCCTGGTGCGTGGAAGCCCCGCCCACCTTCGTGATGTCGTACCACACCACGGTGCCGTCGATGTCGTCGGCGCCGCACTGGAGCATCAGCTGCGCCATTTTGAGCGTCTGCATGATCCAGAACG
>CAZSLT010000027.1:0-21424 GCA_964607595.1 uncultured Phycisphaeraceae bacterium
GGGGAGGCGACCCCCACCGCCTCGCTTCGCTCGGCACCTCCCCCGCCGGGGGCGGGGGAGGGAGGGGGAGCAGTTTCAGAAGTTGAAGATCGTGTCGAAGACGCGGGTGAGGATGCCCTTCTCGGCGTTCTTGGCGACCGTGCCGTTGTTCTCGATGATGAGGTTCAGGTCGAACATCTGGTTCGACTGCACGGTGTTGAAGCCGGTGATGTCGTCGGGGCGGCAGATGCCGCTGAGGACCATGACCTGGTCTTCGGCGTCGGTCTTGATGGCGGTGCGGGCCTCGAGGAGGAGCGTGCCATTGGGCTTGACCTCCAGGACGCGTGCGGTGAGGCGGGCGGTGAGCTTGTCGTCGCGCTTGTACTTGCCCTCGCCCTCGTACTCGCTCTCATAATCGAACTGGACCTTGGGCAGATTGGACTCGCGTCCGTTCTCGGCGCGGAGCTCGGTCAGCAACTGCACGAGGTCCGGGAACGAGACGACCTTGCCGGAGGCGTCCACCGACTTGTCGCCTTCGAGCTTCTGCGAGCGGTCGATCTGCGAGCGCTCGGAGATGATGATCGTGACGAGGTCGTTCTTCTGGAACTGCCGCGGCTCGGGCGGCTCGACATGGAAGAGACTCATCTGCGCGACGGTCGCCGGGCCGGCGGGGGCGACCACCGGGCCCGGGGGCGGCGCGGGGGCGGCTTCGCTCTGCGGCTGCGGCGCGTTGGGATCGGTCGCCGGCGCTGCGGGCTGTGACCCGGCGGGGGGGGCGGGGTTCGCGGCGGGCCGCATCATCGGCTGGGTGTTGCGCGCGGGCGCGACGGGGCGCTCGTAGAGACTCTGGGCGCACGCGGGCGCGGCGGAGAGTGCGATTGCGATGAGCGCGGCGATCGGTCGGAGAGATGTCATCGGAGTGGCTCCGTCTGGGTCGGTGTCTGTCATTCGGGGGCGTGGGGCGCTGCGGCGTCGATATCGACGATCACTCGGTTGGCGCCGTCCACGCGGGCGGTGAAGTTGCGCTTCGAGCCGTCGCGGCGGACTTCGATCAGGTCGCCCTTGCGCCCGGCCTTGAGGGCGCGGGCCTGCATCTGCAGGGCGATGCCGCCGCTGAGGCAGTGGACGCGGACGAGTGCGCCGCGTTCGACGAGGATCGCGGGCTCGACGGACTCGGCGCGCAGGATCGCGCCGGCCTTGAGATCGCTTCGTGCGATGGCGCCCGCGGCCTCGGCGGGGTCGGTGATCAGGGCATCGCCGCCTGCCTGGACCCACATCGGTGCGACGCGGACGGCGTCGGCGGTGAGCGCGGTGCGGCGCGGGACATCGCTGGTGAGGATCAGGACATCGCGCCGGATTTCCAGCGAGATCGTGACGGAGCGGGCGTCGGTCATGGAGTCGCCGGTGTAGATCCGGACATTGACGACCATGCGCGAGGAGGCGGCGCTGGTGGGCGTCATGACGGCGATGCGGCGGCCGTGCTCGAGCTGATCGAGGAACTCGTCGTCGCGCGGATCGAACAGAAGGCGGAGGTCGGCGGGCTCGGCCGCGTAGAGCCGCGCCAGCGCCTCGGCGATGCGGAGCCGCACGGTGGCGGGTCCGTCGGGCGTGACGACGATGCCGGTGGGCTCGGGCTCGGGCGCGGCCTGTGGGGCGGGCGTCTCGGGTGCGATGCCGGTGAGCCGGAGGATGGACTTCGAGCCCGAGAGGGCGACGGGGCCGAGTTTGATGCCGGCGCGGCGGAGGGCGGCGCGGACATCGTCGAGGGTGACTTCGATCCAGATGCGGCCGTTGGCCGCGTCGGTGGCGTTGTCGAGGATGACTACGCCGGCGTGGGCCAGGGCGCCGTCGCCGGTGAGCATGGCGACATCGGCGAGCGTGACGGGCGAGCCGGCGGGGATGGTCGCGCCGGGGCGGAGCGTGATGGAGTCGGCGCGCGCGTTGGAAGCGAGTACGGCGAGCGTGAGGAGGAGCGCGGTAATGATGCGGGCCGGTGTGGTCATGGATTACCGCCTGAGCTGCGCGACGGCCTGGAGGGTTTCGTCGGCGGCGCGGATAACCTGCGAGTTCATCTCGAAGGCGCGCTGGGTGCGGATGAGCGAGATGAGTTCGCGGGTGGGATCGACATTGGAGGACTCGAGGAAGCCGCCGAGGAGCTGGCCGAGCCCCTGCTCGCCGGGGACGCCCTCGATGGGCGGGCCGGAGGCGTCGGTCTCGACGAGAAGCGTCTCGCCGATCTGCGCGAGTCCGGCGGGGTTGATGAAATTGGCGATGGTGATCTGGCCGGCTTCCTGGATGAGGCCGGTGGCGTCGGTGTAGCTCACCGTTCCGTCGGAGCCGACAGAGATGGACTTGGCATCTTCGGGGATGGTGAGATTGGGTTCGAGGCGTCGGCCCTGATCGGTCGCCAGGACGATCTCGCCATCGGAGTTCAGCGTGAAGTGTCCGGCGCGGGTGTAGCCGAAGCCGCCGCGGTCGTCCTCGATGGTGACTTTGAAGAACCCGTCGCCCTCGATGGCGATGTCGAGTGGTCGGCCGGGCGAGGGCAGGATGGATCCCTGCTCGAACGAGAGCTGGGTGCCCGAGACCTGGACGCCGAGCCCGATGTAGACGCCGGTGGGGCGCTGGTCGCCGATGGCGTTCTCGGTGCCGGGCAGGGCGCGCTCGAGGTAGAGCAGGTCCTGGAAGTTGACGCGGGAGGCGCGGAAGCCGGTGGTGTTGACATTGGCCAGGTTGTTGGCCGTGACATCGAGCTCGGTGTTGAGCGCGCTGAGGCCGGTGGATGCGGAGTGCAGTGCGATCAGAGCCATGGTCTGCCGGTCCCTTCCGATTCATAAGGCGCCCGAGCGGCCGGCGGCATAGAAACATTTCCGGCCGCCCGGGTCGCACAATCCGTCATGTCACGCGGCCGAGTTGGTTGATCGCGCGGTCCATGGTTGTGTTGAAGATGCTGGCCATTCTGAGATTGGCGTCCACGGCGCGGGAGGCGCTGGTGACCTGCATGAGCGCGGAGATCGGGTTCACGCCCGAACTCTCGGTGTATCCCTGGCGCATCGTGCCGGTGGCCTCGCGGCGGGTCTCGGTGATGGGCGCCTCGGTGCGGAGCAGGCCGTTGCCCTCGCGCAGGAGCGAGGCGGGGTCGTCCACGCCCCAGAGCGCGATGCGGGCCACGGGCGCGCCGTTCTGGCGGACCGTGCCGTCGGTGTCAATCGCAACGGTGAGGCGCGGGTTCAGTTTGATGGATGAGTCGGAGGGGTCGAGGACTTGCGCGCCGTCGGCGGCGCGGACGAGTCGCCCGTCGGCGCTGAGCGTGAGTCGGCCGTCGCGGGAGAAGCGGAGCGAGTCGGAGCCGTCGCCGGTGCGGACGGCGAAGAAGCCGTCGCCCTCGATGCCGAGGTCCAGGTCGTTGCCGGTCTTCTCGAGCGGGCCGGAGGAGAGATCGATGCGGGTGGGCATGGGCATGACGCCCGCGCCGAGGCGTTCGAGCATGTCGTTGGAGTCGAAGTGGCCCAGGCCGTCTTCCCCGCGGGCGGTGTCGCGAGCGCGGATGGAGAAGATGTCGGGCTTGAAGCCGGTGGTGGTGACATTGGCGAGGTTGTTGGAGTAGACATCCTGGCGGGCCATGTTGACCAGCGCGCCGGACGCCGCGGTGTAGAGGCCGTAATTCACGCGGCACCTTCCTTCCACGGGCCTCGTCCGGGGTGTGCCGCGGTTGCGGCGCGGTCGGCGGGGCTCGTGATGCGGCCCGGGGCGCGTCCGTGCGCCGCTTGGGCCATGTGCATCGCGGCGGCGGCTTGGGCGAGCGCGAGGATGCGCCGCCCGATGTCCGTCCGGTGCGCTTCCGTGCGCACCGTCGGCGGTTCCGCTGCGAGTTCGAGTTGCGCCGTCCCGGCGTTACGCATGATTCGGCCTCCTGCCGATGATGGGTCGGTTGACCCTCACAAACGGCGTGCCAACCGGTGGGCGTCGGGGAGGGCGGATCGGTGCGCAAGACCGGCGCGGATTACTGGCGGGGCGCGGGTCTGGCCGATCTACCTCCGCGATGCCCGCACGCGTGCTCGAACCCATCCCGGAGTTTCTCGAGGCGCCCATTCGTGGGTTTCTTGCGTTCATCCGGGTGGAGTGCGGCCTGTCGTCGAACACGATCGACGCCTATGCGCGGGACTTGCGCGACCTGTCGATCGACCTGGCCGGGACGGATGCGAGATCGGTGGGTGAGATCACGCCGCGTCACCTGGCGGCGCATGTCGCGGGGCTGACGAGCCGGCGGAAGATGGCGTCGTCGTCGGTGGCGCGGCATCTGGCGACGCTGCGGATGTTCTTCCGCTGGATGCTGGCCAACGGGAAGATCCAGACGAATCCGACGGAGTGGCTGGAGCGGCCGACGCAGTGGCAGCGGCTGCCGGGGGTGATCTCGCCCCGGAATATGGGCGCGCTGATCTCGGCACCGGGGCCCGCGGCGGACGGGTCGGACGCGCTCTGCCCGCTGTGGATGCGCGATCGGGCGCTGCTTGAGTTGATGTACGCGTGCGGCCTGCGGGCCTCAGAGGTCGGGGCGCTGGGGATGACGGACATCCACCAGTCGCTGGGCGTGCTGACGGTCACGGGCAAGGGGGACAAGCAGCGGTTGGTGCCCTTCGGGCGGCCGGCCGAGGAGGCGATGGAGCGGTATGTCACTGAGTGCCGGCCGCTGCTGCTGCGGGCGGACGGGCGGGACAAGGGTCGGCTGTTTCTCTCGCGGACGGGTCGGCCCGTTGAGCGGGTGGCGGTGTGGCAGATTGTCAAGCGCTGCGCGAAGCTGGCGGGGATGAGCGACATCTACCCGCACCTGCTGCGGCACACCTTCGCGACGCATCTGCTCTCGGGCGGGGCGGACCTGCGGGTGGTGCAGGAGCTGCTGGGGCACTCGAACATCGCCACGACGCAGATCTATACGAGGGTGGACCAGCCGCGACTGAAGGAGATTCACAGGCGGTTCCACCCCCGCCCGTGACCCGGCATGATCGTTGCGTTCTCCGTTGGCAGACGGAGGATGCCGCATGCGACCACACGCTGTACGACCGATCGGTGCGCTGCTGGGGCTGATCGTTGCGCTGATCGGCGCAAGCCCTGCGCAGGGCATCTCGCTCCAGGAGATCGCGCGGCTGGAGGGGCAGAGCGAGTCCACGGTGTGGGGTCTGGGGCTGGTGATCGGCCTGAACGGGACGGGCGACTCGGGGAGCGTGCTGCCGATGGCCCGGCAACTGGCGGCGCTGCTGCAGGCCGGCGGGAACGCGGTGCCGGACCTCGAGGAGTTGGCCAAGGCCAGGAATATGGCGCTGGTGATGGTGACGGCGAGCGTGCCCCGGTCCGGGGCCCGCAAGGGCGACAAGATCGACTGCCATGTGCAGGCGTACCACAGCGCGACGAGTCTGGCGGGCGGGCGGCTGTTCATCACGCCGCTGCAGGGTCCGCTGCCGGGGCAGGGCGTGTTCGCGTTCGCCGAGGGGCCGCTGAGGATCGACCCGACGACGCCGACGGTGGCGCGGGTGCGCGCCGGGAGCGGTTCGGGTGCGCAGATGATCGAGGACATCTTCATGCCCGTGATCGCCGAGGACTGGACGATCGCGCTGCTGGTGGAGCCGGCGTACGCGGGTTGGCCGACGACGCGGCTGGTGGCGGGGATGATCAACCAGTTCCGGCAGGGGTTCGCCGAGGACGGCAACGGCATCGCTCGGGCGATCGACGACCGGACGGTGGTGGTGCGGATCCCAGAGGAGGAGCGGGCGAATCCGGCGAACTTCATCGGGCAGCTGATGGCGTCGATCGAGATCGACGACTCGCTGCTGCAGCTGCCGGCGCGGGTGGTCATCAACGAGCGCGAGGGGACGATCGTGATGTCCGGAGATGTGGAGATCTCCAGCGCCCTGATCGCGCACAAGGACATGGTGATCACGGAGATCACGCCGCCCCTGGAGCCGACGGCGGCGCGCCCGGATATCGACCGGACGGCGTGGACGGGGATCATCCGCGAGACCTCGGACCGGCGGCGGGCGCGGCTGGAGGACCTGCTGCGGGCGATGAAGCAACTTGACATCCCGGTGCAGGACCAGATCGCGATTCTGACGCAGATGCGGAAGAACGGGCAGCTGCACGCGGAAGTGGTGGTCGAGTGACGGGCGCGGAGTCCATCGAGATCGGTGGTGCTCGGCACGCTCGGGCGCCGTTCGCGGGCGCGGCCGCCCCCGCGGGCGGCGGCGTCGAGCCGGGGGTGTTCCGGTCGGTGATGGGCCGGGCGATGGAGGGGGCGACGAAGGAGCAGGAGGCCCGGGCGGGGGCGGAGGAGCTCGTGGCGATCGCGCTGATCCAGCCGGTGTTGGCGGGGCTGCGGGAGTCGTCGCAGGCGGCCGAGCCGTTCGCGCCGGGGCCGTACGAGAAGCAGTTCGGCGGGTTTGTGGACGCTGAGATCGCGCGCCGGATGGTGAAGGCGCAGAACTTCCCGCTGGTGGAGCGTGTGGCACGCGACCTGCTGAGGATGGGCAAGACCACGGAGGGCACGCCCGATGACGAGCAAAGAAATCAGTCCGCAGCGCAATCCCGGCGTCTTTGACGGCCCGGTGTGCGAACTCGAGCAGATTCTGCGCGAGATGATCTCGCATCACGAGCACCTGTCGCGGCTGGCCGAGGTGCGGCACGAGGCCATGCGCCGCGCGAACATGGAAGCGCTGGGCGCGTGCATCCAGTGCGAGAACGAGGTCGTGCAGCAGATCGCCGACACCGAGAAGCGCCGGGTGCGGGTGGTGGGCGTGATCGCGGCGGAGCTGGGGTCGCCGGCCAAGAGCCAGACGCGGATGTCCTGGATCGCCGAGCGCTGCCCGGAGCCGGCGCGGAAACGCCTGCTGACGCTGGCCGCGACGCTGCGGGAGACGATCGGCGTCCTGCACAAGCGGAACGAGGTGGTGCGGAGCGCGGCCGAGGCGCTGGCTCGGCACATGAACGGGATCCGGCGTCAGATCGGGGCGACGCTGAACCACGCGCGAACCTACGGGCGGCGCGGGGCGGTCGATCCGGGTCCGAGCGTGGTGTCGGCGGTTGATCTTCGCAGTTAGTGGCGACTGGGAGCACTGGAGCGATTCATGTCACTGACCGGCTCACTCCTGATCGGGCAATCGGCGCTCACCGCGAGCCAGATCGCGCTGCAGGTGTCGGGCAACAACATCGCCAATGCCGCGACCCCGGGGTACCACCGGCAGGTGGCGTCGATGACGACGGTGCCGGGCCGGCAGTTGAACACGACGACTTTCGTCGGGCGTGGCGTGCAGGTGTCGGGGGTGAACCGGGCGATCGACGAGGCGTTGATGACGCGGCTGCGGAACGCGTCTTCGGACTCGCAGTCGGCGAACATCGAGCAGCAGACGCTGGCGCAGGTCGAGGCGCTGCTGAACGAGCTCTCGGGGTCGGACCTGTCGTCGCAGTTGTCGGAGTTCTTCAACGCGTTCTCGGAGATGGCCAACACTCCGGGTGCGACGGTGACGCGGTCCACGGTGGTGGAGCAGGGAGCGTCGCTCTCGTCGTTCATCCGGGAGATGCGGACGCAGTTGTCCCGCCAGCAGGAGCAGGTGGACACTCAGATCCGCTTCGCGGTGGATCGTGCCGACACGCTGCTCTCGCAGGTGGCGGAGTTGAACAGCGCGATCACGGACGCCGAGCTGGGGGGGCTGGCGGCGGAGGAAGGGAACCTGCGCGATCAGCGGGACGCCATCGTCGGCGAGCTGGCGCAGATGATGGACATGACCGTGATCGAGCGGGAGTCGGGGGCGGTGGACATCCTGATCGGCTCGACGCCGGTGGTGTACGGCTCGATCTCCCGCGGCCTGCAGACGACGATGCGCGAGGTGGACGGCGAGCTGCAGCTCCGCGTGGCGACGAAAGAGAACCAGGAAGAGGTCTCGATCGAGTCCGGGCGCATCGGCGGGTTCCTGTCGCAGCGCGACGGGACGATCGGCCAGACGATCCAGTCGCTGGACGATCTGGCGGCGTCGCTGATCTTCGAGGTGAACCGGGCGCACGCCCAGGGGACGCCGGGGGCCGGCCTGCGGGATACGACGGGTTGGCTGCGGGTCGCCTCGGCGGATCAGTCGCTGGCGCTCAATGACCCGGCGAATACGACAATGGCGGAGTTGCCGTTCGCGGCGGAGAACGGGTCGTTCCGCGTGGTGATGACGGATGCCTCGGGGAATAAGTTCGAGCAGTTGATCCAGGTTGATCTTGATGGCATCACGGGCACCGGCGCCTCGGGGTACGGCGACGACACGACGATGGAGGACATCCGTGATGCGCTGAACGCGATCCCGAACCTGAACGCGCAGATCACAGGGTCGGGGCAGTTGCGGGTGTTCACGGACAGCGGCTACGAGGTGAGTTTCCGCGACGACACCTCGGGCGTGCTGGCGCTCTTCGGCGTCAACACTTACTTCCAGGGCTCGGACGCGTCGGACATCGCGGTTCGGCAGGAATTGCGGAACGACCCGAACCTGCTGGTCGTCGGGCACGAGTCGGGCACGAACGAGAACGCGCTGGCGATCGCCTCGCTGCGGGACCGCGGGCTGGAGTCGCTGGACGGCGACTCGCTCACGGACCTGTGGCTCAAGAGCGTGGACCGGGTCTCGGTGCAGTCGAACTCGGCGAACTCCAAGGCGCAGGCGCTGGCGACGGTGCAGCAGAGTCTCGAGGCGCAGCAGGCGGCGGTGTCGGGGGTGAGTCTCGATGAAGAGGCGATCAACCTCATCAATTTCCAGCAGCAGTACCAGGGCGCTGCGCGGTTCATCTCGGTCGTGAACGAACTCACACAGGTCCTCCTGAGTCTGGTCTGAACTACATGAGCTCGATTCCATCCAATCTGGCCCGCGTCCCGAACATGCTCGCCTCGCAGGTGTCGCTGAGGAACATCACCTCGACGAATATCTCGCTGCTGCGGCTGCAGGAGCAGCTCTCGACGCAGAAGCGGATCAACCGGCCGAGCGACGACGCGATCGGGGCGTCCATCGTCTCGCTGTTCGATCAGTCGCTGGAGCGGTCGGGGCAGCGGTCGCGGAACCTGGACCACGCCGGGTCGGCGCTCAACACGATCGACGCGATCCTTGCGAACATCACGGACACGGTGCGGGAGGGCGAGGTGGTCGCCTCGTCGCAGATCGGCGCCAACACCGATCCGGAGACCCGCGCCCAGCAGGCGGCGGTGATCGACACGCTGGTGAACTCGCTCTATACCGAGATGAACCGGGACTTCGCCGGGCTGCACCTCTTCTCCGGCGGACGAACGGCGCAGAACGCGGTGCAGGCCTTCAACGGCGGATACCGCTACACGGGCGACCGCGACGGGCTGTACACCGACCTGGGCTCGGGCGTTGATTTCCCGATCACGCTCTCGGGCGACAGCGTCGTCGGGTCGCTCTCGGCGCGCGTGGAGAGCGATATTGACCTGGACCCGCGCCTGACGACGGATACGCTCGTGCGGAATCTGCGCGGCCCGGCGGAGGCGTCGGCCGGCCGGCTGGGCACGATGAATGTGACCATCAACGACGGCGCCACGGACACCGTCCTGCAGATCGACCTGTCACAGGCCGAGACGGTCGGCGATGTCATGGACATGATCGAGTCGTCGATCCGCGCGGCGGACCCGGCGGCGCTCGCCGGCGCCTATCCGGCGGGCGTCACGCTCTCGGGCAACCGGCTGTCGATCAATGTCGGCCCGGCCGCGTACACGGTGACTTTCGAGGACGGCCCGGTCGGCACGACCGCCGGGGCGCTGGGCCTGGACAACTTCGGGTACACGACCGGAACGACGGTGAACGCGTCGGTCACGACCGATCTGGACCCCCGTCTGTCCGACGAGGTGATCTTGGGCGACCTGACGCCTACGGGCGGCATGGTGTACGGCGACATCATCATCAACAACGGCGGTCGGCAGGGCGTCGTGACGATCGACGCGGCCATGACGGTGGGGGAGCTGCGGGAGGAAGTCGCGCGGCTCAACCTGGGCGTGCGGGTCGAACTGTCGGCGGATGGCAACACGATCAATGTGGTCAACGAGGTAGCGGGGCTGGTGATGCGGGTGTCCGAGGCGGTCGCGGGCGGCCCGGCGACGGCGCTGGGGGTGCGGACGGTCCGGGACACGACGCTCCTCGATGACTTCAACTTCGGCCGGGGTGTGGAGATCTCGGACGGGAACATCGACCCGGTGTCGGGGCTGCCCGACGCGGATCGGAATGTCGACTTCCGGGTCACGCTGTCGGACGGGACGACCTTTGATGTGGACCTGACGCCGTCGGACATCACGGATGTGCAGACGGTGGTGGCCGCGATCAACGCGGCGTCGGGCGGGGTGGGGGGGTTCGTCGCGGATGTTGACCCGACGACGAACGGGATCCGGATGACGGACGCGGCAGGCGGGGCGAACCCGATCTCGGTGACTTCGCTGAACGGGTATGCCGCGGAAGACCTGGGTCTGCTGGATGGGAACACGGGTGTAGGTCCGCCGGCGCTGCTGGTGGGTTCGGACCGCGCGGGCGTCCGGGTGAACAGTCTGTTCTCGACGCTGATCGATCTTCGTGAGTCGCTGACGGAGAACGACTCTCGTGGCATCACATTTGCGGGAGAGCGTTTGAAGACGGACATCGACCGGCTGACCTCGGCGCGTGCCCTTGTGGGATCGCGGTCGAGGCAGGTCGAGGATGAGAAGTCGCGGCTGGAAGACATCACCTTGCTGGATACCTCGCTCAAATCGCAGTTGCAGGACCTCGACTTCTTCGAGGCGGCGACGCGCCTGAGTTTGTTGCAGACGCAGTTGCAGGCGGGCCTGACGGTGACCGCCCAGAACTCCGGTCTGAGTCTGCTCAACTTCCTGGGCTAGCGCCCGGGGTTGGGATTGGAGCGGAGCCCGGACCGGCCCGGGCCCGCGCGACAGGAAGTCGCCCGCCGTGGTAGGCGGGCCGGCCAGGAAGGTTGTCGCCGGTCAGTAATCGGAGGACTCCGATGGAAGTCCGCACCACGAGATTCGGTACTTTGACGATCGCGCCGGAGCGCGTGATCAACTTCCCCAAGGGGCTGCTCGGGTTTGAGGGGCACACGCGCTTCTGCCTGCTGCAGCCGAACGACGACGCCTGTTTCTACTGGCTGCAGTCGCTGGACGACCCGGCGCTGGCGTTTGTCGTGACGGACCCGACGCTGTTCGTCCCTGAGTTCGCGGTGCCGATCCGCGACGAGCAGGCGGTGGAGCTGAAGCTCGGCCGCCTGGAGGACGCGCAGGTGTTCGTGATCGTCAACAAGATCAGCAACAAGCTGACGGCGAACATGCAGGGCCCGCTCGTGGTGAACACGATCGGGCGGATCGCCGAGCAGTTCGTGCTGGCGGAGAAGAAGTGGACGACGCGCCACGAGATTCTCACGCTCGAGGAGCCGGCGGCCAAGGCCACGGCGTAACGGCGGTGCGACCCCGGGGCGGGGAGTGAGAGGCGCCGGTGTTCGGCGCGAAGGACTTGATCATCCGCGCAGCGCGGGACGGAACCCGCGGAGCGCGCCTCGGCCGCACGGCCTCGGCGCGCAGCGCATGGAAGGAGCCGAATCACATGCTGGTCCTTTCCAGGCAGCGTGACGAGACCATTATGATCGGCGACGACATCGAGATCACCGTCGTCGATATCAGGCGTGACAAGGTGCGGCTGGGGATCAACGCCCCGTCGCGCGTCGCGGTGCACCGCAAGGAGGTGTACGAGGCGATCCGCGCCGAGAACGAGCAGGCCGCCAGGGCCGCGGGCGACGAGCTCGGCGAGGTCGCCAGCACCGTCCGTCCGGCCGTGAAGGGCCGGCGCACCAACGCCCCTGCTGATCTGTTGTCCAGTCCGTCGTCCTCGAAGGCCGACGATCACCGCCGTACCGCCTGAGGCCCGCGAGCACAATCACGGAGGATTGTCATGGCCAGAATCAACACGAATATCTCGAGTCTCATCGCGCAGTCGAACCTGGCCCGCGCGAACGACGACTTGAATGTCAGACTCCAGCGGCTCGCCACGGGCGTGCGTCTCAACCGGGGCGCCGACGACCCCGCGGGGCTCATCGCGTCCGAGCGGCTGCGGTCGGAGTTGTCCGGCATCGAGCAGGGCATCAAGAACTCGGAGCGGGCCTCGAGCGTCATCGCGACGGCCGAAGGTTCGCTGGCCGAGGTGTCGGATCTGCTGAGCAGCATCCGCGCCCTGGTGGTCGAGGCAGCGAACACCGGCGCGATCTCGCCTGAGGAGATCGAGGCGAACCAGCTGCAGATCGACTCGGCGATCGAGTCCATCACCAGGATCAGCAACACCTCCTCGTTCGCGGGGCTGAAGCTGCTCGACGGCTCGCTGGGTTACCGCCTGTCGGGCGTGGACACGGGCGACATCGCCAAGTCGAAGATCTTCGGCGCGGCGTTCCTCGACCGCTCGACGATCAATGTCGATGTCGAGGTCATCGCCTCGGCGCAGCAAGGCATGCTCTTCATGCGGTCGGACTTCTCGGCCGGCGGCGGCACGGATGGCATCCTGCCGTCGTCGGTGACGCTGCGGATCGCGGGCCGGACCGGCGTGAATGTGCTGACCTTCACCTCGGGCGCTTCGATCGACGATGTGATCACCGCGATCAACGATCGTTCGAGCGTGACCGGCGTCGAGGCGGCGCGGGTCAACGCGGGCGACATCTCCTCGGGCCTGATGTTCAACTCCGTCGACTACGGCTCCGAGTCGTTCGTCTCGGTCGAGAAGCTCTCGGGCGGGTCGTCCTACACCTTCTACAAGCTGCTCAACGACACCCCCGGGCCGATCGACTGGGCCATGGGCGCCACCTACTCCGCGGGCGACTCGGACTCCGGCAAAGATGTGCTGGCGCTGGTCAACGGGGCGCTGGCCAACGGACGCGGGCTCGAGGTCCGGCTCCGCGACTCGGACCTCTCGCTCTCGCTGCTGCTCTCGGAGACCTTCGCAACCACCGTGGACGGGACCCCGTCGTCGTTCGACATCACCGGCGGCGGCGCGCTGTACCAGCTCGGCCCGTCGGTCACCTTCAGCCAGCAGACCAATGTAGGCATCGACTCGATCGCGGCCCCGAGTCTGGGCGGCACGCTTCTCGACGACGGCACCGGGCCGACCCTCCAGTTCCTCGAGAGTCTGCGGTCGGGCGGCCTGAACGACCTGAAGAGCCGGAACTTCGCCTCGGCGAGTTCGATCCTTGAGACCGCGATCGACGAGATCTCGACCTCCCGCGGCCGGCTTGGCGCGTTCGAGCGCAACACGCTGGACACGAATGTCCGGTCGCTCCAGGCCGCGCTCGAGAACATCACCGCCTCGGTCTCGGAGATCCGTGACACGGATTTCGCCAAGGAGACGAGCGAGCTGACGCGGGGGCAGATCCTCGTGCAGGCGGGCACCTCGGTGCTGGCGACCTCGAACACGACCGCGCAGAGCGTGCTGCAGCTGCTGGGATAATCGGGCCGTGAACCCCGTTCCCCCGCCCGGCCCATAACCGCGGCGCGTCCGACAACCTAAGGCAACAACCCCGACACCCCGGCGACGACCTCGCCGGGGTGTCTGCGTTTATCGACCCCGGCACAAACGGAAGATCCGGCGCGCGTGGCCTCACCCGTTCGCTGTGAGCCCATGACCGGCGTGCGCCGCTCGATCCGCTCCACACCTCCGCCGATCTCTCGACCCGGCCCGCGAGCGATCGCGGGTGTCGGGCGAGTGCTCTGCCGTGGCGCAGAGCGCCCGATCGCCGCGCGAACGGACGCTCGGCGGCGCGAAGGGAAGCTGCGGCCCCGCGGAAGGGCCATGCACACGGAGGTTCTTTCGATGAGCCGGATCAATACGAATGTTCAGTCTCTGATTGCCCAGCGCGTGCTCGGGCAGAACAACGCCCAGCTCAATGTGTCGCTGGAGCGGCTGGCCACGGGCCTGAAGATCAACCGCGGCAAGGACGACCCCTCGGGCCTGATCGCGTCCGAGAATCTGCGTGCCGAGCAGACCGCGCTGGGCGCCGCCCTGAAGAACGCGGAGCGTGCCGACCAGGTGGTGAATATCGCCGAGGGCGGCCTCTCTGAGGTGAACTCGCTGCTCACCGAGCTCCAGGGCCTGGTGACCGCTTCGGCGAACACCGCCGGCCTCTCCGCCGAGGAGAAGGAGGCGAACCAGCTCCAGATCGACTCGATTCTCCAGACCATCGACCGCATCGCCGGTGCGACCTCGTTCCAGGGCACCAAGCTGCTCAACGGCAACTTCGACTTCTCGGTCAGCGCCGTCGGCTCGGAGGTCAACTCGTTCAAGGTCAACGGGGCCAAGCTTGAGTTCGAGGGCACCCGCGATGTCGAGGTCGTCGTGACGCAGTCGGCCCAGCGTGCCGGCCTGTTCCTCTCGACGAACGGCGCGCTCGATCTGGGCGGCGCGACCTCGACCTTCGTGATCGAGATCACCGGCTCCAAGGGCTCGCGTGAGTTCTCGTTCGCGTCGGGCACCGCTCTGGCCACCGTCGCCGACACCATCAACTCCTTCAAGGATGTGCTGGGCGTCTCGGCGGATGTCTCGGGCACGGGCGTCCGCATCGACTCCATCGAGTTCGGCTCCGACGAGTTCGTCTCGGTGAAGGTCGTCAACACCGGCACGATCGCCGGCGCCAATGTCGGCATCTATCAGTACGACACGACCGACACGGCCACCGCCAACACCACGATCCTCTCGACCTTCGCCGCGGCTTCGACCAAGGTGACGGACGAGGGCCAGGATGTGGGCGCGACGATCAACGGCCTGGTCGCCACGACCAAGGGCACGAACGCCCGCGTCAACTCCGACTTCCTCGATGTGCAGATCGATGTGACCGACTCCGACGCTCAGACGCTGGGGGCCTTCACCGCCTTCACGATCACGGGCGGCGGCGCCGAGTTCCAGCTCGCCGGCAATGTTGATATCGCCGGCAAGGTTGCGCTGGGCATCCAGAATGTCGCGGTTCGTGAACTCGGCGGCGTCGAGGACAGCGGCACCGACTACACCCTCCAGGACCTGGGCGCCGGCAAGGGCCTGAACCTGGTCGACGGCGACCTCAGCGTCGCGCAGAAGGTCGTCTCCGAGGCGATCAAGAATGTGTCCCAGCTCCGCGGCCGACTGGGCGCGTTCCAGTCGAACACCGTCGGCGCGACCGTTCGCTCGGTGGGCATCGCCCTCGAGAACACCGCGGCCGCCCAGTCGGTGATCCGTGATGCGGACTTCGCCTCCGAGACCGCGGCCCTGACCCGTTCGCAGATCCTGTCCTCCTCCGCCCAGAACACGCTGCAGCTGGCCAACTTCCAGCCGCAGAATGTCCTGCAGCTGCTCGGCTAAGCCGGGTCGAGCGGTAGGAATAGACCGATAACTACGCCGCGCCCCGGCCTGAACCGCCGGGGCGCGTTTCATTTTTGCCGAGTGCGGTTTTGTTATCGGAACCGCGTACTCGGACCTGACCGCCGACTCCGATAAGTGGTGCACCAACACCAACCCTCTTTCGGAGCACGGGTCATGAGTCGGATCAACACCAATGTGTCCTCCCTGATCGGGCAACGGGTGCTCGCGTTGAACTCGCAGGCACTGAATGTCTCGCTGGAGCACCTGAGCACGGGCCTCCGCATCAATCGCGGCAAGGACGACCCGGCCGGGCTGATCGCCTCGGAGAACCTGCGGGCGGAGAAGCTCGCGCTCGGGCAGGCGATCAAGAACGCCGAGCGTTCGGACCAGGTCGTGAACATCGCCGAGGGCGGTCTGCAGGAGATCTCGAACCTGCTGACCGAGCTCCAGGGCCTGATCACGCAGACCGCCAACACGGGCGGCCTGTCCAAGGAAGAACGCGAGGCGAACCAGCTCCAGATCGACTCGATCCTGCAGACGATCGACCGCGTGGCGTCGGCGACGAGTTTCCAGTCGCTCAAGCTGCTCAACGGCGCGTTCGACTACCAGACCGATCAAGTTTCGGCGAATGTGGCGTCGTTCAAGGTGCAGGGCGCCAAGCTCAACCCCGGCGACACGCGGGATGTCGATGTCATCGTCACCGCCTCGGCGCAGAAGGCGGGGTTCCTGCTCTCGTTCGGCGCCGCGGCCGTCGACCTCGGCGCCAACACCGACCGCTTTGTCTTTGAGTTGACCGGGCTGAAGGGCTCGCGCGAGTTCAGTTTCGCGTCGGGGACCTCACTCTCGGACATCATCGACGCGATCAACTCCTTCAAGGATGTCACGGGCGTCGAGGCGACCGCCTCGGGCGCTTCGGCCATCCGTGTCGAGTCCAGCGAGTTCGGCTCCGACGAGTTCCTCTCGATACGCGTCATCGACGACGGCAACATCGCCGCCGGCGACGGCATCTACGGCCTGCTGGCGGCGGATGCGTCCACCGCCGATACGGGCGGCGGCGCGACGGCGTTCTCGGCCGCGGGGAACAAGATCACCGACCGCGGGCAGGATGTGGGCGCGGTCATCAACGGCATCGTGGCCACGACCAAGGGCACGACGGCGCGGATCGATACGGATTTCCTGAAGGTCGAGATCGAGCTGGCGTACAACACCGGCTCGGCGAACGCGAACGCCGCGGTCCTCGGCGCGATGCAGGCCTTCACCATCACGGGCGGCGGCGCCGACTTCCAGTTGGCGTCCAAGGTAGATATCGCGGGCAAGGTGTCGCTGGGCATCCAGAATGTCGCGGCCCGCGACCTCGGCCGCAAGACCACGGATGTCGCCGGCACGGACACCACGGTGTTCCTGTCGGACCTTTCGACGGGTGGGTCGCTGAATGTGGTCGACGGCGATCTGACGGCCAGCCAGAAGGTGGTCGAGCAGGCGATCAAAGACCTCAGCTCGCTGCGGGGCCGGCTCGGCGCGTTCCAGAAGAACACGGTCGGCGCGACGATCCGCTCGCTGGGGATCTCGATCGAGAACACCACGGCCGCGGAGTCGGTGATCCGCGACACGGACTTCGCCGCCGAGACCGCGGACCTGACGCGGGCGCAGATCCTTGTGAACTCGAACACGAATGTGCTCTCGATCGCCAACTCACAGCCCCAGGCCGTGCTTCAGCTCCTCGGGTAACCACCCGACTGAGCTGGGGCACTTCGAGGGGTTGGTTGGTGGACGCGGCGGCCGCTCGTAGGCCGCCGCGTCTTTTTCATTGCGGTGTCCTGCGACGGTTCAGACGGTCCACTTTGTCGCTTTGAGCGTCGAAGCGACCTTGTCGTTCCACTCGGCGTAGCCCTCGCGTCCCATGAGGCCGAAGGTCGCCTTCTTGCCGGTCTCGACGGCCGGCTGGTCGTAGGCGTCGATGTTGAGCATGAGCCCCGCGTAGGCCGTGGCCATCTGCCACAGCCAGACGAACTCACCGACATGGTGCGCGTCGATCCGCGGCCACTTGATCGTGAAATTGGGTCGCGCCGACTCCACCAGCGCGTACTCGGTGGCGCGCTTCTCGGAGTTGAGCAGCGCCGAGTACTGCTTGCCTTCCAGGTACTCCAGCGCTTTCACGCCCAGCCCCATCGGGATCGCCATGTCGTGTTGTCCGAAGGACTCGACCTCCATGAGCCCGAACACCTTGTCGTTGGGCCCCTCGCGGTAGAGCTGCACCTGCGAGTGTTGGTCGGTCGTGCCCAGCGCCTTGATCGGCGTGAACCCGGCGAAGACTTCCTTGCCTTGAAGATCGGCGCGCTTGCCCAGCGACTCGGCCCATAACTGCCGGAACCAGTCGGCCAGCAGGTACAGCGCGTTGGCGTAGGGCATGAGCACATGATTGACCTTGGCGCGCTCGCGCCCGAGCCGGACGAGCAGCGTGGCCAGCGTCGCACCGGGGTTCCTGGCGAGTTCCTTCTCGCGGCAGCGGGCGTCCATGGCCGCGGCGCCGGCGAGGAGGGCGTCGATGTCGATGCCGCACATCGCGGCGCTGAACAGCCCTACGGGCGAGAGCACGCTGAACCGCCCGCCGACGCCGTCGGGCACGGGGAGCGTGGTGTAGCCGTTGGCGTCGCAGATCGCGCGCATCGTGCCCTGCTTGGGGTCGGTGATGGCGACGATGTTCTTCGCATGGCGCTCCTTGCCGAGCGCCTCGATCAGCATGGCGCGGATGGTCATGAACTGGGCCGCGGTCTCGGCGGTCTCCCCGCTCTTGCTGACGACATTGAACAGCGTGCGTTCGAGCTTCGGATCGGCCGACTTACAGAATGCGAGCACCGCGCCGAGGTAAGCGGGGTCCACATTGTCCACGACGAACATCCGCGGGCCGGAGCGGTCGGCGTTCGTCAGCAGGTTGTAAGTGGGGGGGTTCAGGGCGCTCTGGAGGGCGATATTGCCCAGCGCCGAGCCGCCGATGCCCAGCACGACCATCGTGTCGAATCGGTCCGCGCACTCCCGGACGACGCGCCTGACCGCGTTGACATGCTCGGACTTCACCGGGTCGTGCGGCAGGGCGCGCCAGCGCTCCCACCCGGTGTTGCGGGTGGCGTCGAGGGACTGGGTCAGGCGCGCGGCTTCGGCCGCGGCCTTGGACTCCGGCGCGAGCGAGGAGGCGTCCAGCCCGTGGGGGCCGACGCGCTCGGAAAGACAGTTGGCGAAGTCGATGGTCAGCATGGGGGCAGCATACCGGGCCGGGCGGGGGCAAAAAATCTTCGCGAGCGCTGAGAGATCCGGCGGGGTCGGCCCGGATCAGGGGTGAGGACAGTTTCACCATCCCGCAACACCAGTGTGGTCCTAAGCACCACGAGGAGATCAGACATGAACACAGCAGTTTCCCTCCGCGTCGCGTCCCGTCTGCCCCGCCCCGCCGTCCTGACCGGGATCGGCCTCGCCTCCGCGTTGACCGCCGCGGCGACCGCCAACCCGGTGGACGGCCGGTACTTCGACCTTTCATCCTGCGACAACCACGGGATGCGGTTCGCCACCGAAGAACTCGGCACCGGCCCGCTGTTCCCGACGGACGAGCGCATCGTGGCCGCGTCCACCTTCACGAGCATGTCCGCGTGCGTCGAGTCCGACGACCCGAACATCCCGAACCGTGTCGTGCAGATCATCAACACGACGCCGACGGCATGGCGCGAGTTGTTCTATGTCGGCGACGCCCAGACGCTGTTCTCGAATGTGGACGGCATCGCCTCGACCGACGAGGCCCCGCCCCCCAACTCGCTGGCGACCTTTGCTTTCAAGATCGACTCGCAGGGCGACAACCGGCCGCTCTTCTTTGAGAGCATGAACCCCGACGGCATCTTCGAGGTCGGCGAGGCGTGGCTCTTCATCGTGCAGGACTACTCCAACTCGCTGGGCGCCGACCCGGCCAACTTCGGGTCGCTCGACTTCTCGGGCGGATCGCTGAACTCTTCGTCGGCCGCGAGCATCGTGCAGTTCATCCCGTCGCCCGGCAGTTCTGCCCTCCTGGCGCTGGCGGGAATCGGCGCGCTGCGTCGCCGGCGTTGAGCATCACAACCGTTTCTCTCCGCCTCTCCTCTCTCCGCACTCCCGGGCGACGCCGGCCAAGAAGCCGGCGTTGTCCGCTTGACGGAGTGGCGCGCGGGTACAATCCCCGCCTATGTTCCACCCGTGGCATGATGTCATCCCCTCGTCCGACCGGCTCGGTCTGCCCTACGGCTTCCGATCCGTCATCGAGATTCCCAAGGGCTCGTCGAACAAGTACGAGCTCGACAAGCCGACCGGCATGCTGCGGCTCGACCGCGTGCTGTCGTCGGCGGTGTACTACCCGGCGAACTACGGGTTCATTCCGCAGACGCTCGCCGAGGACGACGACCCGCTCGATGTGCTGGTGTTCTGCACGGAGAATGTGCCGGCGATGACGCTGTGCGATGCGCGGACCGTCGGGCTGATGACGATGGTGGACGACGGCCAGCCCGACCACAAGATCGTCTCGGTCCTGATCGACGACCCCGACTACGCCGACTTCCGCGACGCCCACGATTTCCCCAAGCACACCTTCCGGATGCTCCAGCGGTTCTTTCAGGACTACAAGATCCTGGAGGGCAAAGAGGTCGCGGTGGACGCGATCCAGCCCGCCGAGGCCGCGTACAAAATCATCGAGGACTCCCTCTCCCGCTATTCCAAGGCCCGGCGGACGGGTTCGATGCCGGGCATCCGGCGGTAGGCCATCCGGTATCCTGCCCGCATGGGACGAGTCCTTGGCCGAGTCCTGCTCGATCGTGAACAGATCCGGGAACGCGTGCGCGAACTGGGGCGGGCGTTGTCGGAGGACCTGGCCGCGGCCATGCGCGCCGACGGCCATGATGACTCCGACGACATCGACCGTGTGGTCATGCTGCCGGTAATGACCGGCGCGGTGGTGTTCGTGGCGGACCTGATCCGCGAGATGCCGCTGAAGCTGTCGATGCGCGTCGTGACGGTGTCGAGTTATCCGGGGGACTCGACGACGAGCAAGGGCGCGCGGCTGCGCGGCGCGCTGCCGCCGGACCTGACGGGCCGGCATGTGGTGATCGTGGACGACATCCTCGACTCCGGCGGGACGCTGGAATTGTTGCGCCGGGCGCTGCTGGAGCAGGGGGCGGAGTCGGTGCGTGCGTGCGTGCTGCTGAACAAGCAGGGCGTGCCCAAGAAGCCGGGCGTCCACGCCGAGCACATCGGGTTCAACATCCCCGACGAGTTCGTGGTGGGGTACGGGCTGGACTACGACGGCTTCTACCGCAACCTGCCGGATGTCCATATTCTCGATGAGAAGGCCTAGCCGCGTTATCTCCGGCGGCCCCGCCCCCCCTCCGCCCCCCCGTCACGCCTGCGCGTGACACCTCCCCCGGTAGCCCGGGGGAGGCAGGCCCCGCGGCACATCGGTCCGCTATCATCCCGGCATCATGAACAAGACACTTTTGACCACGATCGTCGCCCTCGGCGCTTGCCTGCTGAGCGCGTGTTCATCCTCGAAGAACACCGCCATGGACATGGACATCGCGATGGACCCCGTCGCGACCAGTGAGCCGAACACCTACGCCTACGCCGTCCGCGGCATGGCGTGCCCCAACTGCGCCGGCCACCTCAAAGAGGTGATCGAGCAGGTCCCCGGCGTGCAGTCGGTGGAAGTGGATTTCAACGCGAGCCGCGCCGAGGTGCGCGTCGATCCGAACAATCCGCCGACCTCGCTCCAGATCCGCGAGGCGGGCGTGAAGTACATGTACGACCACATGGGGCTGGAGTACGACCCCGACTGCCTCGACCCGGAGAAGCGCCAGAAGATCCGCAAGGGCGGGTGAGCGCTGCCCCCTCCCCCGGTCACATATGGGGGGGCGGGGGAGGTGTCACACGAAGTTTGACGGAGGGGGTCTGTAATCGAGCCATCCCTACCCTCCACGATTGAGGAACAGCATCATGTCCGGCACCGTCAAACTCCACCGTGTATTCAAGGCCCCGCCCCAGCGCGTGTACAAGGCGTTCATCGACCC
>CAZSLT010000028.1:0-13276 GCA_964607595.1 uncultured Phycisphaeraceae bacterium
CCCTATCCTCACCCGCCATGCCCCGCTACCGCATCACGGTCGCCTACGACGGCACGGACTTCTGCGGCTGGCAGGCCCAGAGACCCTACGCCGCCATCGAAACCGATGATGGCTCGCCCCCCACACGGGTCCGCACCGACCTTCGGACGGTCCAGCACGCGATCGAACTCGCGGTGCGCGATGTCGTGCGCGAGGAGGTCTCGGTGTTGGGGGCCAGCCGGACGGACTCGGGGGTGCATGCCGTGGCGCAGACCGCCGCGTTCACCACGACCGATGAGCGCCGGGGCCCGCCCGACGAGCGGCTGATGCTGGCGATCAACTCGCGCCTGCCGGAGGATGTGATCATCACCTCCCTCGTGCGCACACGCGACGACTTCGACCCCATCCGCGGCTGCGTCGCCAAGGGCTACCGCTACGCCATCCGCACCGGGCCGCTCCGGCCGATCCACGACCGACGGTTCGTCCACTACCTCTGGGAGACGCTCGACCACCGCGCCATGCAGGACGCGGCCCGGCACATTGTCGGTGAGCACGACTTCGCGTCGTTCGCGGCCGCGGGCCACGGGCGCGAGTCCACCGTGCGCACGGTCTTCGGTTGCTCGGTGGCGCGCCCCGAGCCGACGCTTGTTCACATCGATGTCTCCGGCGGCGGGTTCCTCTACAACATGGTGCGCATCATCGCCGGCACGCTGGTCGATGTCGGTAAGGGGCGCAAGAAGCCGGAGGACATCCCAGCGATCATCGCGGCTTGCGACCGCACCAAAGCGGGGATGACGATGCCCGCGCCGGGGCTGACGCTCATGTGGATGCGGTATCCCGATGAGCCGGCGTCATGATGTGGATCCTCGCGGAAATCTCCGACAAAGTTGGCTCACCGATGACGAGCGCGGCCGGTGGGTTACTTGTCGGGCTATTCTTCATTGGAGTGACAGTCGGGGTGTGGAAATTGTTCAAGCCGCTCGCGCTGATCCCTGCGCTGTTGGGGGTTGCGTTCCTGTATTGGCTGAATTCCGTTGATGGCTTGATCGACAAGGATCTTGTCCCGGCCATTATTCGGGAGTACGGACCGAACTACTTTCGTGATCTGCGACTGTCGTTCATTGCGGGATTGGCGGGCTCTTCTTGCCTCGTGTTCGCTCTGTTCAAACTTCTCTCTTTGTCCTCAGAGGACTCCGCCGACGAGTGTCGTGACTGTGGATATGACATACGAGGATTGCGCACAAGCGTTTGTCCGGAGTGCGGCCTTGCCGATCCCGATGATCCCAACCGTGCGATGGAGGGGTGATCCGTCGTGCGTATCCTCCACATCTCAACCCGTCTGATCCTCGGCGGCTCGCAGGAGAACACGGTGCTCTCCTGCGAGGGTCAGGCCGAACTGGGCCACGAGGTGCACCTGGCGCACGGGCCGATCTACGGGCCCGAGGGCTCGCTGGCCGATCGCGTCGCGGCGTTCAGAACCTCGGATGGTCGCACCATCTCGACGCACATCGTCCCCGCGATGATGCGCGAGATGCACCCATCGAAAGACATCGCGTGCTACCGGCAGTTGGGCGCGCTCATCGACGAGATCAAGCCCGACATCGTGCACACACATTCCTCGAAGGCGGGCATCATCGGGCGTGCCGCGGCGTGGAGGGGGGGGAGACGCCGTGCGAGCATCGGCGTCGTCCATACCGTCCACGGCCCGCCCTTCCACGAGCACGAGAAGCGGTGGCGCAACGCGGTGTACATCGCCGCCGAGCGTTGGGCCGCGAAGCGCTGCCACGCGATCGTGACCGTCTGCGACGCGATGCGCGATCGATACCTCGCCGCCCGCATCGGTCGCCCAGCCCTGTACACCACTGTCTACTCGGGCATGGAGGTCGATCCCTACCTGCACCCGGGTTCGGGCCCTTCGCGCGAGGAAGTTCGCCGCGAACTCGGGCTGGCGGGCTCGGACATCGTCATCGGCACGGTGGCGCGGCTCTTCGAGCTCAAGGGGCACGATGACATTCTCGAAGCGCTCGGCGATGACCTCCGCGCCGATCCGCGCCTCAAGCTCCTCTGGGTCGGCGATGGTCTGTGGCGGCAGCGCCTCACACACCGCATCGCGGAGATGGGGCTGACGCGGTCCGTCGTCATGGCCGGCCTGGTGCCGCCGCAGCGTGTGCCGGCGATGATCCGCGCGATGGACCTGCTCATCCACGCCTCCTACCGCGAGGGGCTGCCCCGTGCCGTCGTCCAGTCGCTGCTTTCGGGCGTCCAGGTGGTGGCGACCGACATCGACGGAACCCGCGAGGTCTGCGTCGATCAAATCACCGGCCGGCTCGTGCCCGTCGGCGACACCGGCGCGATCCGGGAGGCGACGCGCTGGATGCTCGCCGACCCCGCGCGGGGACGGGCGACCGCGCTCGAGGGGCGCGAGCGCTGCCGCGTCCGCTTCGACGCCCGCACGATGGTCGCTGAACTCGAGAAGGTCTACGCTCGGGTGCTGGCGGAGGCACGAAGCGCATGAACACCACCGCTCGCCGGGCCGCGCAGACCATCGCTCTGGCCGTCGGTGCGCTGCTCGCCCCGCCGATGAGCGCGCAGACGCTCGACCTGGGCGGCCCGGAACGCCCGCAGCTCTCCGCGACGGCCGTTGTCGATCTCGTCGAGCGTTTGGACGGCGAGTCGGCGTCGCTGGCCGAGCGGATCGGGCAGCTCGAAGCCGCGGGCGCCGACGAGGACATCCTGATCGCGGCACGCCTCCGTCTGCTCGCCCGCACGGACGCCTCAGCGCTGCTTGCGCCGTGGCTCGATCCTTACTCCGACGGTTGGGAGGCCGGCATGGCCGGGCTGACGATCGCGCGGGCGCTGCCGCGGATCGACGCGGCGAGCGAGCGATACGCGGCGCTGGCGGTCGCGGCCCGCGCGCCCGACGCCCCGACGGAGGCGGTCGTCGCGTATCAGCGCGCCCGGGTGGCGCTGCGGCGCTTTCTCCGCCGATCGGACGAGTCGCTGCCCGACCCGCGCCCGCCCGTCCAGCGGATCGCGCTTCTTTACGCCTCGGTGAACGAAGCCGCGGCCGTTATGGAGATGCCGGGGGTGACCACCGCGCCGGCGCCCGACCCGGCCGCCCCGCTGGCCGCAGCCCGGGCCGCCCTCGACGGCGCGCCGCTGGACCCCGAGTCGCAAGCCGCGTGCGCCGAAGCGCTGGAACGCCTCCGCCTGCTCGGCACCCTCCCCGACTCGGCGCGCCGCGCCGCCGACGCGGCGGGCGCGATCGCAGAGTGCGTGTGGCTGCCTTCGCTTGCGCGCGTCGAGTTCGGCGAGGGCTCGGCGGCGCCCCTGGCGCTGGCGGGCGAGGTGCGGCGAGCCGCGGAGTCATTGGACGACCGATCGCTCCGCACACTGGGCGCGGCTGCACGGATGCTCCGCTCGCTCGGGACGCTGCGCCGGGCATCGCTCGACACGCGCCGACTTGCCCCGGCGATCGAGCGCGCCCTGGCCGCCCCCCCGACCGAGAGCGACGCCTTGATCCGCGTGGCGGAGCGCGTTCTCGGGGTGTGCGTCGATTGGCGCGCGCTCCCCGATGCGACCGGGCGCGATCTGCCGCGTGAGTTGCAGCGGGGGTGGCGCCTCACCGCCCGCGCCTATGAGGACCTGGAACGCAGCGCCCTGAATGAGCTCATCGCCATCGCCGAGCAGCCGGCGCGGCTCCGCGAGCCGGGGACGGTGAGTCTGCTGGCCAACCACCGCTCACTCGCCGAGACGATGCGGCGCGTGCACGAGTCGGCCGGGTGGCTCACGCTGCTGGCGGCGCGGGGCGATGCGGCATCGCTGGGCGCGGCCGAGGCGCTGGCCCCGATTCCGGGGCTGGCTCTCGATGAAACCACCCGATCCGGGGCCGCGGAACGGCTGGCGGCGCTGGAGGCGATCATCGAGTCCCTTGATGGCGCGCCCGTCGAGCGGGGGCTCGGCATCCCCGGCTCGCCGATCGATCGGGCCTCGGGCGGGCGGGGGGCGGACCTCCTGCGTGTGTTCCGGCGCGACCGGGAGTCGCGCTTGCTGGCCTGGGCCCGGCAGAACGACGCGGCCGAGTCGCGCACCGTCGCTCTTAACGATCGGCTCCTCGAACTTCTTGAATTGCTCGCCCTCGTCGATGACAGCGCGGCGGTCGCGCGGATCAACGCGATGAGCGTCATCGAGCTGGACGAACGCGGGCTGCGGCTGGCGGCGACGCGCGTGCGCGGGCCGGTCGACGAGGCCGTCACCATGATCCTGCGCAACGACGTGGCGATCGCGGCCGACGCGATCGGGCATGCCGAGGCGCGCGCGGGCGTGTTGCGGCTCGTGCGCACAATCCTCGACCGATCGCCCGGCCCGCGGCCAGGCCATCAGGGGATTGTTGCGGCCGGAGTTTCGGGCGCGCCGCTTGATTCGTGGAGCGTCCCAGAGCGGCGTTCGTGCGCCGCCGTCTCGCGTATGTTGCTGGAGGCGGGGGACTTGGAGTCCGCCGATGTGGACACCCGCGCGGCGATCGATCCGTTGCTCGCGTACGCGGAGCACATCGCGGATCGGGCTTCGCGGTCGATGCGGGACGGCGATGGATGAACCGACCGGACCCGCTTTTATGGTCCGATAACACTAAGTTAGGAATCACTCGCATCTTCCCCGCAAGCGGGGTATGCTGCGCCCCCTATTTTCCCGGACCTGTTATGATGCCGGTCCGCCGGGGACTCCGCGATCAGTTCGCGGAGAGTTGCACAGACGAACATCGGTGGAAACTCGAAACGAGGAGACTCAGCAATGCGTAGCGCGATGAAGCGTTGGTCCTTGTTGGCGATGGCCGCGGCGGGCGTGATCGCCCTCGGCGGCTGCCGTCACGATCACATGGGGCATGGACACGGCGATCGCGATCATGTCGCTCAGCCGGCCGCGGCGGAGACGCCGGCGGCGAAGCCCGCCCCGGCCCCGGCGATGATGACCGGGAATGTCGCCGAGATGTACTTCCCGACCGGCGACCGCGCCAGCAGCGCCCTGCTGCTGCAGCAGGTCATGCCGCGGGAAGTCCGCATGGGCGAGTCTTATGACTACGAGATCCGGGTGACCAACATCACCAAGGCCGTCCTGCAGAATGTCGTCGTCACCGGCGACTCGATGGACAACCTCTCGGTCGCCTCCTCGAACCCCTCGGCCACCCGCAATTCCGGCGGCGGCATGCAGTGGGCCCTGGGCGACCTAGCCCCCGGCGAGACCAAGGTGATCAAGGTCAGCGGGCGCGCCGACCGCATCGGCGCTTCGTCGGCCTGCGTCTCGGTCTCCTACAACAACGCTCTCTGCGCCACGACCAATGTGGTTCAGCCCGCCCTGGCGATCGTCAAGGAGATGACGCCCGGCACGCTGACGCCCTGCGACACCGCTCAGATCGTCTTCGAGGTCAAGAACACCGGCACCGGCACCGCCCGCAATGTCAAGGTGCGTGACGAGCTGCCCGCCGGCATGACCACCATGGACGGCAAGAGCGTCCTCGAGTTCAATGTCGGCGACATCGCCGGCAACTCGGCCAAGCGTTCGCCGGCCATCCCGGTCAAGATCGCCAAGGCCGGCCGCTACACCAACAACGCCACCGCGATGGCCGACGGCGGCCTCGCCGCCGAGTCGAACCAGGTCGCCGTCACTGTCGTCCAGCCCGTGCTGGCGATCGATGTCGCCTGCCCCGGCAACCGCTACATCGGCCGTCCGATCGAGTACGAGGTCACCGTGCGCAACACCGGCGACGGCGACTGCACCGACGCCCGCGTGTCGGCTTCGATGCCCACCGGCGCGAACTTCGCCAGCGCCTCTGCCGGCGGCGCCGCGGCCGGCGGGTCGGTGGTCTGGAATGTCGGCGCCCTCAAGGCCGGCGAGTCCAAGAAGATGACCTTCACGGTCAACCCCGGCTCGGCCGGTTCCTACCGCACCGAGGCCGTCGTGACCTGCGCCTGCGCCACCGAGGCGCGTGACGCCTGCGCGACCGAGGTCACCGGCATCCCGGCGATCCTCGTCGAGGTGATCGACGAGCCCGATCCCATCGAGATCGGCAACACCGTCACCTACATCATCCGCGTGACTAACCAGGGCTCGGCCAACGACAACGACATCAAGGTTGTCTGCGAGCTGCCCGCCGAACTGTCCTTCGTCTCCGCCTCGGGCGTGACCAACGGCACCGCTTCGGGCAAGACGATCACCTTCGCCAACCTCGGCACCCTGGCCCCGCAGGCCGTGGCCGAGTGGCGGATCGTGGCCCGGGCCGAGGGCGAGGCCGACATCCGGTTCGCCACCTCGGTGACGAGCCGCGAGAAGACCGTCCCCATCCGCGAGACCGAGTCCACGACTCTCTATCGCTGATTGATCCGGTCTGATTGATTGACCATCCCGACGGCGGGCCCTTCCCGGGCCCGCCGTTTTTCAATAGCGAGCCGGACCGTGTCGGGCCGGTTCTACGATGTGCCCGGGGCGACGCGCCCCGGCTCACGCCACCCGCCCGGAGCAGACTCATGGCGTCCATCCTCGTCGTCGGCCCGCACCCGGATGATCAGGAGGCGGGCATGGGCGCGGCCATCGCCAAGCTCGCCTCGCAGGGGCACGATGTCCTGCTGCTGGACATGACCAACGGCGAGCCGACGCCCCTGGGCGACCCCGAGACGCGCCGTAAGGAGGCGGACGCCGCGGCCAAGGTCCTCGGGGTTCGGCGAAGGATGCTCGAGATGCCCGGGCCGTCGCGCGGCTTCGGCGGGGCGGAGGCGTGGGGCGGCCACGCGCTCTCGAACCGGTGGATCGAGTACTCGATCGACGCGCGCCGGGCGGTGGCGTCGGTGATCCGCGAGCATCGCGCGCAGATCCTCTTCATCCCGTTCTTCGAGGACGCCCACCCGGACCACAAGGCCACGACGCGCATCGCGGAGGACGCCCGCTTCGACGCCAAACTGACCAAGGCCAATCTGCCGGGCGACCCGATCTATCCGCGCTGGGTGTTCTACTACTACGCCACGCATCTGCGCTGGGTGGCCAACCCCTCGTTCTGCCTCGATGTCACGGGGTTTGAGCAGAAGAAGATCGACGCGATGGAGGCGTACCACACGCAGTTCGTCGCGCCCGGGAAGATCGGCGCCCAGCCCGCGGGGCGGGGGGTGGGCGAGTGGGTCCGCAACTCGCTGGGCTACTTCGGGTCGCGCATCGCCACGATGTACGCCGAGCCGTTCTTCACGAAGGAGCCGCTGGGGCTGGGGTCGCTGGATGGCTTGGTGCTATGACGCAATGACTCGCCTCCGTGAGCGGATCTCGAGCGCTGCAAGACAGGTGAGGTCACCCTGTTCTTACTGAATTGTCCCTCACCCGCCGGCGTGCTGAACGCCACGCCGCCGACCTCTCCCCATGGAGATGTCCTCTACCCGTGAATCATCTTGCCCTCTGATGCCAGCGAGGCCTCGTGGACCGCCTCGTGCATCGTCGGATGCGCGTGCATCGTCACGCTCAGTTCCTCGGTCGTCGCCTCGAGGCGGCGCGCCAGCGTCAACTCAGCGATCAGTTCGGTCGCCTGGTCGCCCATGATGTGGGCGCCGAGGATCTCGCCCCGCGGCAATCCACGGATGATCTTCACCAGGCCGTCCGTGTGCATGCTGGCGATCGCTTTGCCGTGCGCCATGAACGGATAGGAACCGATCGCGTAGTCCTGGCCCTTCTTGAGCCCCTGCTCGATAAGGGCTCGCTCGGTGAACCCGACCGACGCGACCTGCGGCACGCAATAGGTGCAGCCGGGGATCACCGTGTAGTCGATCGCGATCGGGTCGTGGCCGGCGATTCGCTCGACGCACACCACGGCTTCTTCCATCGCGACATGCGCCAGCCACGGCGGGCCGATGACATCGCCTACCGCGTAGATGCCCTCGACGCTCGTCTTGTACGAGATCGCGGGCGCCGGGTCCTTGCCGGGGGCGGGGGGCGTGTAGTCGGTCTTGATGTGGTCCTTGATCGTCTGGATGCCCAGCGACTCGTCGAAGAGCCCGTCGTAACGGCCGCGGACGCCGATCGCCAGCAGCACCTTCTCGGCTTCGAGCGTCTCGGCGCGCTTTTCGTCGGCCTTGCCGCCTTCGAAGGGCGCGATCGTCACCTTCACGCCGGTTTTGGTCGTCTCGACCTTTGTGGTCGTGTGCGAGGTGCGGATGTCCATGCCCTTCTTCTTGTAGACCTTCTCGAGGGCCTTGGAGATGTCGTCGTCCTCCACCGGCAGGATGCGGGGCAGCATCTCGACCACGGTCACCTTCGTGCCGTAGCAGTGGTAGAAGTAGGCGAACTCCATGCCGATCGCGCCGGCGCCGATCACGATCAGCGACTTGGGCTGCTTGGGCAGCGTCATCGCCTCGCGCGCCCCGATGATCTTGTCGCCGTCGTAGCGGGCAAATGGCAGGTCCCGCGCCACGCTCCCGGTGGCGATGAGGATGTTCGTCGACGTGATGGTCTGGCGCGGCTTCTTGGCGATCTCCGCGGGGGCCAGCGTAAAGGTGTCCTGCACCTTGGCGTCGTAGATCTCCACCTGGCATGGCTTGTCGCCCTTGCGTCCGGAGGTGACCTTGGCGTGGCCGTCGATGTGATCGATCTTGTTCTTGCGGAAGAGGAAGCCGATGCCCTTGTTGAGCTTGTCCGCCACGCCCCGGGAGCGGCTGATGACCTTGTTCCAGTCGACCCCGAGCTTCTCGAACTTCAGGCCCAGTTCGTCGGCCTCGTGGGAGATCCGCTCGTAGAGCTCGGCGTTGGTCAGCAGGGCCTTGGAGGGGATGCACCCCCAGTTCAGGCAGACGCCGCCGAGCTTGGATCGCTCGACGCACGCCACCTTCATGCCGAGTTGGGCCGCGCGGATCGCACCGACATACCCGGCGGGCCCGCCGCCGATCACGATGAGGTCATAGTGGGTGTTGGATGCTGCCACGGCTCGCGTCCTTTCAGGCGCGGCGATGGCCGCCGCGACGGGTTACGGATTGGGGACGCGATTGTAGCGGGGGCCGGTCGGGGGTTGTGGCTACGCCTTGCCGAGCCGGGCGGCCACTTCCTCGGCGGCGTCGCCTTCCTTCATCGCGCGGATGAGGCGCTCGCCCTCCTCGGGCGTGATCGTCCCCTCGGCGATGTACGCCGCGATCTCGGAGTAGGTCTGCTCACGCCGCGTGCGGAGTTTCTCTTCGAGCCGGAGGCGCCGCTTGAACTGCGCGTGGGCCCCTCCGCCGAACATCGCGATGATCGCCACGATGAACGCGAACACCAGCGCGATCATCTTCATGACTTCTTCGTCGTTCATCGCCAGCAGGGTCGGGGTGTCGTACATCTCAGCGCTCCGTTTGACTGTGCTGCGCCCCATCGGGCGTCGCGACTCTGTAGACCGGGGCCGTGATCGCGCGCTCCAGTTGTTCGCGCTGCGCGGGCGTCATCGCCCCCATCCCCGTGTACGCGGCCAGGTCGGCTTGCAGCCGGGTCCGCCGACGCGCCATCCGACGACGCGACCGCTCCGACCTCGCGGCGCGGTCGGCCCGCTGCGTCCACACCTTGATCCCCACGCCCAGCACCAGCAGGACCACGAGGGTCCACACCGCCCACGGGATAAAGTTGGCGTCCATCGGCGCGGGCGAAACGGCTTGGGTGAGGGTCTCCATGCGACAACTCCGCCGGAATGGCGTGCCCCGGCGGAAATGGTATTCGGCGGGTCGGCGGGTCGATTTCAGTGAGCGCCCAACGCCGACCCCCCGATGGGGGCCGCCGAGGCACGGGCTATAGTCAGGGACCGACCCCGGCGGGGTCGCCCGCGCGGCGTGTCGGCCCCGGGAACCGCGCCCGCCGACGCACCGCAAGGATGTCCCGATGGCCCGCGGCTTCGCCGACCCGATCGAGATGCAGCACCTGCTGTTCGCGCAGCTCTCCCGCATGTTCGGGCAGGAAGTGCCACTGTACGACCGATGCCTGCTGGTGAACCACGCCTGCAACCGGGCGGTGTGCGACCTGCTCGGGCAGATGCACATCGGGTTCTCGATCTCCGACGAGCAACTCGATCAGGCCTCCGGCGAACGGCACGGCGCGATCCGCATCGGCCGCGACGACGAGTACCGCTGGGTGGCCCGGTTCTTCGGCTGCTTCGGCATGGAGCCGCACAACTTCTATGACATGACGAGCGTGGGCGCCAAGAGCCAGCCGGTGATCGCGACGGCGTTCCGGTCGGTCATCCACCCGCACCACCGGGTCTTCACCTCGCTGCTGCGACCGACCTACTTCGACGATGACACGCGCCGACGCATCGAGCAGACGCTCGCCTCACGCGCCGCCTTCACGCCCCGTGCCAAGGAACTCATCGAGAAACGCGAACGCCAAGGCGGGCTGACCCGTGACGACGCCGAGGACCTAATCGCCGAGGGCGTCGAGAAGATCTTCAAGTGGACGGGGGAGGCGCTGGACTACGACCTCTACGAACACCTCTGCAAGTCCGGTTTCAAGATCGCGGCGGACATCGTGTGCTTCAAGGCGCACCACCTCAACCACCTCACCCCCAACACCTTCTGCATCGACCTCTATACCTCGGCCATGAAGTACTGCATGGGCGAGATCGACGAAGCCCACTTCGTCGAGCGGGCCCGCCACGCGCTGGGTCACATCCTCCGGCGCGCCGACCGTGATTACATGCGGCTGCACTTCAAGCACCTGACCCGCGCCGAGCTCGCCGGATTCAAGCCCGGCACACCAGCCCCGGACGCGATCGACCGCCTGGCCTGGGGGCTGGCCCGGGAGTTCGAGGGTGAGGTGTACCAGTTGCACAAACTGCCTCACTCGGGGTTCAAGGACCTGACCGAGGGCCCCCCGTCGAACACGCCGGTGCTGCTGCGGCAGGACGCATACAAGGCGCTGAGCGAGGCCGTGAACTTCACCCAGAAAGACGGGAAGCGGTTCGCCGCCACGCACACGGCACGCTTCGGTGAGATCGAGCAGCGGTTCTACGCCGTCACACCGGCCGGACGCGAGCTCTACGATCGGTGCCTCGCGGCCGCGGAGCAGGACGCCGACCCCGAACTCGCCAAGACCGACTTCGAGGCCTACGAGCGCGCTTACGCGCGGCACTTCGAGCCGATCCCCAAGACGCTGGGCGAGCTCGTCCGCGCCGGGCTGGTGTATGCGCGCTACGAGCCGACCGAGGCCGGGTTGGCCGCGTCCGGGACCATCGGCACCGCCGATCTGACCGAACTCGTCCGGCGCGGCTTCGCCGACTTCGAAGGGCTGCGGTACGAGGACTTCCTGCCTGTCAGCGCGGCCGGGATCTTCGCGTCGAACCTCAACCAGTACGGCACGAAGTCCACCGCCGGCGTCAAGCCGACCTACCCCAAGGCGATGCTCGAGGAGATCATGGGCAAGCGGATCGTGGACGCCGATGCGGTCTACCGCGGTCTCCAGGCCGAGTCGATGCTGCGGACGCTGGGCGAACTCGGGGTGCTCGATAGGCTCGACGCTTCCGCGCTGGGCGCGTTGCGGCGTGACGCCGAATGCCTGCCGCCGTCCGCCGCGGATCGATTCGCCGAGCGAGCGGTGATCGCGCCCCGCGCCTGAGGCGTTCGGCCGCGTCCCGCCCGTCCGAGAAGGCGAAGTTACGAACAAAGAACGAATGCCCGGATTGGCGTGGGCCTTTGACCGCTTCTTTCGTACAATGGGGCGCGTCACCTTCGGGTTATCCGGCACTGGATGGACCCGAGAGTGGAGTTCAGCGCGGATCGGGCCGAAGCGCCCGGTCGGGGGAACGCGCCGGACACAGCCCGGAAGGAGGCCAGCCCATGGCCGCCGAGATCTCTGCGCACGACACGACCGATCTCATCGCATTGCACCCCGCCCACGACGCGTCGCTCGAAGAGTGGCACGCCTGGGTCGACGAGGTCTACGCGCATTCCGCGGGCAACGAGACCAAGATCCCCTGGGCGTCGCGCCGGCCCAACCCGGCGCTGATCGCTTGGCTGAATCACATCGCCTCGACGCACATTCGGCCCGGCTCGCGTGCCGCGGTCGTCGGTTGCGGCCTCGGGCACGACGCGTGCGCGCTGATCGACCGCGGCTACGAAGTCACCGCGTTCGACCGCTCGGCCGCGGCCATTGAACTTGCCCGGCGGTTGCACCCCGGCCACGAGGATTGCTTCCTCACCGCCGATCTGCTCGACCTGCCGATCCGTCTGCACCACCGATTCGATCTGGTGGTCGAGGTCCATACGCTGCAGGCGCTGCCGCCCGGACACCGGGCCGGCCTGGCGCGGGGGATGTCCCGCCTGCTCTCGCCGCGTGGCGTGCTGCTGGCGGTGGCGCGCGGTCGCGATGCTTCCTCGCCGCTTTCTCAGTTCACCCAGCCGCCCTACCCATTTACGGCGTCGGAGCTCGTCGCCACGATGGCCGAGGCCGGGATGACCCCCCTTCGGGTCGCCGGCTCGTCCGGCGGCGCCGGGGCCATTGTGGGAGGGGTCGCGGACACCGGGATCGACGACTTCCTGGACGACAATGTCCCACCGGTCCGCCGGTTGCGGGGCGCGTTTGTCCGGGGGCGCTGATCGCGGCAACCCCCTAAGCCGGGCGTGCGAATAGGGTTACCGTGAGTGATGCCTTATAGTTGTCTCTCCGCGCCACTTCATCCGCCCAGGAGCCCCGATCATGCCCCAACCGACCCTCCGCTCGACCGCCCGCCGGGACGGCTTCTCGCTCGTCGAACTGCTGGTCGTGGTGGCGATCATCGTGCTGCTGATCGGCATCCTCATCCCCGCGGCGTCCAGCGCCCGCAACTCCGCCCGGCGCGCCAAAGCCACCGCCACGCTCACCTCGCTCAAGACCGCCATTGGCAACTTCAAGACCGCCAACGACCGCATGCCCGGGCCGTTCACGCAGGACGAACTGGGCCTGAATGCGAACGCGGGCAATAGCGGGGTCGGGCTGACGGCGATGGAGAACGCGCTGCTCGAACTCTCCGGCGGCCTCATCAAAGAAGATGACTACGACTCGGGTGTGAACACCCACATGCAGATCACGCTGGGCAACACCACCGCGTATATCGATACGGCGCTCGTGGGCGCCTCCGACGGGCCGGGGTATCTGACCGCGTCCGAGACCGACCTGACGCCGATCGAGGGTCAGACCTGGAACCCGTCCAGCGGCTCCTCGGACATGCCGGACCTGATCGACCCCTGGGGCAACGCCTACATGCTGTGGGCGCGCAACGACCTCGCCGGCGAGATCAACCCGTGCGCCGACAGCGGCCAGCGGTTCGCCGCGATCA
>CAZSLT010000028.1:13376-21310 GCA_964607595.1 uncultured Phycisphaeraceae bacterium
CGCAAGAACAACATCACCGAGGTTGCCTACCCCCCCGCCACCGGTCTGACGGCCAACAAGATCTTCCCCGAGCAGACCGACGACATGTGGGTCACCGGGAGCTGATCGGCGCGCCGGACCCCGCCGCGGTACGCTCTCCGGCGCCGTGCCACCCGCCGACCAGCATGATGCGCAGCAAACGCTGACGCGGCTCATCGAGTCGCGCGCCGCGACCGTCGCCGTCATCGGGCTGGGGTATGTCGGCCTGCCGCTGCTGGACGCGGTCGCGGGCGCGGGGTTTGCCGCGATCGGGCTGGACCACGACGAGCACAAGATCACCACGCTCCGAAGCGGCGGGTCGTACTTGCCCCACCTCGGCGCGCACCTCGGGGCACGCCTGGCGGCCAACCCCAGAGTCACGCTCACCGCCGACGCGCGCGACCTGGCGCACGCCGACGCCGTGCTGATCTGCGTGCCCACCCCGCTCGACGATCGGCGCGAGCCCGACCTGTCGGCCGTGGAGCGTGCCGCGCACGAGATCCGCGGGTGCTGCGTCGAAGCCGACGCCCATCGCCCGCGCCTGATCGTGCTGGAGTCCACCACCTATCCGGGCACGACGCGCGACCTGCTCGCACCGATTGTTCGGGGAGAGGGCGGGGGGGGCGGGAAAAGTGGCGACGGCGCGAACACCGGCGTTTTCGTCGCCTTCTCGCCCGAGCGGGAGGACCCCGGCAACCGCGGCCACACCACCGCCACCATCCCCAAACTGGTCGGCGGCATCGATGATGACTCGACGGCGCTCGCGTGCGCGCTCTACGAGCGGATCGTGCGCACGGTCGTGCGGTGCTCGAGCGCCGAGGTCGCCGAGGCCGCGAAACTGGTCGAGAATGTCTACCGCTCGGTCAACATCGCGCTGGTCAACGAGTTGAAGATCGCGCTGGCGGCGATGGGGCTCGATGTCTGGGAGGTGCTGGACGCGGCCGAGACCAAGCCCTTCGGATTCCACCGCTTCAACCCGGGGCCCGGCTTCGGTGGGCACTGCGTGCCGATCGACCCCTACTACCTCGCGCACACGGCACGCCGATTCGGCGTGGAGACGCGGTTCATCGAACTCGCCGGCGAGGTCAACCGCGCGATGCCGGGGTATGTGGTGGACCGGTGCGCCGCGGCCCTGGCCTCCCACCACAAGACGCTCGCCGGGTCGCGGGTGCTCGTGCTGGGCGTCGCCTACAAGAAGAACATCGCGGATGTGCGCGAAAGCCCGGCGTTCGAGATCATCGAACTGCTCCGCGAGCGCGGCGCGGAGGTCGGGTACCACGATCCGTTCGTCCCGGCGACCTGGAAGGGCCGCCGGCATGACCTCCGCATGACCAGCATCGAGTGGTCGGCGGCGGAACTGGCCTCCTACGACGCCGTGGTGGTCGTCACCGATCATGACTGGTACGAACCGGCGTTCATCGCCGAGCACGCCCGGCTGGTCGTCGATACCCGCCATCTGATGGCGGGGGTCGCCCCCGAGTTCGCCTGCAAGGTGTTCCCGGCCTGAGTCGGGCATCGCGGCCGAACTCGGCCGGGGCGTGGTGAAGCCGATCCCGCTCGGCGCGGTACGCTCATCCATCGACCCGCAAGGAGAAGCCATGCCCGCACGACGCCTGATCCGTCGCTTTGGAGTCCTCGCCGCGGCCGCCCTGCTTGGCGCGACCGGCCCCGGGGCGTTCGCCCAGCCGACGCGCCCGGCCAACGGCCCCCGCGCCATCGACCCCGGCTGGCACTGCCTGACGAACGCCACGCTGCACCCCGAGCCGGGCCGGACCATCGAGGACGCGACGATCGTCATCCGCGACGGCGTGATCGTCTCGGTCGAAGCCGGCGCCGAGCCGCCCGCGGGCGCGCGCGTCTGGGACTGCACCGGGCTGCACATCTACGCCGGACTCGTCGAACCATTCAAAGAGGTCGCGGCCCCGACGCCCGACGCGGCGACCCCGGGAGGCCACTGGCTGAGCCGCGTTCATCCGCAGCGCTCGGCGCTCGACGGCCCGGGGCTGGATAGCGCGGCCCGCGCCTCGCTCCGCGAGCAGGGGTTCACCGTCGCGCACCTCGTGCCCGAGGGCGGCATCTTCCGCGGCTCCACGGCCGTCATCCTGCTGACCGACCCCGCTACGACCGCCAGCGCCGACACCCGGTCCGATCTGTTGCGGGACGGTGTGTTCGACGCGGTCTCGTTCGAGACCGGCGGCTGGGGCTCGGCGAACTATCCCGGCTCGCTCATGGGCGCGATCGCCGTGGTGCGGCAGACGCTCATGGACGCCCCGTGGCACGCCCGCGCCTCCAAGGCGCACCTGGACCACCCGGCGGCGAATGCCGCGCCCGAGCGCAATGATGCCTTGGCCGCGCTCAACGAGGGCCGTTCGCTGCTCTTCGACATCGACGACGAGCTCAACCTGCTCCGCGCCGACAAGATCGCCACCGAGTTCAAGAAGGACGCGGCCATCGTCGGTACGGGCACCGAGTTCCGCCGGCTGCGCGCCGTCGCGCGCACCGGTCGGCCGATCATCCTCCCGCTGACAATGCCCGAAGAGCCCAAGGTCGCTACACCGGGCGACCGCGCCGCCGTCACGCTGCGGGACCTGATGACCTGGGAGCAGGCGCCGGCGAACGCGGCCCGGCTGCGTGAGGCGGGCGTCGACGCGGCGCTGACTTCGAGCAAACTGCGCCGGGGTGAGTCCTTCTGGCCCAACCTCCGCAAGGCGATCGAGGCGGGGCTCTCGGAAGATGATGCGCTGGCCATGCTCACCACCGGCCCGGCCGAACTGCTCGGCGTCGAGACCCGTGTCGGGCGCATCGCGCCGGGGTACGCGGCCAACCTGGTCGTCACCGACAAGCCGCTCTTCGACAAGGAGCGCCAGATCCGCGATATCTGGGCCGGCGGCGAACGGTTCGAGATCAATGCCGCGCCCGACGAGGCGTTCGACGGCGAATGGGAGGCCGTGTTCTCCACCGATCCTTCGCACGCGGCGACGATGAAGATCGCCAAGCGCGCGCTGACGATCGAGATCCCCGCGCCGCCGAAGGCGGATGACGCCGACGCGGACGCGCCGAACGAGGCCGACGAGGCCGATGACGATGCGCCCGGCGAGGACGCCGGCGAAGGAGAGGAAGCCGAGGCCGACGCGCCGGGCGATGAACCGAAGAAGGACGACAAGCCCAAGACAAAGAAACTGACGGTGAAGTCCACGGTTCTTGAGACGCCGCGGGTGAGCGCGCTGATGACCGCCGAGGATTGGTGGGGCAAGGGGCCGGCGCTGATCTGGGGCGTGGTCGAGGGGGACACGATCACCGGCGCGGGCGAGACGCCCGGCGGCGAGCGGTTCACCTGGGCCGCGACCCGCAAGCCCGACGCCGGTGATGACGATCCGAAGGACGAAGAAAAGAAGAAGGATGGCGATGAGGACGAGGCCGCGGACGAGGCGCTGCCGTTCACACGCGCGCTGCCCTTCGGCGCATACGGCTACGAGGGACTGCCCGAGCAGCGGACCGTGCTGCTCACCAACGCGACCATCTGGACCGCGGGGTCGGAGGGTGTGATCGAGAACGGCTGGATGCTCATCGGCGACGGCAAGATCGAGATCGTCTCCGGCGGGCCGGTCGATGTGATCTTGCCAAAGGACGCTCTGACGATCGACTGCAAGGGTCGGCACATCTCGCCCGGCCTCATCGACGCCCACTCGCACACCGGCATCTCCGGCGGCGTCAACGAGGGCACGCACGCCGTCACGGCCGAGGTCCGCATCCAGGATGTCCTGAACCCGGACGACATCGGCTTCTACCGCGAGCTCGCCGGCGGGCTGACCACCTCCCACGAGATGCACGGCTCGGCCAACCCCATCGGCGGCCAGACGCAGGTCATCAAGCTCCGCTGGGGTTGCGATCACCCCGACGACCTCTACCTCGACACCGCGGCTCCGTGCATCAAGTTCGCGCTGGGCGAGAATGTCAAGCAGTCGAGCGGGCGCTACCCGCAGTCCCGCATGGGCGTCGAGGCGCTCATCCGCGACCGCTTCACCGCGGCCCGCGAGTACGCCCGCCAGTGGCAGTCCTACAACGCGATGAGCGAAGCCGACCGCTCCACGAACCTGCCGCCCCGCAAGGACCTCGAGCTCGAAGCGCTGGCCGAAATCCTCGCCGGCAAGCGGCTCGTCCACTGCCATTCCTACCGGCAGGACGAGATCCTCATGCTCTGCCGCGTCGCCGATGATTTCGGCTTCAAGATCGGCGCGTTCCAGCATGTGCTCGAGGGGTACAAGGTCGCCGAGGCAATTAAGAAGTCGGCGATCGGCGGATCCTCCTTCACCGACTGGTGGGCGTACAAGATGGAGGTCTTCGACGCGATCCCCGAGAACGGCGCGATCATGCACGAGGTCGGCGTGTGCGTCTCGTTCAACTCCGACTCCGATGAGCTCTCCCGCCGCATGAACACCGAGGCGGCCAAGGCCGTCAAGTACGGCGGCGTCGAGCCGCACGAGGCGCTCAAGTTCGTCACCCTTAACGCGGCCAAGCAGCTCGGCTGCGACGACCGCGTCGGCTCGCTCGAGGTCGGCAAGGACGCGGACTTCGTCATCTGGTCCGGCCCGCCGCTCTCCTCGCTCTCGCGCTGCGAGTCCACCTGGATCGACGGGCGCGAGTACTTCTCGCTCGAGAAGGACGCCGCGATGCGCGCCGCGGCCGCTGCCGAAGAGAACCGCATCATCCAGAAGATCCTCGCGGGCGAGAAGAAGCCCGGTCGCGCCGGGCGCGACGCCGCGATGGCCAGCATCGCCCTCGACGAGGGCACGCCGACGCACACCGCGGGGGTGGACCCCGAGGTGCTGCGCGACGCCGAGGCGCACTTCTTCTGGAGCATCCTCAACGGGCTCGACCCCTTCGCCCATCAGCAGGGCGACTGCGGCTGCTCGGGTCATTCCTTCCTGCATCACTGAACACGCACCGACAGGGGTTTCACCCATGACACGCAAGCACATCTCCCGCCTCCTGGCCGCGACGCTCGGCGCCTTCCTCGCCTCCGGCGCCGGCGCGCAGGACCTGGGCGTCAAGGCCCCGGCGCAGGCGAAGCCGGTCATCATCGACAACGCCACAATCCACACCGTCTCGGGCGCGGTGATCGAGCGGGGGCACATCGTCTTCGACAACGGCCGCATCACCCGTGTCTCGGCGGGCCGCGCCCCCGGCATCGGCGGGGCGGAGGCGATCGTCATCGACGCCAGCGGCAAGCATGTCTACCCCGGCCTGATCGGGCCGAACACGCTGATGGGGCTGATCGAGATCGAGTCGATACGCGTGACGCAGGACTACACCGAGATGGGCGCGATCACGCCCGAGGCGCGGGCCGCGGTCGCCGTGAACCCCGACTCCACGATCATCCCCGTGACGCGCTCCAACGGCGTGCTGACCGCGGCCGTGCTGCCGATGGGCGGCGTGATGCCCGGCCGGGCCGCCGTCCTCCGCATGGAGGGCTGGACCTGGGAAGACATGGCGATCGAGCCCGACGCGGGGCTGATGATCAACTGGCCCTCGATGCGCACCTTCCGCTCGCGCTGGATGCAGACCTCCGAGGAGGACCAGCGCAAGCAGACGCGCGAGAGCATTCAGCGCATCGACGATGCCTGCAACGCGGCCGAGGCCTACTTCGCGTCACGCGACGCCGACGCCGCGATCGGCGAGGACCTCCGCTACGCGGGCATGAAGCCGGTGCTCGACGGGAGCAAGCCGGTCTTCATCCGCGCCAACCAGGTCGAGCAGATCGAGTCCGCCGTGCTGTGGGCGGTGGGGCGCGGGCTCAAGCCCGTGATCGTGGGCGGGGCCGACGCCGACAAGTGCGCCGACCTGCTCAAGAAGCACGATGTCGGCGTGATCATCACCGGCACGCACACCGAGCCGGCGCGGCGCGACGACCCCTACGACGACTCCTTCACGCGACCGGCGCGCCTCGAAGCCGCGGGCATCCGCTGGTGCCTGGGGACGACCGGCGGCTCCTTCGAGACCGCGCACGAACGGAACCTGCCCTATCACGCGGCCACGGCCGTCGCCTACGGGCTGGACCGCGACAAGGCGCTGCGGGGCATCACGCTCAGCGCCGCGGAGATTCTGGGCGTGGCCGACGAACTGGGCTCGCTCGATCTCGGCAAGCGCGCCACGCTGATCATCACCGACGGCGACCCGCTGGAGATCACGACGAATGTCGAGATGGCCTTCATCGACGGCCGCGCGATCGACCTCGAGAACAAGCAGACGGCGCTGGCGAAGAAGTACCGAGAGAAGTACCGGCAGCTGGGGTTGATCGGGGATGAGTCGCCCAGCGACAGCCAGCCAACACCCGGTTCGGGCGCTTCAAACTCGCGGTAAGTCATCTGGACTTGTTGGCGTGCCGCACTCCGGGCAGATGTCGAGGCCTCGGATGTCGTACCCGCAGCCGCGCTTGAGACAGATGCCGCGTTGGTAGCGCCTACGGCGCGCTTCTGTGGATGTGTGCGAAACGGCAACTGAGATCCCGTTTAATGCGGCGAGTACCAGGATCCAGAACAAAGTGTTCGCGACAAAGCCTTGCCACAGTGGAACGAGCGGTAGCGATCGGGGCACGGATGGATTCAATCGACCCAGTGCCCACTCGGTAGCTCCTAGGGTTGGAATCGCCCATCGATACTTGATGAATCGGGGCGCCCATGGCTCATCATCGATGGGGCTTTCAAGTGTTGATCGCATCGCGAGCATCGGAAAGCCGGTGGCGGTCTCCCACAGGATTCGACGGCGTTGAGATTCGTAAGTAGAGGGCGGCGAATGCGATCTAGACCACCACGGGCCATAGCGCGCATATTCATGCTCGTGAGACAGCATGGCTTGGTTGGCGAACAAGGCAGAGACCCCACGCCATCGCTCTTGATCTGCATTCCAGTACCAGCATCGCCCGTCGTAAATTGGGGTTTCGGCGAACCCGGGTCCATTTACGAGTGAAGGTGCGGTCAGGGCGATCATCCATGATGTGACAATCGTCAGCGCCATGCCTCCGACGAGATACCGCGCGATCGTAGCTCGTTTGAGTACGGCCTTCATAGAGTGACTCACCGCCCATCCAGCATCCGCCCGATCGCCGCTCGCACCCCCCGCGTCATCTCGATCACAACCACGCCCACCAGCGCCGCGCCCAGCACGCGGTCGTCCGCACCCGCCAATCCGCCCACCCACCCTATCCACGCTCCATACGCGGTCACCGCCAGCACCAGTTCCACCGAACCCGCCCCCGCGTTGACGATCGCGCCCGCCTGCGACCAGCGGACACCCCGCACGCCCATCACGCGGCACGCGATCGCCAGCGCCGACCACCGCCCGTCCGGCGCCCACAGCACCGCGATGAGCATCGGCACCACGAACCCCCACGACGAGCCCGCCAGCGTCCATCGCGACGGGTCCACATGCACGCCCGCCAGCCCGACGAGCGCGGGCATCGTGACGGTCGCCATGATCACCGCGCAGGGCCGGCGGAGCCGTTGTGCGATGGCCGGCCAACCGAGCCCGAGCATCGCGCCAAGGGCCGCGAAGGTGACGACGACGAACATCCCCAGCGACGGCGTGACGCCCATGAAGATCAGTGCGCCGACGATCAGGCCGGTGAGCGCGACGACGAACGGCGTCGCCCTCATCGACGCCGCGCATCCCGGCACGGCTAACACCAGCGCCCAGCCGATCAGCGCGGCGCCGCTCAGTCCGGGGGCCAGCGCGAGCGCCGCAGCGACCGGCGCTCCGGCGATCAGCAGCGCCAGCGCCCCGGCGCCGACCGGCCTGCCCCGCTGCGCCCAGAGCGCCCGGCCCGCGCGGGACCAGGCACGCCCGCCCGCCGGCAGCCCGGCGACGAGCGCCAGCGCGGCGTGCAGCGCGGCCAGGCCGGTGACCACCCACCACGAACG
>CAZSLT010000029.1:0-21101 GCA_964607595.1 uncultured Phycisphaeraceae bacterium
ACCACCGGGCGGTGCGGCGCCTTCGGGCGCACCCTCGGGTGCATAAGGTTCGCCCTCGCCCTCGACGCGCCGGCGCTGCGCCTCCTGCGCGCCGCGCCGCTCGCGATCGTCCGGCCGGGATCGCCGCGCCGCGCGGTCGCGGCTCATGCCGCGCATCGGGTCGGGGGCCGCGGCAGCACGCTTCTTGGCCACGATCTCCAGCGACTCCTCCGGCGTGATCAGATCCTCCACCGGCACCGCGATCTGCTTGCCCGTGTCCTCGAGGTTCACCAGCACCAGCTGCGTCAGGATCTGCCGGTCCCAGACAATCCCGGGCCCCTCGCTCGTGCCGACGCGCGACTTCATCCGCGGCAGCCGCTTCTGCAGCTCGGTGTAGGTCTGGTCCTCGTACCGCAGGCAGCACATCAGCCGCCCGCAGCGGCCGGAGATCTTCAGCGGGTCGAGCGTCGCCTTCTGGACCTTGGCGCTCTTCATGCTCACCGGCTTGAGCACCTTGAGGAACTGCTTGCAGCAGCAATGCTGGCCGCAACGCTCATAATCGGCCACCAGCCGCGCCTCGTCGCGCGCGCCGACCTGGCGCATGTCGATCCGCGTCGAGAAGGACTCGCCCAGCCGGTGGACCAGCTCGCGGAAGTCCACGCGGTCCTCGCTGGTGAAGTAGAAGGTCAGCCGCTCGGCCCCGAGGATCGGCTCGACCTCGACGATCTTCATGGGCAGCCCCAGGGCCACGACATCTTCCTGGGCCCGCCGGCGCCAGCCGTCGGCCAGGCCGTCGAGCCGCGATTGCTCGTTGAGGTCCTCGATGGTGGCGACGCGCAGGGCCTTGCCGTCGGTGAAAAACGGGTAGTCGGGCCCGCCCGAGTTCTCGATGTACTCGAGCATCTCCTTGCGGGTGACCGATTTGGAGCACCCGGCGTTGGGGCAGGTGCTGGTGAGCATCTCGCCCAGCTCGGTGCCCCGGTGCGTGCGGACGACGATCTTTGACCCGCACCCCGGCTTGGCCTTGCCGTTGTAGGGGAACTCACCGACGAGCCGCATGCGTCCGAACCGGACGACGATGGTCTTGGGGGCCTCGAGGCGGTCGTAATCGCGCTTGTCGCGCTCATACTCGGCGACATCGGCCTCGAACTGGGGCAGCGGGAAAATAGACATGGTGGGTGTGCTTTGTCATCGCCGCCGGCGCGCGGAAGCCGCGCACCGGGCGGTGGGTGTGTGGGGCGTCGGGCTGTCGCCGAGGAACGGTTTTCAATTCCGGCGGACGCTCGGCGTCGCCCGACCGGTTCCGATGACAAAGCAGTCGTTCAGGCGTGGAGGATCACTTGGAGCGCCGGGTCGCGCCCTTGGCTTCCTGGAAGAGCTGGTCCACGCGGTGGATCTGGTAGACATTCAGGTCGCGTCCGTTCTCGACGCCGTAGATGTAGAGAATCTCGTCGCGCCGGTCCAGAACGGCCAGCACATCGTCGTTGTCGCCCGCCGAGGCGGTCAGCACCGTCAGGTCGCCGACCTCAGAGACATTGCCCGCGTACGCGGGAACGCCCGAACCGAGGCGCGAGGCCTGCGTGATGATCATCGCGCCGATGACAAAGGCGCTGGCCCATAGCGCGCCGGCGCCGGCGTCGAAGCGGGGACGGGTCGCGGAAGTGTCGTTCGTGGTCGTGTTCATCTCAGCGCCCCCTGCCTTCGGGGCGGCCGGAGTCCGCCGCCATGCTGCGGAATCCCAGCCCGGTGAGCGTCTTGCGTGAGCGGTCCCAGCGCATCGCCAGGATCTCCTGGTTCGTCGAGTCCACCACATAGATGGCGCTCTCGCTCACCCCCTGCACCCGACCGGCGACCATGGTGTACTCGCCGCGCGGGCGTCGCGCCTGCCCGTCCTGCGCCGAAGCGCCGGGGGCGAAGGTGATCATCGCCAACGCCGCGACCAACGCGGCATTGAGCGCGATCAGTCCGGTGTGCTTGCTTCGACGCATGGGTCAACTCCCTCTCGGGGTGTGGAATGATCGTGTCAGTCCTGGTGGGTCCGCCGGCTGGGCATGAGCGTCAGCCCCAACGCGGCCCCGCTCATCGCGAACCCGATCAGGTAATACAGCCAGGTCTGCCCCTTGCTCGGCTCGCTGACCTTCGGCGGACGCACCACCGTCACCTGGGCCTCGGCGACGCCGGGGGTCGAGATGATGACCGCCGCGGCAACCCCGAGGGCGGCCAGCAGCGGAACGCGGCGGTGGGATCGGGTCTTGCGCATGATCGGACGATATGGGCACCGGACGGTCGAGTAAACCCGGGCGCCCGCCATAGCGGCCGCGCCCGGCTGAATCCCCATCCTCCGGGCCATTGGACGCCCGATCCCCCCACCGGTTCGCGCCCGGGCAATCACCCACGCCGCAATGGGCGATTCCCCGCCTCAGGCGTACAAGGGTGAGCGCGCCGGCAATCCCAGCGTCGGCCGGCTCAACCGCTCGAAATCTGCGCGAGACAGGTGAACCGTGCCCCACCTCGGGCTCCGGGGTTTCATATGAGCCACATAATCGGCCAACGCGATCGACCGGACGGCGTACCACCGCCCCTCGAACTCGAAGACCTCGTTGAAGAGCCCGTCCGGCGGCTGGCCCTCGCACCAGAACATGAAGGCGAAATGCGCCTCGAACCCCGCCCCGAACAGGCGCTCCCAGGTCGCCAGCGACTCGGTGTCCTGCGCCGACACCCAGCACTGCATCTGAGCACGGGCGTGCGGTCGAGCCGGGTCCAGCGGGACTTTCCGACCCTTCACCTCGATCAGGAGGTTCATCGGATCGGCGTAAACCACGAAGTCGAAGGATTTGAGCGAGCCGCCGGGCTCGACCCCGCCCGACGGGGCCGCGTGGTGGGGCAGCAGCGCCTTGCGGGCCTCGTCCACGCAGATGTAGGGCACGCGCCGGTCCCGGAGGAACGCCTCGAACGCCCTCTCGTAATGATGGCACCGCTGGGCCACCGATACAGGGTACGGATGTCGTTCGGTGTGTCAATCCTCGGGTGCGGGAGACTCGGTCGTTGACCCGTGCTCGCCGAGACGCTCAAGGATGACCGCGATCGCGGGCGGCGTGTCGGCGGGCGTCTGCCCCAAAGCGGAGCGAAGCGTCTTCTCGATCGGCACCGTCCGGAGCATCGCCCGGTGGTTGCCCTCGAGCTCCACGACATCGTCCACGCCGTCGAGCAGCGCCGATGCCGCGGGCACGACGCCGTCGCCGAGGTCCTCGCAGATCGGGGCGAGGCCGGCCAGCAGATCGTCAAGAGCGTCATCGAGGCCGATCGCACGCGTCGCGCGGCTATCGGAGATCGCGCGGACCTCTTCGGGACTGATCACGCGTCCGTAGATGATGGTCATGACGCAGGGGCGCGGCAGCGGGCGGGCGTTGAGTTCATTGAGAAAGTCCGATCCCGGCGCCAGATCGATGCCCGCCTCGCCGCCCCCATCGGCCGAGAACCGCAGCAGGTCGGCCAGCCCGATCTTCTCCGAGTCGGCCAGGCGGGCGAGTTGATCGCGGATCTCGGCCATGCCGCGGAGCGGGGCGAGCGGAGCGCCGTAGTTCGGTGTACCGATCGTGATGAGTCGATCGACGGCCGGGTACTTCAGCGAGGCGTCGGTCCGCCCGTGGTAGTACTCGGCGCGTGTAAGCACATCGCGCGCCACCAGCCCGCCCATCGAGTGCGCCACGATATCGATGCGCTCCGTCCCGCTGTGGCAGAGCGAGCCGAGCGCCGACGCCAGCAGATCGGCGCTCGCGGCGACGGGTTGATCATTCGGGTAATCGAACCGCGCCGCCGCATGCCCCGCCTCGCGCAGCGCCGGGGCCAGGTCGTCCCAGATGTCGCCGGGCTCGTCCAGCCCGTGGACGAGCAGCACGAGGCGGCGCGGCGTCGATGCGTCCGCCGCGGGCCGCTCCCAGCGGAGTTCGTCCGGAGCGTCCGCGCTCCGCGCCAGCAGCACGCGCAGGCCGCTGGACTCCTCGACGATCCGGCGCGACTCGACGGTCGGCTCCTCGAGCCCCGTGCGCACGCGCTCGATCATCCTCGACGCCCAATCGAGCACCTCGTCGGTCACGGTCAGCGGCTCGGCGTTTGAGGGCTCGGCCTCCTCCCACGGCGCATCCGGCACCGACGACGATGGCGGCGCGAGCGGCGCGGGATCGGAGGAATGTGGGGCGGGGCCCGGCCGCAGCGACGCGACGCCCAGCGCGCCGGCGGTCAGCGCCAGCGCCACCAGGCGCGCCACGGTGGCGGATCGGATGGCCGGGAGTGCGCGTGTCATGCTCATGCATTATTAGGGTGCGACCGGCGGAGTTTCCTCGGAATCGGTGCGAAGGCGGCCGCAGGGCCCTCGCGGCCCCACTAGGCGGGACGAATCACCAGACTCTGATCCGCCGGCACATCGCGCAGCGTCCGCTCGGCCCCGTCGCTCCAGCGGACGCGCAGGGTGCTCACCCGCGTGGCCGGCCCCAGCCCAAAGTGCGCCACCGGCTCCTGCTGGCAGAGATAGCCCGAGCCGCCGTCGATCTGGCGGGTCTGCGGCCGGTCGTCCCCGAACCCCTCGCACACGATGTCCACCCGCGCGCCGATCGCCGGCGCGCCGTCGAAGGTCTGCGCATGGACACGCACCCAGTGATTGTCGTTCTCGGTCTCGTTGATGAACAACGCATCCGGCATCGGCTCGGACTCGCCCTGCGCGATGAACAGGTCCAGCCGGCCGTTGCCCGTCAGGTCTCCCACACTCGCGCCGGTGCCCTCGCCCTCGGGCAGCGCGATCTCGTCAACCGCGCCACGCCGGAAGTTCCCCTGGCCGTCGTTCAGGAAGAGTCGGTTCGGCTCACCGAGGTTGATGAAGAGAATGTCCAGGTGCCCGTCGTTGTCGAAGTCCGCGGCGATCACGCTGCGCACGCGCGAGGGCTCGCGCATCTCGGCCGGCGTGCGGTCCTCGAACGAGCCGTCCTCCCGCTGGAACATGAGCCGGTGCGGCCCCTCCCAGTTGCCCCACACCAGGTCCACGCGCCCGTCGCGATCGAAGTCGCCCATCGCCACGCCCCGCGCGTGATGGGCGCTGTCGGCCAGCCCGAGCTCGGCCGCGCACTCGCGCAGCTGCATATCGCCCTCGGGCGTGACGCCCTGGTTGCGCCAGAGCCGATTGGCGCCGTGCTCATTAACGAAGAGGAGGTCGCACCGCCCGGTGTTGAAGAGGTCGCCGGCGACCAGGCCGCGACCGCCCGCGGGGGCGCCCAGCGCATGATCGGGCGAGGCGATGTTCGCCAGCCCGAGCCACTCGCCCGTGCCGGGGTCGTGCCCGCGGTTGAGGTAGATCAGCGAAGGCGCGCCGTAGTTCGCCACGACGAGATCCGGCAGGCCGGTGCCGGTGAGGTCGCAGAAGCACGCCGAGCGGCCCGCCCCGAGGTTCGCCGGCTCGACGAGCGCCCGGCCGTCGCGCCGGTGCGCCTGGCACATGTCGCGCCAGACATTCTCGCCCACGCGGACGAACAGGCCGTCGGCCTGCCCGGATCGTCCCGCGAAGGAGTCCGTATTCACCACATACAACGCCAGCCGCCCCGAGGCATCGACATCCGCGGCGGCGCACGCGATGGCCGCGCGCCCCGCGTCGGCGAGCACCGGCCCCGCCTCGTCAACGAATCGAACGCCGTCGAATCGGTACATCCGGTTCGGGCCCGCCGGGCAGACCACGACGATCTGCGGCACGCCCGCGCCGAGAAAGTCGGCGATCACACACCCGTACGACCGTCCCGGCGGGTTGGGGTGCAGGACGCCCGAGACATCTCGGAATCTCAGGGGCGGCGTCATCACGCGCAGCATAGCCGCGTCCGGCTCGATCAGCGCCCTTTGACCTCGACATCGCCGCCGCCGAGCACGATCTGCTCCGGCGGTGTTTCGGGCTCCGTCTGCGGGATGACCGGCGGCTCGCTCTTGCCCACCGCGACGGTGCCGGTGGACGCGGAGATCGAGACGAAGATCTCGCCGGCCGCGTTGCTCACACGGACGAACGCGTTGTCGAGCTGATCAAGACGCCCCAGCCCGTCATACCGGATCGTCGCGTCGAGCACATTCTCGGGCAGAAAAGTGACGCCGCCCAGCGCCTGCGCCAGATCGACGCCCATCTCGACGACGAACGGCGAACCCGACCCGGGCCGCTCGATCGGCGTGGCCGGGTCCGAACGGTGCGCCAGCCAGTAGCGCGGCGCATCGGCGTCGAATACCACGACGATCGGATCCGACGGCGACGACAGACTCGCCGACTGCGCGTACTCCAGATCGCCGGCGAGCATGTGCGACGCCGAGACGAGCTTCACGCCATCCTCAGGCGCCATCGCCGGGATCACGGTGAACGCGAGGATGCCGATCACCGCGGCGGTGATCATCATCTCCATCAGCGTGAACGCCCGCCGCGCCGGCGCGGCCCGGCCCGTATCAACGCCCGCCATCGTCAACACCCTCGGCAGCGACAACACGGATCGAGTCCGCATCATCGTCATCGCCCGCGGTGATCGCCATCGACCGCTCGATCACCTTTGCACGGATCGGCACCTCGACCGTCTTGGTCGAGCGCGTGTTGCGGGCGGTGGTGCCGTCCACCGGCGCGTCCGGCGACTCGACCGCCGCGTTGGCGGTTGAGTTGATCGTCGTGGCCATCTCCTCGGCGGTCTTGCCGGCGTGGAGCACCGCCAGGGCGCCCGTCAGCAGGTTCACGACGCTGGTCAGCATGTTGCCATCCGACGCATAGAGCGGGCCTTCGAAGTTGGTATATCCCTTGAGGTTGTCCATCGTGGTGTCGGCGAGGACCACGCAGTTCGTGCCGATGCTCAGGGTCTTGGCCGTCGCACGGCCGACCAGCATCGAGTGGTCAGAGAAGGTGATCGCCGTCGCGGGCATATGAACCGAGGCCGCGATCACCGCGCCCTTGTCCGCGAAGAAGGTCTGATTGGCGTACGAACCGGTCGGGGAAAGGATACGGACGGTGTCCGGGCGAACATAGGACGCGGGGCCGCGGGGTTGGCTGCCGCCGCCCGAGGTGTCCAGCGCGGCCGCGTCGGCGCCGATGACGCTCTGATCGATATACACATTCCCGCGGACGAACAGGTCCAGCCGGCCGCCCGGCTCGACCTCGATGCGGGCCTTGTTCACCAGATTCACGGCGCCGTTGACCTCGAGATCGACATCGCCCCGGATCTTCAGGACGCCGCCGTTGATGAGGAAGACGCCGCCGAACGCGTACGCGGGCGAGACCGACGCGTCGAGGATGAGTTCGGACTCCTGGTCAACGATCAGCGCGCCCGAATACTCACGGTTGTGCGGGAAGACGACCGAGGCGCCCTTGGTGTTGTAGTTGAAGGTGTTGGTGCCGCCGTAGACGAGCCCCGAGACCGCCGCGGGAACCGAGACATGCCGAGCCGGCAGATCCACACCGATCTTGGCGCCCGACACGAACTGGTCATTCGACATCTCGTTGAGCAGTGTCGCGGTCGCCGTGGCGTCCATATAGATGGACGCGTTCCGGAACGCGGCGCTGCGCGAGACATTGAGCGAGGCCAGGTTCGCGAACCCCGTGCCGACCTTCAGCGGCGTCTTCGAGCTCGCCTCAGGCGACAGCGACCACTTCCCGATCTTGGACCCGGCCGCGATGGTCAGCCCCTGATTCGCGAAGATCGCGAACTCCGAGAGATAGGGATCGACCTGCGCCGGCGCCGAGGGGGGCGGCCTCAGCGACACCTGCCGACGCGCGACCACGCTCACGCCGTTGACCGACGCGGCCGCGGTGACGATCAGGTCACGGTCCGCGTCGTCGGGCGTGTTGCCCTCGAGGTCGGTCACCGTCACATCGACGGTGCCGCCGGCGATCGTGAAGTCGCTCATCATCGAGCCCTCGGTGATCGAGGAGAGCGCGATGCTCGTCTCGAGCACGGCCGCGGCATAGTCGGCCGCGCTCTCGGCGGACCACCGCGCCTGGGCCGCGTCCTGCGCATTGGCGCCGATCTGGGGAGCGAGCGACTGCGTCGAGATCGCCACGCCGGCGATCACCGTCCCCACCACCAGCGCGACCACCACCAGCATCATCGCCAGCCCGCGTCGCGTCCTCGCGGCACGGGGGAACGGCGCATCGCCATCGAACATCCGGGTCGTCATCATCCACTTCCTTTGTCGGTCTTACTGCGGCTGCGTGTGATAGGGCATCCCGATGCAGGCGATCAGCGTCTTTGATTCTTCATCGTCGATGCGCAGACCCATGCGGAGAGCGGCGCGGGAGTCGGTCTGCAGATCGATCTCGTTCCAGGTCAGCTCCACCGAGGCCAGGCCGTCGGCGAGCGTCTCGGTCTTCGTGTAGCCCAGGCCGCGGAGCGCCGTCATCTCGGTGATGAAGTCCGATCCCGGCGTCAGCGTCAGGTCGAACAGCGCGATCTCCTCGTCGGTCCACTCCGCGGGGAACTCGGCCCGCTCGACGCTCATCGTCCCCGCGTCGCCGTCGAACCAGAACACCCGGACCTCGCAGAGGCAGACCCGCCCGTCGGTGTCCGTGTCCTCCAGCCAGATCGCCAGCGCGTCGTCCTTGCGGTACTGGAGCAGGCACAGCGCCGAGTCGGTGTACGAGCGCAGACGCGACTGAAGCGCGTGGGCGCGCTGCAGGGCGCTCTGCGAGGAGCGTGTGATCGTCATGCCGCGGGACGCGGCCGTCAGCAGCGTCGCCACTGCCACGCCGATGATCGCGGTGATCGTGACAGCCAGCAGCAACTCGACCAGCGTGAAGCCGGCCGGCGCGCGACGGGTCGGATGATTCGTTGTGCGCCGGGTCATTGCTGCGGCTCCGGGACGAACATCGAAACTTCCGCCAGGGTGTGCCCGCCGTCATCGGCGCTGACAGTCACCATCAGCCCCGCCACCGTGACGCCCAGGCCCGGTTCGGTGACATGCTCGGGCAGCACCGTGACGGTGCGCCCGATCGAGGCGTACGCCGGCGTATACGGCACGCCGTCCATCGTTTCCATTTCGCCGACTTCCTGGCGCGTTCCGTTCCACGAGGGCAGGTCGTCGTATTCGACGGTCATCAGTTCGATCATCATGTCGTCCACCACGCCGACGCCGAGCACGCGCTGCTGGCCCTCGTAGGCAAGCTTCTGCGAGGCGTTCAGGGCCGCGGCGACCGCCAGCACGATCACGCCAAGGATCACCGTGGCGATCAGCGACTCGAGCATCGTCAGCCCGGGTCGGCTCGCGACGGGTCGCATTCTGTTGGAGGTCGGGGTCGGCATGTCTTGCTCGCGTGTTGGGGGCGACGCCGGGGCGGAACCTCCGGCGGCCACTGTGGAGACTCCGATTCGTCATCGGCATCGCGGAAGCGCCCCGGCACCGGGTTCGGTCTGGGGGGGCGGCGTGACCCGCGCCAACCGCGCCACCCCACGCAAACGGGTCCGGTAGCGCGCCGCGGGTTGCCGAAACCACCGGGGACGCGGAGCATGGGAGCCGTGCGACGCGGCCTGCCCATCCAGATCTGGGGTTCGATCACCGGCGAGACACTCCGCCTCCTGATCGTCTCCGCCATGACCCTCGTCGGCGTCATCGCATTTGCCGTGGCCGTCAAGCCGCTCTCGGAAGGCAAGGTCGGGGCGTCCGCGGCCATGACCTTTATGACCATCGCCATGGTCCCCATGCTCCAGTACGCCCTGCCCTTCGCCGGCGGGTTCGCCGCCACGCTCGCCTACCACCGACTCTCGGCCGACAACGAGGGCCTCGCCGCGATGGCCGGCGGGCTGGGACACCGCTGGATCCTCGCCCCGGCCGCGGCCATCGGGCTGGCGCTGGCGATCGCCCTGGGTGTGGCCTCGAACACGATCATCCCGCGACTCTTCCACGCCATGGAACGCGTGCTGACGCGCGACGCCGCGTCGGTGATTCTCTCCTCGGTCGAGAGCGGTCAGAGCGTCGTACTCGGCGAGCGGAAGCGCGACTACTGGGAAGTCTTCGCGGGCAACGCCCTGCGGCTGAAGCCCGAGGGAGACGCGCGCGACCACCTGGCCCTCTTCAATGTGCTGGCGGTTGATGTCGGGCGCGACGGCGCGGCCCGCGGCTACATCAGCGCCGAGCGCGTCGACGCCTGGTTCTTCGACGACCGCTCGCAGGACGAGCCCGGCACGGCCGTGCAGCTCCGCTTCTCCAACGCCCTCCGCACCGGCGCCGACGGCGGGGTCTTCCAGGAAGAGTTCGTTAGCCGCCGCCTCCGCGTGCCCGGCGCGATCCGCGACGACCCCAAGTTCCTCACCTGGAACGAGATGAGCGAGGTCGAACGCCGACCGGAGATGCTCGGCGGGGTCGAGCAGCGCCGGCGCGAACTCCAGCGCCGGCTCGCCGCCCTGAACACCGTGCGCGCCGTGCGAACCGCCGTCCGCGCGGGCTCGTGCGAGTTCCTGCGCCCCGCCGACGGCGCCGGCGTGAGCGAGCGCCTCCGCATCTTCGGCTCCGACATGCGCTGGACGGACGGACGGTGGGCCGTCTCGCCCGAGCCGGGCATGGACCGTCTGCGCCTCGAGCGCATCGAGGCGTCCGGCGCTGTCACGCTCATGAGCGCGGCGTCGATCGAAGTGCTCCCCGATGAGTCGCCCGGCGCGGTGCGTCTGGTGTTGAACGATGTGCTCACGGCCGGTCGCGCCGGTGAGCCGGGCACGCGCCGCGACCGTGTCGAGATCGCCGGGCTTCGCCGCCCCGGCGCGGACGCCGCGGCCGAACCACAGCCCCTCGACAGCGCGTCGCTGCTTGTGGAGGCCGGCCTGGTGCTCGGCAACCCCGGCCCGGGCGATACCGAAGCCGTCGCCGCCGCCGCACGCGACCTGCGCCGCAAGATCAAGGATGTCCGGCGCGAGGTCATGTCCAAGCGGCACGAGCGCCTCGGCTACGCCGCGGCATCGCTCATCATGGTCGTCACCGGGGCGGTCGTGGGGATGCGGCTGCGGGACAGTCTCCCGCTGCCCGTCTATCTCTGGAGCTTCCTGCCGGCGCTGTTCGCGGTGATCACCGTGAGCGCGGGCCAGGGCCTCGCCCACAAGACCGGCAGCGGCGGGCTCTTCCTGCTCTGGGGCGGCGTCGCCGCGCTCGCCGTGTATACCTACTTCGAGTACAGGAAACTGCGCACGCACTGATCGTGCGCTTCTGGGGAACGACGGCGTGACGGGATCGGACACCAACGCATCGAGCGCTCAACACCCCGCCGCCGCGCGACGCGCGGCATGGCGGTGGGTCCTCGTCCTCGTGGCGCTGGTGACCATCGCGCGGATCGTCTTCCTTTTGTGGTTCTCGCCCTACGAACTCACCGGCGACGAGGCCCACTACTGGGAGTGGTCCCGCCGCCCGGCGCTGAGTTACTACACCAAGGGCCCCGGCGTCGCGTGGGCGATCGCGGCATCGACCTCTGTCCTCGGCACGAGCGAGGCAACCGTCCGCCTCCCCGCCGTCATCGCCTCGGCCATCGCGATGCTCGGCGTCGCCGCGCTGGGCGCGGTGCTCATGCCCGGCGTGCGTCGTGCGCCGCTGCTGGCGCTGCTCGTGTACCTGTGCGTGCCCGTCTACCACGCCACCGCCCTGCTCATGACGATCGACGGCCCGATGATCGCCGCGTGGGCGGTCGCCGGCCTCGGCGCGGCCTTGGCGCTTCGCGCCCTGATGAACGGCCAACGCGCGATCGGCGCCCACGCGCTGCTCGGCGCGGCGGTCGGCGTCGGCTTCCTCTTCAAGTACACGATCATTCTGATGGCGCTGGGGGTCGTCGCGGCGTGGATCGGATCGCGCCGACACTTCCGCGCCCCGTGGGCGCCCGGCGCGGGTGTCGCGGCGCTCGTGGCGCTGGCATGCGCCTCGCCCGTCATCATCTGGAACGAACAGCACGGCTGGCCCACCGTCGCCCACCTGCTGTGGCACATCGACGCTTCACCCCCCGCCGAAGCCGCGACCGCCGAAGCGCCCGACACCGGCCCCGCGTGGACACCCGTGTGGATGCTTGAGATGATCGGCGCGCAATTGGCGTTCGTCGGCCCCGCCCTCGTGCTGATGCTCATGGGCATGCGCGCCGGCGCGCGATCCGAGGACGATGATCAAACCGTCCAACTCCGCCGGTTGCTTGTCTGGTGTGGCGCGCCCACGCTCCTCTTCTATCTGGGGCTGACGCTCTTCACCCGGGGTCAGGGAAACTGGCCCATCGGCGCGTACACGACTTTCGTGCCCCTCGCCGCCGTGGTCGTCGCCCGCGCCCGGCCCGGATGGCCGCGCGCCCTCTGGCACTGGTCGATCGGGTACGGACTGGTCGCGGCGGCGGGGATGCTCATGCTCCCGCTGGTGGCCCGCGTGCCGGGCGCCGGCTCCATCATCCCCGTCGATCGCTTCTCGGGCGCTCGTGAGACCGCTCGCGAGGTCGAGCGTGTCGTCGAAGAAGAGGGCCTGAACGACCCCATCATCATCGCCGCCCGGTACCAGCGCGCCGGGCTGCTGGCTTTCTATATGACCGGCCGGCCCGTCGTGTACTGCGCGCAGCACATCACCGGCGACCGTCGGACCTCCTACGACGACTTCGCCGATACCTCCCTGCGGGACCCCGCGCTGCACGGCCGCGACGCGGTCCTCATCGGCTCCGCCGAACGCAAGTGGGTCCGCTGGTTCAACTTCGACTGGACCGAGCAGGTACGCACCGAGCCGGTCAAGATGCACGCCGCACGCGGCTTCCGCGGCCCCAGCGATCTCGGCGCGCCCGGGAGCACCGCCCCATGAGCCCGCGACGCCGAGCATGGCTGACTTTCGCCGCCGTGACCATGCTGGTCATGATCGCAGCGATCGCCCTTGACCCGTGGGTGGAGCAGGCGGTCGAGCGGCGCGGCCACATGACCCACGACAACGACTGGTTCCGCCTCCTGCGCGTCGCCGGGTTCGTGCCCGCGTGGATCGGCATCGCGCTGTGCCTGGCGCTGACGGACCTGCGCGCCAAGGTCCGCGGCTGGTGGGACCGCGGCGCCCTTGTCATGCTCTCGGTGCTGTGCACCGCGCTGGCCGCGGAACTGCTGAAACTCATCGTCCGGCGCGAACGCCCCCACGAGGCGTTCGAGGACGGCTCGTTCTTCGTCTTCAGGTCGTTCTTCGACTCGACTCTCAGCAGTTCGGGGATCGGCATGCCCTCGAGCCACGCGGCCGTGGCCTTCGGCGGCGCGTTCATGCTCGCAAGGGTCGCCCCCGCATCCCGCCCCGTCGTCGTGCTGTGGGCGCTCGGCTGCGCCGCGACGCGTGTGCTCTCGGGTGCGCACTATCTCTCGGACACGGTCGCCTCGGCGGTCCTGGGGTACGCTCTGGCGTGGCTGCTGTGGACGGCGCGTCACCGCCGCGCCGCCGCGCCGCCGCCGGTGACCACCGCATGAGCATCGTTCATCGCTACATCGCCCGCATGTACCTGACGAACATCGTCGTGCTGTTCATCCTCCTCTGCGGGTTCGTGGTCAGCGTCGATGTGGCGCTCAATCTCGCGCGATTCTCGCGGGCCGCGATGGAGAGCGCCCGCCAGGCCGCGGCCACCGATGTCGGGGGCGACCCCGGCGTCGTCCGGCACACCCTCCTGACCGTGATGTATGTCGTGGACATCTGGGGCCCGCGCGTCCTGCAACTCTTCGACAACCTCCTGGGTGTCGTCCTGCTGGCGGCGATGGGATTCACCGCCACGCAGATGGTCCGCCACCGCGAACTCGTCGCGGTGCTCGCCGGCGGGATGAGTCTGCACGCGCTCGTCCGGCCGTTCCTGATCGTGGCGGTCGCCTGCTCGGCGCTGCAACTCGTGAACCAGGAACTCCTCCTGCCCCGCGTGGCGCACCTCCTGGCGCGCGACGCCGGCGACGGCGGCAAGCGCGAGATCAACGCCTTCCGTGTCAACCTCACACCCGACGGCGCCGACGCGGGCGGGGGCCTGCTCTACGCCGCGCGCTTCGACGACGCGACCGACACCCTCACCGCGCTCACCTACTGGGAACGCGACGCCTCCGGCAAGATCATCTCCACCATCCGCGCCGACTCCGCACGCTGGAACGGCGCCGCCTGGACGCTCACCAACGGCGTGCGCGAAGCGCCCACCGGCGCCGGCGTCGAACGCTCCGGTGTGACCACGCTCCGCACGCCGCTGGACCCCCAGCGGATCAAGGTGCGCTTCCTCTCCAGTTTCGCTCGCGGCCTCGGGTGGAAGCAGGTCGGCGAGATCCTCCGCACCGGCGGACTCGACGCCGGCACCGCCGCACGCCTCGACCGCCAGCGCTGGGGCCGGCTCGCCGGCGTCGTCAGCAACCTGCTGACGCTCTGCATCGCGCTCCCATTCTTCCTGCGACGCACCCCCGGGCCCATGCTCCCGGCCACGCTCAAGGCCTCGCCCATCGCGCTGGCCGGGCTCGCGGCCGCGGCCATGGCCCCCGTCGTGGCGCTGCCGGGGCTCCCACCCTGGCTCGGCGCTTTCGTGCCGAGTCTGGTCCTGGCGCCGCTCGCCATCGCGATGCTCTCGGGCGTCCGCTCCTAGTTCTCGATCGGCGTCGGTTCCACACCCAGCGCACGCGCTACCCGCAGGGCCGGCCCATCGGCACGGAGCGTGACGCAGCCGCCGTCCGGCAGCAGGAACAGCGCATCATCGATCACGACCCGCTTGTCGCGCAGCGCCGCGTCGTCCAGAACGACATACGCGATCACCGTGCCGCGATCGCACCGGATCACCACCGGCTTGGGTGAGAGTTCACCGAGCGTCTCGGGCGAGACCCCCGTTCCCGCGCCCGCGGCCCGCTGCACGCGCGACCGCGCCTCGAACACCGCCCCCATCGACACATCCGCCTCTCGCGGCGCGCCCGCCGACCGCTCGATCACATCCGACAACGCCGCCAGCCGCGCATCGGTAACCTCCGCCCGCGCATCGGCGGACATCTCGGCGCGCGACGCGTCGGCACGCCCCGCCGCCGAGGCCAGCACCATCCGCTCGGCCACCGGCGCCAGCGTCCGCAGCGAAGAAAGCGTAACCAACGCGCTCAGAATGAACGCCGTGGGGATGATCGACGCGAGCAAACCGACAAACAGGCCCATCGTCGCCAGCCCGCGCCCGCGGAGCCGCCCGCCGGAGCGCACGACCCGCCGGCGGGAAATCACGCCCAGCACGACCGCCGCCAGCCCCATCGCGGGAACCGCCACGATGTAGACCAATCTGCCCGGCTGCGAGTACGCCACCGCCCCGATTCCGAGGCAGCCCGCGACACTCGCCAGGGCGAGCAGGAAGGACGCGGCCGCGCCCACGGACAGCCGCTCGGACCCGGTCTCGCTGTTCTGGGGAGGTTCCACCGCCCGAGCGTACCCGAGGAGCCCCGCCGATTGCCGGACCCGGCCCGGGGGGTTGGGGAACGGGGTGATTCCCTCGGGCAACATGGCCGATGCAGACCGGTACCATCGCACGGGCCTCCGCCAATCCGGGCCCCGGCCGGGGTGGGGGCCCGCGGCGGAAGGGTGAGCGCCCCGTGGAACCGAGGAAACGGATGATCCTGAGTCGTTCTCAATCAAGACCTCGCCGGAGTCGTGCGGAGGCGTGGGTGTGGTCGGCGGTGATCGCCGGGCTCGCGCTCGTGACGGCCGCGCCCAACGCCCTCGGGCAGGGCGATGCCCCGGCCGCGTCCGACGCCCGCGCGTTGCCGCTGGACCCGGCGATCGTCACGCACCGGCTCGAGAACGGCGTGGAGATCGTCATCCGCCCGGTGGCCGAGTCGCGCGACGAGGTCTCGATGGTGCTCGTCATCCGCTCGGGCACGCTCGCCGAGAGCGACGAGCAGCGCGGCGCCTCGGTGCTGCTGGCCCACGGCGCGACGCTGCTGCCCTCCTGCAAGTCGATCATCGAACAGGGGCTCGCGCCCGAGCGCGAGGTCCTCGCCCGCGCCTCCTACGACCGGAGCGTCTTCGGCGTGACCATCGGATCGTCCGAGATGCCCGCGATCGAGAAGGGGCTGGACTGGCTCGCGGATGTCGCCCGGGCGGGCGCGGCCGAAGCGTCCATGCTCGAACCTGCCCGCGCGCTGCTCATCGAGCGCGAGATGGCCGCGGCGGGCGCGTCGATCCGGCTCAGCCGCCAGGCCCTGCCGATGATGGCCCCGGGATCGCGTCTGGCCGCGCGTGCGCCGTACGCCATCGCCGGCGAGGCCGCCGAACTCACCGCCGACAACATCATCGCCTTCGCCGGCGCGTGGTACGCCCCGGCGCGCATGACCGTCATCGTCACCGGCGAAGTGGACGCCTTCGCGATGGTCAAGGGCGTCAGCGCCCGCTTCGCCGGGCTGGTGGGCCCGGCCAACGCCGCCGCCGAACCCGACGCCGGTCTGGCGACCCTCGGCGACATGTCCGCCGCGGGGCTGAGCGACCCCGAACTTTCCGGCGACTTCTTCCAGGTGACGCGGCTGTCCACCATCAATGAGCCCGTCACCACGGAACGCACGCTCACCGCTGAACTCCTCCAGTGGGTCGCGATGACGGCCCTCGAGCGCCAACTCACGATTCGCGCCAACCACTCCGACGAAAATGTGCTCGATGTCCAGACGATGGTCATCGAGCCCGTGCGGGGAGTGCGCATGGCCATCGTCGCCGCCTCCACGCCCGCCGGGTACTGGGATCAGGCCGCGGGCATCCTCGGCGAAGAGTTCGGGCGCGTGCTCCGCGACGGCCTCGCCCCGCAGAGCGTCGAGTGGGCCGCGCGCACGGTGCTGGCGCGACTCGCCGACGCCGCCACCGGCGAGCGCAGCGCCGATGCGCGCAGCGTCGCGGCACGGCTCGCCGACGAGTCGGCGCGGGGCCGCCGCCTCTTCTCGCCCGAGCAATCGCTCACCGTCGCCAGGCGCGTCATCCCCGGATTCACGCCCGAGCAGGTGTCCGCCGCGCTGCTTGAGTGCTGCGACTTCCGCCGCTCGATCGTCCTCGCCTCCGTCCCCGCCGGCGCGCCGCCGAGCGCCGAGCGCGTCGTGGGCAGCCTCCGCGACGCGATGGACCGCCGCCCCGCGCCCCTGCCCGATACGCCGGTCGTGGTTGACATGCTCCAGGTCGAGCCGGGCGCCGGGCGCGTCGTCATGCTCGAACCCGCGCCCGAACTGCCATCGGCCGTCTCCGCGTGGCTCGACAACGGCGTCCGCTTCCACCACGCCGAGATGCGCACCCGCCCCGGACGCATCGCCGTGGCGATCACCATCGCCGGCGGACGCATCGAGGAAACCATTGCCACACGCGGGCTGACCGACGCCGCCGAGATCCTCTGGAAGTCGCCCGCCGCCGAGAGCCGCGAGTCGTCCCAGCTCGAGTCGCTGCTCTCGGGCCGCTCGATCCGCCTCGACGGCACGATCGAGGACGACGCCGTCCACCTGACGATCGAGTGCGCCAAGGAAGACGCCGAAACCGCGATGGAGCTGGCCCACCTGCTGCTCCGCGAGCCGGTGCTCGAGCGCTCATCGTTCCGCAAGTGGCGACACCGCGCCCTGCTCGACGCGCGCGACGCGTCGCTCAGCCCCAAGAGCGCCGCGAACATGGCCTTCCAGAGCGCGATGGCCCCCGAGGGCGACCCGCGCTCCCGCCCGCTTGCCCCGAGCGACATCGAGTCGATCGAGCGCCACAACGCCCAGGTCTGGGTGCGCTCCCTCGTCACCCGCGCGCCGCTCGAGGCCGCGATCACCGGCGACATCACCCGCGCCGAGGCCATCGTGCTCGGCTCGAAGTACCTGGGCACGCTGCCGGCGCGGGCGCGCGTCGATGACACGCCCTTCGCCGCGCTGCGCCATGTCCGCGATCCCGTCGAGTTCATCTCAAAGGTCCGCGTGGAGGGCCCAACCCCTCACGCTGTCGTCGTCGGCGGCTTCCGCATCCAGGAGACCTGCTCACCGCGCGACGAGATCATCATGGAGATGGCGGCCCGCATCCTCTCGCTCCGGCTCGGCAAGTCCGTCCGCGGCGCCAGCCGCCTCGCCTCCAGCGTCCACGCCGCCAGTCTCACCCGCTGCGCCTACCCCGGCTACGGAATCTTCTGGGCCGACTCCGTCTGCGACCCCGCCAACGCCGACGCCATCGCCGCGATCATGGAGTCATCTTTCCGCGAGTTCGCGGCCGACGGCCCCACCCCAGAGGAACTCGACGCCGCCAAGCGCCTCACACTCCACGCCATCAAGACCCGCATGGAAGACCCCGCGTGGTGGGCCGACGAACTCTCCCAGCTCACCTACCGCGCCCGGCGCCACGCCGACCTCGTCTCCGCCCGCGCCATCGTCAGCGGCATGTCGATCAGCGAACTCCGCGACGGCTTCGCCGCCGCCTTCCACGACGGCCAGCGCGTCCGCGTCACCACCGCGCCCGCGACCGACCCGACCGCCACCGATCGCGGCACCGCGTCGATCTCGCCCTGACCGCCCCGCCGCACCCCGCGTACACTGCCCCGCATGACGGCGCTCGCCATCATCCTGGCCGTTCTGTCGCTGGCGCTGGCCGCGACCGCCGCGTACCTCTGGACCTCCCGAGCCGCCGTGATCCGCGACATCGCCCGCGCCGGCGAGTCCCTGGCCGAGACACAGCGGGCGCTCGAGCACGAACGCGGCAAGTGCGAGGAGCTGACGCAGCGCGTCGGGGCGGCGCAATCCGAGGTCGCCGCGCTCACCGAACGCATCGACTCCGATCGGCGCGCGCGCGAGCAATACCAGCAGCTCTTCGAGAAACGCCTCTCCGATCAGCGCGAGCAATTCCGCGAGATGTTCGGCGCCGAGGCCGCGAAGATCTTCGACAAGTCCGCCGATGTCTTCCTCAAGCGCGCCGGCGAGCACTTCGACGGCCGATCAAAGTCCGTCGGCGATATGGTCAAACCCATCGCCGAGACGCTCAAGAAGACCGACGAGAAACTCGCGCAGATCGAGAAGGACCGCGCCGAGGCCTTCGGGCAGATCGGCCAGGCGCTGCGCCAGGTCCAGACCGGCAGCGAGCAGCTCCGCAAGGAGACCGCCGGGCTCGTCAACGCGCTCCGCAAGCCGCAGGTCCGCGGGCGCTACGGTGAGATGCAACTGCGGCGCGTCGCCGAGCTCGCCGGCATGCGCGACTACTGCGACTTCTCCGAGCAGACCTCCAGCCGCGACGACGACGGCAACCTGCTGCGTCCGGACATGATCGTCAACCTGCCCAACGACCGCGTCATCGTCGTGGACGCCAAGACCAACATCGAGGCCTACCTCGACGCCGCCCAGGCCGCGACCCCGGAGGACGAGTCCCACCACCTCGCCCGCTTCGCGCGACATGTGGCCGAACAGGCCGAGAAACTCGCCGGCAAGAAGTACTGGAAAGACTGGGACGGCTCCCCCGAGTTCGTCGTCATGTTCATCCCCGGCGATCAGTTCATCGACGCCGCCCTCCAGCACCGGCCCGACCTCTTCGAGCAGATCTCCCAACGCGGCGTCATCCTCGCCTCGCCCTCCACACTCATCGGCCTGCTCCGCGCCGTCCATGTCGGCTGGCGCGAGAAACGGCTCGGCGACCGCGCCGCCGAGCTCTTCGAGCTGGGGCGCGAGCTGCACGACCGCGCCGCGACGATGCTGGGTTATGCGTCGCGCGTCGGCGCCTCTCTCGAGGGCGCGGTCAAGTCCTACAACCAGTTCGTCGGATCCGCCGAGACGCGCATGCTCCCCACGCTCCGCAAGTTCGAGGAGGCCGGCGCCAAGTCGAGCAAAGAGATCGCCGAGGTCAAACCGGTCGAGTCGATCCCGCGCGAACTCACGCCGCCGACGCCGTCCGAGCGCCTTCTGTCAGCCGATGACCGCCTTCTGGCCGATTGACGACGCGCGTTACGACGCCGCGCCGGTCGACAGACCCATGAACTCTTCCTGCACGACCTTGCCGTTCTTGACGGTGTAGAGGCCGATCTCGCTCATCGTCGTGCGGTCGCCCGACTGCTTGCAGGTCACATCGACGGTGTACCGGACGCCGAAGCCCGTGGCGCCGACGAACGGCCCCTCGATCTTCACCGAGTTGAGCGTGTTGTTGGCGTACCACCACTCGGCCTTGCCCTTCATCGCCTTGAGCCCGTCCCACGCCATGTTCATGCCCGCGCCCTCGATCGAGCGGCACTGCTTGTGGTACAGCGCCTTCCAGATCGCTTCCTCCGGCGGGTTCATCCCCGCGGCACGGAACATCTCCACGAACTTCGCCGCGACCTGCTCCACGCTGTCGCCCTTGCCGGTCTTGACGGGCGTGGGCTCCATCGCCTTGGCCTTCGCCTTCTTGCCGTCCTTCTTCTTGCCCCCCTTGCCGGGGCTGCCTTTGGCCGCCTTCGCGTCGGACTTCTTCTTGCCGCCGCCGGCGCCCTTGGTCTTCACCGGCGCGCTCGACTCTGCAGCGCCTGCCGCGCCCGTCTTGCTCTTCTTGGGTCCGTCCTTCTTCGACTCGTTCTTGGCCATGGGGTGGATGTCCCGGAAAGGTGGTGCGATGGGGGGTCTCTCTCGACGCGCCGGAACGATAGCCGGGCGCGAAACGGTTGGACAGAGGCCCATTCACTTTGTGAACGAGCCGCGCGTTCCGGGCGAGTTCGTCGTACAAAGTGCCGTTCTATGAACCGGCCGACGCCTTCCGACCCGGAACTCGCATTCGCCCAGAGCTTTGTCCAAGCGGCTCGCAAGGACCGCGTCGTGGCGTCGCTCGCGAACCCGAAGCGCCGCGCCAAACTCCGATCCTCACTCGCCCACTGCAAGTGGCTGGACCAACGCTTCCGCGTCGAGTTCGATCCGTCGGAGCACTCGGCGGATCGGCTCGCCTCGCTTCTGCGGAAGCGTGGCGCGCCCGAGCTGTGCCGCCTCATCTCTGAACAATCAGAACTCGATGGCGCCGAGATGTCGCTCCCGGACGCGCTCGAACGCATCGTGGGGTATGGCATGGGAACGATCGTGATCTGCATCCCCGATCGACTGGCTTACTACGAAGGCGAAGAACAGGGCGAGCGGTACCTGCTCGTCAGGTGACCGTCAGCGTCGGCGCCACGCTCGACCGGTGCATCCCCGCGATCGCGGATTGCCGCTCGATATTCCTCACCACCTTCT
>CAZSLT010000030.1:0-20814 GCA_964607595.1 uncultured Phycisphaeraceae bacterium
GAGGGGGTCAGGTTTCCCCCCTCTCCCCATCGGGAGAGGGGTGGGGGAGAGGGGCCTCACCCCTTCTTCCCGCCCCCGCCGTAGAGCAGCGTGCCCTCGGCGCCGATGAGCGTCGGCGACGAGTCGGTCGCCTCGGCGCCGGCGCGGTTGAACCGCTCGAAGAGGAACGCCGCGGTCCGCAGGAACGCCGTGAAGGTCGGGGCCGTGGAGGACTTGGCGATCGAGAGCACGCCCGCCAGGCCCATGACCTCGTCGAAGGTCTGCGCGGTGAGCGCCTCGACATCGACGACCGCCCCGCCGCTGATGGTGAGCAGCCCGCCGCCGGCGCCGTCGTTGGTGGCGCACTCGATCAGCCGCACGCGTCCGCCGCTGACGGTGATCTGGTCCTGGTCGCGTTCGAGGATGCCGTCGCTGGAGTCGGCGGTCATCGCGTCGATGATCGCCGAGGCGTGGCTCTTGATGACATACCTCGAGACCCGCTCGAAGTGGATCTCCGAGACATCGCACGCCTCGAGCACGGTGATCCCGCCGCAGTTGAAGCCGTACAGCGCCGGGCACGCCGACCCGGCCAGCACCAGCTCGCCGCCGCCGTACTTGTTGACAAATCCCGTGACCGCCGAGCTGATCCGGACGCTGGCGCCGGTGCCGGCGGCCATGTGCAGCTCGCCCAGCGAGCCGGGGGTGTAGTTGAGCGTGCCGTTGAAGCCGGGGCCGATGATGAGCTTCTGCCCGGTGTTGGCGTTGCTCGTGTTGGTCATCGTCCCGCCGCCCTCGTCGAGGATGACGGTGTCGCTGTTGCCCGGGACCGCGCCCTCGTACCAGGTCGTGATCGCGCCCCAGTTCGTCTGTGATCCGATTCGTGTGCGGATGGCCATGCCCGGCTGATATCCGGGCCCGCCAGAGGCGGTCTCTCCTCCCTCCCTCGGGTGCCACCGCCTTCAGGCGGTGTCCGAGTCTTTCCCCCTCTCCTTATCGAGAGAGGGGTGGGGGAGAGGGCTTCCCCCCCTTATGTCTCCGCCATCACCACCGCCACCATGTTCAGCACCACGCCCGCCTGCGCCGTCGAGCACCGCGCGCCGACGGCCGCGAACCCCGTCTCCCAGCAGTCGATCCCGGCGATGACGGGGTTGGTGGAGGCATCCGCCACATGGGGCGTGTCGAAACTCACCAGCGCCCGCGCCACCGCCCCCATGACCTCGACCTCGCCGGTGGTCCAGTCGGTCGTCGACGACGGGTCCTGGCTGAACTCGACGCTGACGAGCGAGCCGTCCTGCCCCAGGGGCACGAGCCCGCCGGGCGAGAGCGGCAGCTCGCCCTCGGCCCGCCCGGGGTGGTCCTCGAGCTCACACGAGACCGTGTCGAGCCGGATGAGCGCCCGGTACACCCGCCGTGACTTGATTCCCATGCGACGCTGCTATCCGCCCCCGGCTCGGGTGCCACCGCCTTCAGGCGGTGCTCCCTCCCCCGACCCCGGCGGGGGAGGTGTCACGCGCTCCGCGTGACGGAGGGGGTCTACTGATCCACCACAGAGGCACAGAGAGCACAGAGGGGTCCGGTTTCCCCCCCTCTCCCCATCGGGAGAGGGGCAGGGGAGAGGGGACCCATCGCTCGCGCTCCGGGCTCGTTCGTTCACACCGTCCCGCACGCCGTCGACGCGTCCCGCTCGCTGATCACCCACAGATCACCCCGCAGCGTCCCCTCGTTATCACCGGTGGGCGTGACGAGGTACCAGCACAGGTCCCCGACGCTGGCCGGGTAGACCTCGCTCTCGGTGCCGATGCGTGGGCGGCCGTAGCGGGGCAGGAGGTCCTCGATGACGCCGATGCCACCCGGCGAGGTGCCGCCGGAACTGTTGGCGCCGCTGACGGGCCCGAAGAGTGTGATGTCGTAGCGGATGTCGGCGGGGAGCCCGGGGTCGATGGGGGGCAGCCCGTCGGTCCGGCGGACATTGACGATCCGCGCCAGGTGGCATTCGTACCGCGGCTGCGAGCCCGCGCCGGCGGCCGCGGCGATGGTCCAGCCGGCGCTCGTCGAGGCGACGGTGATCCCGTGCCCGCCTCGGACATTGAGCAGCGCCCGCAGCACGCGCACGATCCGGTTGTAGTCCTCGGCGCGCACCGGGTCGCCGGGCCGGACCTCGTCGAGCCCGGCCCCGCCGAAGAACCCGGCGATGCCCATGCCGCCGTGCCCGTTCATGATCGCGGCCTCACACGCTCCACAGCGGCCCCGTGTTGTAGTTCACGCTCCGGTACACATCGTACGAACTCACCGGCCCGGTCTGGTTGCCGTTGCTGTCTAGCTGCGCCTGCTCCGAGACCCAGCCCCCGGCCGGCGCCAGCCCGAAACGGAAACTCACCCGCGAGAGCCCCTCGCGCACGATCTCCTCGCTGAAGGTGCGGGCCAGCAGCATCCCCGGCGCCAACGCCAGATTCGCCGTCATCGTCCACCGCGGCGGGGCGATGACCTGGTTGGAGTTGATCTTTCCGCGCAGCGGCAGGAAGTCGGTGATCGCCGCGTCCGACACCGGGCCCGAGGTGTAGACATGCACGATGAGTTCCTGCGTCGGGGCCTCGATCGAGACCGGCGTCGGCAGCACCCTGGTCCCCGGCGGCGGCGTGACATCGGTCCGCGCCTCGACCTGCGTCATCCCGGGCACGATCTCGCTGTAGGCGTCGCCGTCCTGGGCGACATTGTCGGGGTCGGGCGCCGGCACACCGCCCACCGCGTCGAAGCGGTAGATGACATGGACGAAGGTCGTCTCGGGCCCTTCCCGCCGGGGGTCGAAGTCGACGGCCTTGAGCTGCGGGGCGTTGGGGTGCGCATCGCCCAGGGCGGGCAGGCCGATGGCGTTGATGGCGGCCAGCGGGTCCTGCGTGTCGGCCACGAAGAACCGGTTGCCCTCGAGCGCGCCGTTGCGCACGGCGATGTAGGGGTACATCTGCCGCGACGGATCGAAGATTTCAACGGCGATCGCCACGCCTCGCTGGTATCCGCCGCCAGAGGCGGTTTCATGCTCCCTCCCCCTCCCTCCCCCGCCGCCGGCGGGGGAGGTGTCACCGTTTCGGTGACGGAGGGGGTCTGGGTGCCACCGCCTTCAGGCGGTGCTCCGAGCCCCATCGCAGTAGGGGAGGGCCGGATCCCTCACCACTCCGTGACGAGCAGGAACCCGAGGCCCGCGACCCACGCCGCGCCGATCACCGTCAGCGAGTTCCCCGACCCCCACGACCACAGCCCCATGCAGTGAAGCACGACGACGCCGAACGCCATCCACGCGCAGACGAACGCCCCCCAGGCGCCGGTCCTGTGCAAACGAGATCTCAATGACCCGCTCATCGCTTCGGCGGCCGCGGGCGTCTAAACACCATCGCGATCCAGAACGCCATCAGCACCAAACCAGCGATCGCCCACCCCGCGGCCTCATCGGCGTCGTTGGTCTGCTGGGAAGCCACGAAGCACGAGACCGCACCGCTGAAGAGCGACATGACGACGATCACCCAGACCGCCGCGTCCGTGACCGCCGCCCGGATGACCGCGTACTCGTTCCTTCCCCACGGCTGATCGGACCTGGCTTGGGCGACGGGCCGATGGTTGACCACGGGCGACATGGACTCATCGACGGGCCGGCATCCCCGCACCTCCGAGCCGTCGGCCTCCGCCTCAGCGACCGCCGCCTCCATCGAGGCGGCCCGCAGATCGATCTCTCCCCCATCGCCCAGCGTGACTCGGAACATCGGCATGGGGTCAAGTATACGGACGATCAAGCGGCGTACACGGCCTGAACCCCGCCCGATCGGACACGCCGGAGTTCGTTGGTCATGGCCACCGTCGCCTTGGTGTTCTCGGCCGTGGCCTGGCTGTTCTGCTGGACCGCCCGCGCGTGGGTGACCATCCCGCCCCCCAGCGTCTGGGACCGCACCGACGCCGAGACGCCCAGCGGCGCCGCGATGAACTGCCCCGGGTCTCGGGCGTCGGCGATGACCCGGGCCAGCGCGCCGAGCCGCGTCGCCTCGGCCGCGTCGATGGTCCCGCGCTTGCGCAGGTCCTCGATCCGCTCGAGCCGCTCGCGCAGCGCGATCTGCCGCTCGATGGCGTCCGCCTCGTCGTCCCGCCCCTGGGCCCGCAGCGCGTCAAGCTCGATGTCCTCACGGAACGACGCCGCGGCACGCTCACGCTCGCGCTTCGCCGTCTCGACGCGTGCCTCCTGCGCGCGGCGGACATTCTCGATCGCCTCGGCCCGCTCGCGCTCGTTGAGGTACAGATCTCCGTTGATGCGTCGCATCTGCTGGCGGAGTTCGACCTCGCGCTCCACCGCCTCGGCCGCGGCGAACGCCCCCTCGGCGCGCAGCGTGTCGGCGCGGATGAGGTCGGTCTCGTCCTGCGCGGTGTACAGGGCCTCGCGCTCGGCATCCCTGAACACGATCTCTGCCAGCCGCTTGGCCAGCGCATACCGCTCGTTGGCGTCCCGGAGCAGGGCCGCGGCACGCTCCGGCTCTCCCTGCGAACGCAGCTGCGCCGCCATCTCCTGATCCTTCAGCAGTTCATCCCGTGCGTCCTGCATCTGCAGATCACGCAGGGCCTGCATCTGATCGATTCTGCCTGTGCCGGTCATGGCGCCGCCCGCGTCGCGCCCCATGATCCCGACCGCCAACCGGGCGCGCTGCCGATAGAGCTCCACCTGCCGATCGATCACCGGGATAATGAGCTTCTCAAATCGCAGCCGTTCCTCGAGCGCGTCGATCTCGATGCGTCGGTTTCTGGCCAGATCGGGGTCGCCGAGCAGGCCGAGCTTGCTGCGGGCGGCGTTGGCGTCTCCCGCGATAGCGTCCAGCGGCGCCGCGAACACGCCCGCGTCGGTCGCGGCCCGCATCGAGCCGATCATCGCGTCGAGTTCCTTGCGTGCCTCGGCGCGGGCCTTCGCTTCTCTCTGGGCCAGGTCCGCCAGCGCCTTGGCGGCACCAACCGCCGTGGCGATGACCCCGATGACGCCAAACGCCCGGGTGAGTCCGGTCAGCGCACCCGTGAAGACGCGCACGCCCCTCGTCTGCGCCTTGATGGTCTCGCCGATCCGCCCCATGGACCGCGACGCGGCATTCTCGCTGTTGCGCAGACCGCGCCGGAACTCCGCGTCGGTGAACCCAAGTGTGAAGACAGCGTCGGCCATCGATCGAACCCTTCCTCACGCCGCCGGCGTGAGCATGAACCGCGGGCGCATCACCGATTTGTACGCGCGGGCGCTGGTCCCCGCCCCGACCGCCCGCGCCCGCGACACCGCCCGCCGCGCCGCGTGCACCCGCTTCTCGACGATGAACGCGTGCGGCTCGAGATTGCGGATCTCCGCGACCGTCGCGTCCCCCGAGTCGTAGAGCCGCCCCGAGCCGCCGAACGCCGTGGGGAATACCCGCGCCAGCGACGAAAGCCGGACCTGCCGCCTTACCCGAGACGATGTCGCCGCGTCGGCGTGCCCGCCCGATGCCGCCCGGATGCGTTCCCATGCCTTCATCGGCGTCTCGCCGGAACTGGAAGACCGTCCCCAGACCACGATCGCCCCTTGCCGCTGCGCGCGGAACGCCTGCAGCGCCAGAAACGCCCGGTCCTCGGCGTCGCCGACCTTGTTCAGCGTCGCCATCGCCTCCCGCCAACTCCGCCACTGCCGGTGATTCGGGTACTGCTCCCATTCCTGCACCCGCCGTACCCACTCCTCGCGGATCCGCATCCACCGGAAATACTGCATCTCCAGCCGGTCGTGCTGCTCCTGGGCGAATCGTGACGCCCGGACGGGGAGCACCACCTGGATCGAACCGGCCCCGGCACCGGACGCGGCGATCGCCTGATTCGAGGCGATCTGCCACCCGCGCACCCAGCGGTTTGTGTCCTTGGGCCCCTCGGCGGTGATCAGTGGCGCGACCACGCCCAGCAGCTGCCCCACCGCGGCGCGGCGGGCCAGCGGCGACGCCAGCAGCGCCGCCTTGGTCTTTCGCTTCATCCCGTCGGTGTTCCATTTGGCGGTGATCACGCCCGGCTCTTATCCGCCGCCGCCATCCCCGCCGCATCCTCGGCGTCCCGCAGCCGCTCGTAGGCCATCACCTGCTCGGCCTCGACACCGGCGGGCATCAGGCCCCGCGCCAGCGTCGCCAGCGGGCTCGCCCCAAGCGGGTCCACCGCGAACCGCTCGCACGCCCGCAGCAGCGTGTAGAGCCGCGTGACGCCGTACCGCGGCGGCAGCTCCCATGGTTCCTCTCCGCCCCCCCCGCCCCCTCCGCCCCCCCCACCCTTGGGCGGGGGGCCGATCAGTTTCCCAGCGCGTCGGGCTCGTCCTTCGAGGCCCCGATGAGCCGCGCGTCGCCAGCCAGATCGGCCAGCCACTTGTCCAGCAGCAGGAAGAGCCGGGTGACCTCCGCCTCCGAGAACGCCGCCGAGATCTCGTCGGCGTACGCCTCGACCCATTCCCGGTCGCGTTTGGGTTCCCACGCCGAGCCGTCGTCGCGCGTGAGGCCGAGCGACACGCCCACGACCGCGGCGTAGAACCGCCCCGTCCACCGCGCCTCGGCGGCCCGGTGCAGCGGGTCGTTGCGCTGATCGGCCCGCCCGGTGTTGGGCCGCGGCATGGCGCGCTGAATCGCGATGGTGTCGGCCGCGCTGACGAACCCCATCTCGGCCGGCTGGCCGCGCAGCACGATCTTCTTGGGTTCCGGCTGCATCGCCCGGATGTCGGAAATCTTCACGGATGCCCTCCTTCGTCGCCCCGCCCCATCGCGCGTCCCGGTCGGGGACTCAGCTGTAAGTCGAGTAGGCCGGCGCCGCCTCGTAGTCGGTGATGCGGAGCGTGATCTTGTCGGTGTCGTCGCCGTCGGACTCCTCGATCGTGAGCCCGCCGGGGTCCAGCACGCACTCGGCGAACTCCACGAGCAGCCCGGTCGAGGCGCCGCGCGAGTCCGGCACCTTGACCGACATCTCGAACGGGACCGCCTTGCCGGCCGTGAAGACCTGTTTGGTGAGGTTGCGCAGGCTCGAGGCGCCGGTGATGCCCTCTTTCGTGACCCGCGCCTGAATCTCGATCGTGGTCGGGCGGTCGTCGCCCTGGCGGATGTTGGCCGGGTCCAGCGCCGCCCCGTTCATGATGGGGATGAGCGCCGTTCCGCCCTCGTTGATCCGGCAGGTGCCGTATACCCGCTGGAGGATAATGTATTCGTCCGCGACCCCGACGATGCGGATCTCGCCCTCTTTGAGGCGGAGCGTGTTGCCAGTATTGATATTCACATCGGCCATGGTTCACGCGCTCCCGATGGTGTCGCCTTCCTGCCGGATGAGCTGACCCTCGATGGTCACTTCCGCCCCGGTTGTATCCGGCACGCCGTCGTCCATCGGGTCCAGCGTCCCCAGCCGGCGGACCGCCGCGTCGTGCAGCTCCAGCCGGTGGGTGAGCGTGGGCTCCGAGAGGTCGACGCGTTCGAGCCGGTGGACGACCTTCGAGACCACCTCCGAGAGCCGGAACCGGTTCTCCTCGATCAGGGCGTTGGCGACCCCGACGATGATCCGCAGCGTCGCCTTGGCGCGGGCGGGCGAGCCGTCGGCGCTGGACCGGTTGCCGACGGTGTCGCACCCGATGACGAAGACGAAGGGATGGTCGTAGTCGATCGCCGCGAAATCCCCGAAGGCGCGGATGTTCATATCGCCGGCGGGGGTGGCGTCCAGGTCGAGGGGTTCGAGGGCCTCAAGCACCATGCGGTCCGCCTGGCTGTAATCGATCCGCACGACCGGCAGCGGGCTCATTGGGCCATGACCTCCCCGACGATGCGGAACCCGGTGCCGTCGGCGTCGGTGGTGACGCTCTCGACGGTCCAGGTGCGCTCGTTGACGGTGAACTGCCAGCCCTTGGCGGGCACGCCGTTGCCGATCGTCACATCGTCCTTGCGGCACCAGACGCGGATGCGTTCGGCGCGTCCGGTCTTGAACGACGGCTCGACGGTGAAGGTGATGGCCTGGGTGACGGGCGTGCCGGCGCGGGTGCCGGTGCCCAGGTCCAGCGCCCCGGCCTTGGGGATGATGAGCGTGCCAGCCTGCCCGAAGGTGCCCAGGCAATCCTCATGCAGCTGCTCGATCTCATCACCGAACGCCACGGCCCTGTCCCTCCTCTACCGACAAACGCGGGGCCGGGGACGATGCTCCTCCCGGCCCCGCGTCGTGCTTCTGTTCGTCGTTCCGCCGATTACTCGCTGATCGTGCAGCGGACGGCGCAGGTCCAGTCCAGCGGGATCACGGCGCCCTGCCACTTCACATACACCGTGGCCTCGTTGGCGATCACGGCCTCGCGGTCGTTGTCGAACATCGTCATCTCGGCGGCGAGCTCTTCCTGGAGCAGGAAGGGCGCCCGGCCCTGCATCCCGCCGTCGAGGCGGAGGATGTAGAAGACCTGCTCGTTGCCGGTGAGGAACGCGTTCTCGGTGAAGAGCACCTCGCGGCCCGGGCCGATGACGCGGTTCTGTCCGGTCGGGTTGACGATGTTCGTCTGCCCGCCCGAGAGGTTGTTGGCGCGGATCGCGGCCTCGAGCGCGCCCGAGACGACGCCCGGCTTGGCCATCACGAGGAACCGCGTGGCGAAGGCGTTGACGGGCCGGCCCTCGTCATCGACGAAGCCGCGGAGCTTGGAGATCGCCGAGGTGACCACCGGGGCGAGTTCCTCGGGCGTGGGGTCGTCCTGATCGACGACGGCCAGACCGGGGATGTGCGCCGCGGCCAGCGCGTTGACCTGAGCCGAGGGACCCGAGTGGTCGGTGTCGAAGAAGTTCTGGCCGTCGAACACCGTGGGGTTGTCGGTGAGCGCGCTGGTCATGAGCTCGTAGGGCAGGCTCGACGCCGAGAGCCCGTGCTCGCGGATACGGCCCGACACCGCGCCGGTCTGGTCGCGACGCCAGGCGTCGAGGTCGACGGCCGAGGCCGCGTCGTACGCCTTGTTCCGGGCCGTGAGCAGGTCGGCGACCATCCGCTTGGGCGAGATGGGCCGGCGCCGCTCGCTGAGCCGCGGGGCGGCCCGCATCTGCGCGTAGGTCTCGGTCTCGACCGTGCTGCGGGTGCGGATGAACAGACCGTCGACCAGCAGACGCTCGAACCCGATGGCCATGCCGGCCTCGAAGTCGCCTCGGATCTGCCCCTGATTCAGCCGTGCTGCGCTCATGTTGAACCCGTCCTTGTGTGCCGCGCCCGCGGCCGTGCGTGCGAGATGACCCGTCGATGCCGGTGGTTAGACGCGGAGCGCCGAGGACTGGAAGAAGATGTCCCACTTGGCGGTCGTCGCGTCGTAGTTGAGAACCTTGCCGATCTTGCTGGTGCCCGAGGACGACAAGACGAAGGTGCCGTCGTCGCTCATGTAGCAGTCGACGCCGATGTCGGTGATGCCGTTGCCGTCGCCGAGCGTGACGCCCTTGATCACGCCCTGCACCGCGGCCTTGACGCGGCGCGCGCCAGAGGCGATGCCGGTCATGGTCAGCGGGGCCAGCGCGAAGCCCAGGAACGCGGCGGTCGAGGCCAGCGGCGCGGCGTAGCCGTTGCCGCCGGTGTCGGCCAGGGCCGCGCCCTCGTAGATCACGATGTTCGTCAGCGCCGCCAGGTCGACGACATGGTGCGCGTCGAACGAGATGGCGAGTTTGGCGTCGGCGGAAAGTGCCATGGTCCGTGCTCCGTCCTGCAATGGGGCCGGATGGCCCCGTGCGTGCGTTCGTGCGTGCGTTCTGTGCCGCTGATATCCGGCGGCGTGATTCGATGGGGTGGTTGGGGTCAGACGGCCTCGACGAACTCCGTGTGCTGGCGGATCATGGCGTCGGCGGTGCGGCTGAACGCCACCCGCGCGGCGCTCTCGCTGCCGTAGCACTTGGTCTTCCACTTGGCCCGCAGCTTCTCGTCGCCGTCGTAGGCGGCCAGCGCGGCCTCCACGCTCGTGAACTTCATCTCCTTCTTGCCGGTCCCGCCCGCCGAGGCGTTGGGCGGCGCGGCCGCGGCGCCGGGGACGCGGTCGACGCCGGACGCCTGGGCGGCCAGGTCGCCGGTACGGGCGGTCTCGAGCTCGGCGACGCGGGCCGAGAGCTTCTCGATGAGCTGCGCCGAGGCGTCGCCGATCGTGCGATTGTTGCGGAGGCACTCGAGCACGAACTCGGGCGAAGCGCCCTTGAGCGCCGAGAGTTCCTCGAGCGAGGCGGGGGCGGCCGCGGGGGGGGATGCCGCCGGCGGTGTCGCGGCCGGAGTGGCCGGGGTTGCGGGCGGGGTGGCGGGGGTCGTGGTCGTCGCGCTCATGTTCTGGCTCTCCGTGTCTTTGACCGGCTTGGCGGCCTCGGCGTCGTCTTCGTCCTCATCAGGAGCGTCCGCCTCGGCGTTCGTCGCTGTGCTTGTATCCGCGCCCTCTTTGGCCCCCTCTCCCTCTGGGAGAGGCCCCCCCGCGGGTGAGGGCTCTTCTTCGGCCGCCAGCGCCGCCACGACACTCGGGCGGTTGGCGCGCAGCCATTCGGGGGTGATGTCCTCGACGGCAACCCGATCGGTGCGCCGGAGCATCGCGACTTCGGTCTGGTAGTCGGCGCCCTGATCCACGACCGACACCTCGCGCAGCCGGCTCCGCGTCAGCACGCGGGCGGGCCCCATGACTTCGCGGCCGTTGACCGTCCGAGACTCGCCCGGCTCGATCTCCGCGGTCTCGATCGGGTCGATCCCGATCGACAACTCCCACGGGAATCCGTCTTCGAGGTCGCTGCGCACCTTGGTGGCGACCTCGTTCCGTTTGAGGAATTGCGCCTCAATGTGCAGGGCGCCGGACCGCTTGGTGATTGAGGTTGTCTTTCCGACCCGTCCGCCGCCCCACTTCTCGTCGCCGGAGTGCATGAACAGCACGGGCCGGACACCGGACTCGGGGACCTCGATCCCGTCGACATCGACGACGAGGGTGCCGAACCACCGCGGCACCGGGTTCCCGGCGTAGGCCGTGCCGCTGAAACCGCCCGGTCCCGACGCTTTCCCGGAGGATGTCCCCTCGATCGTGGCGTCGGCGATGAGTTGGATCGCCCCTCCGCGCAGCACATCGGTTTCTGGACTCGTTTTCGTGCTCGTCGCCGTGCTCATGATGCTCCCCTGATATCCGCCGCCAGAGGCGGTCTCTCTTCTCCCCTCTCCCCATCGGGAGAGGGGTGGGGGAGAGGGGCCCCATCGCTCGCGCTCCGGGCTCGTTCAACCGCCCCACACGGGCTCGCCTAATCCGTCTCGGCCTCGCGGACTTCCACCTCGGTGGGGGGCCCGTAGTTCCACCGCACATCCATGACGACCTTCTGAACGCGTCGCCACATGGCCCGCGCCGGGTTGTCGAGGTTCGGATACCCGCGGCTCAGCAGCTCCGGGAGGTCTTTTTCGAGCGTCGCCAGGTCGTCCTCGCTGATCTGGAAGTACTTCAATCCCGCCTCTCCCTCTGTGCTCTCTGTGCCTCTGTGGTGAATGCTTTCTCACCTCGGGCTCGGCCCGCCGGCGTCCTCGGTCCCCGGCGCCTCGCCGCCGTCCATGGGCTTGCCGCCCGCCGAGCCCTCCTCGCCGTTGTCGCCGGGGGCGACCTTCGTCCCCGGGGCCAGCACCGGCGTGATCCCGCGCTCGTCGAGCATCTGTTTCTCCGCCGCGCACTGATCGAGATGGGACACGAGCGAGGGCTTGCCGCGCCGCCGCGCCACCTCGTCGCGGTTCGAGATGAGGTTGCCGATCTCCAGCACATCCGTCTGCGCGTCCCGCAGCGGGTCGGCGCTCTTGAGCGGCGGCGAGTCCCACGCCACCTCGAGCGTCGCCGGGTCGTCGCGCATCTTCCCGTCCACGATCATCCCGGCCCGCCACCAGCGGTAGATCGGCCGCAGCACCCGCGCGACCATCTGGCGGCGGAACGGGTCGGCGCTCTCGGCCGCGGCGATCTCTGCCATCCGCGTCACCGAGTAATTCGCCCGGCTGTAGTCCATCGTCAGGGACTCCAGCGGGTACCCGGCCACCGCCGTGATCAGCCGCATCACGCTCTGGTGGTACGCCTCGAAGTTCGTTTGCGGCTGGCTGCCCTGGACGGTCTTGATGTCCTCCTCGGGGTTGAGCAGCATGACGCGCCCGGCCACCGTGGGCATGAGCCGCTCGACCACGCCGCCCCCCGCGCCGCCGTCGCCCGCGCCGTCCCCGGTCCCGTCGCCGGTGTCGCTCCGCGTCTGCGTGCCCTGCTGCAGCACGCCGGCCATCGCCGCCGGGCTCTTGCTGGTGATCGCCACCGCGAAACTCGCCGCCACCGCCGTGGCCAGCGCGACATAGGTCAGCACATCCTCATGCCGCGAGATCGTCTCGATCGCCGCCGTCAGCCAGGGCGTGCCGCGCGTCTGGCTCGGCCGCTGGCGGTTGGCCAAGAGGTGCGCGTACCCCGCCTCGACCTTCGTCTCGGTGAGCCCGCGGTTGCCCCACACATCCCACGGCACCACCGTGTAGCGCAGCGGCCGGCCCCGCTCGTCCATGACCACGCCGTCGATCGCGCGCTCGCCCTTGGAGGTGTTGTACGAGGCCACGCTGGTCATGCAGCGCAGCCGCTCGGCCTCGATCGTCTGGAGGGTGCGGTCGCTGGTGCGGATGATCAGCACATCCCCGGCGACGCAGGTCTCCCGCGTCCAGAGGTGCTGCAGCTCCGACCCGTCGCTGAGCCCGCGGTCGTCGGCCCGCTCGTCGAACCACTCGGTGAAACGCCCCACCGCGTCCCGCGCCGCGGCGTTGAGCCCGCGGATCGTCATCCCCGGCCCGATCAGCACGGTCGTCAGGCGGTCGATGAAGGCGTTGTAGATGGGCGAGTTGCGGTCCATCGACCGGCTCAGCGCCACCAGCGCCTCGCGGTCGGGGGCCAGCAGCGCATCGCCCGACCCGAAGAGCTTGACGACCTCCTGCCGCGTCCGCGACGAGGCTGAGGCGTCGTAGGCGCGGAACATCTCCGAGCAGCGCTCGAGAAACGCCAGCCGGTGCCGCTCGACCTCGCGCCGGAACGCCCCCCCCGCACCCCCAGACCCACCCTTATCCATGCCCATGACCGCGTGCCGATCGGCCTCGAGGGCCGGGCTCCCGCTCATCGCCCCGTTCTTTCCAGCCGACGCGATCACCGGCGGCCCCCGCGCAGGTCCGCCGTGAGCGAGACCGCCGTGGCGGCGGCGCCGTAGCCGAGTTTCTCGTCGAGGGCGGCCAGCCGCGCCTCGAGCCGCGCCAGCATCTGCACGAGCCCCTGGCTCGAGCGGCTCTTGCCGTCGCTGGCGACATCGGCGGTGATCGCGTCGGTGACCTCCTGAATGTGCAGCGCCAGCCGCGTCCGCTGCGCCGCCGCGTCCGTGAGGGTCACCCAGTCCGAGTAGGTCCACATGCCCCGCTGATATCCGCCTGCGGCGATGGCCCTCCGAGCACGAAGCTCCCTCCCCCGATCCCCATCGGGGGAGGTGGTCGGCGCGAGCCGACCGGTGGGGGTTCCTGCTGGCCCCGTCGCTCGCGCTCCGGGCTCGTTCCCATCACATCGCCCGCACCGACCCGTACCGGGGGCCGCGCCGCACCGGCGCCGAGTCCACCGGGGCGCCCAGCGTCTTGAGCCCCTCGCGCTCGACCAGCGCCATGAGCATGTATTCGCAGTCCCAGAAGTGGTTGTCCTTGCGGCCGGGGCGGATCTTCCACTCGCTGACGGGGCCACGGCGGGTCTGTCGGATCACCCGCTGCTCGGCGGTCATCTGCCGCATGTAGACCCCGTCGGTGTCGCTCGGCCACGACCAGCACCCGTAGCTGCCGGCCATCCGGTGCAGCCGCTGCCACACCTCGTTCTTCCAGTGCTCGGAGTGGATGTGCATCAGCCGCGCCGGCCGCTGGAGCTTGAGCACCCGCACCCGCTCGGGGTCGTCGATGAGCGAGTCCCACCACGGCCGCCCGCCCGTGCCCTCGCCCTTGGCCGCGTGCATCTTGGGGCACCCCGGCCGCGCCTCGCCGGTCGGCGTGCGGAACCGCTCGACGAAGTGGTACACCTCCCCCGTGCGGTGCCCCGAGTCCACCGCCCACACCTTCACCGGCGCCGCCTCGCCCGTGTTCACCCGCGGGTACTGCCGCATGACGAGCTCTTCGACCATGCCCCAGCGGTCGGCGAGCATCCGCGCGTACAGGTCGGGCAGCATCTTGTCGCTCTCGATGACCTCCGGGCACTCGACGCGCCCGTAATCGATGAGCCAGCTCCGCTCCTGCGCGCCGTACCCGCGGACGACGAACCACGCGTGGTCGCGCTGGATGTCGATCGCCCCGGCCAGCGCCAGCGCCTTGGCGGGCACGCTCCGCAGCTTGTACACCGGGTCCTCGGGCGTCCCGCCCGTCCCGCTCTCGATGATGCCCTTGAGCGTCCCGGCGTCGGTGTGCTGGCCGGGCTGCTTCCACGGCTCACCCAGCACGCGGTTCACCCACCCGCGCGTCGCCCCCCGTTCCTTGACAAACTCCTCGGCGACATCGCCGAAGGTTTTCCAGGTCGTGACCAGCTGGCCCCAGTGGAACCCGCGCACCTTGGTCTGGGGCGCTTCCCCGATGACCGCGCCGTGGCGCGGCTCGGGGTCCTGCGGGTCGATGTCGCCGACGCGCTGCCCGGTGCGGACCCACACCCCCCGCGCGTTCATCCACCCCTTCTCGCGGCTCTCGACCCGACCGCGGCAGTGCTCGCACTCGTACCACGCGGTCGCCTGCACCTGCGCGCAGAACGCCGCGAAGGCCGACCCGTCGAGCGCATCCCCGAGCCCGCCCTCCCACCGCACCCCGCCGCCGAGCTTGCCGTTGACGCTGAAACGCAGCTCCTGGTACTTCCCGCAGCGCGGGCACGGGACCTGCCACCGCGCCTGATCGGAGTTGTGGTAGAGCCGGTGGATCCCCACCATCTCGTCGGTCGGGCTGCTCACCCAGATCCGCTTGACATCGTCGCCGTGGGCGTCGAACCGCGACCGCGCCAGATCCTCGGCGCTGCCCTCGACCTTGCCGCGACCGCGGAGCTCCTGGGCCCACTTGTCGATCTCGTCGAAGAAGCCCCGCTGCACGCTGATCCGCGCCAGCTTGCCCGCCGAGTGCGCGCCCGTGAGCCAGAGCGGCATCGTCGGCAGCGTGAGCTTGGCGCGCTTGATGAGCCGGCTGTCGCCCAGGGGGACCAGGTCCCGCAGCGCCCGCACCGCCTCGAGCGTGGGGATGAGCCGGTCGTCGTTGAACTCTTTGGCCGCCTCCTGATCGGTCGAGATGTAGAGGCAGGGCCGCGGGTCGTGCCGGATGGTGTAGAGCAGGCAGTTGAAGAGCGTCTCGGTCTTGCCGCTCTGGGTCGACGCCATGATCACGATGTCCGTGACGGCCGGGTCGGTCCAGCACCGCATCGGCTCGACGAGCCAGGGCGCCCACGAGTTGTCCCACGGCCCCGGCCGCGCCGCGTCCTTGCCCACGACCAGCCGCTCGGCCTGCGCCCAGGCGTCCACCGTCGTCGTCTCGGGGCAGCGCATGTGCAGCGCCAGCACCCCCGCGAGCATCTTCTCGGCGACGCCGTCCATCGACGCGAACACCGCCCCGGGATGGATCGTGGCCGAGTTCACGATCCCCCCGCCCTGCCGCGTTTCTTGGCCGCCCCGCGGGCCTTCTTCTTGGTCTTCTTCGTGCCGCCGCTCTTACCCTCCCGCAGCAGCCGCTCGATCTTGTCCTCGGCCTCATCGCTGATCCGCGTGGCCCCCACGCCGCTGAGGGAGTAGATGAGCTGGTGCATCTGCTCGGTCAGGGCGGCCTTGACGGCCTTCTGCTGCTCGCGCGTGAGCCCGGCCTTGTGCGCCGCGGCCTCGCTGGCCCGATCGGGCGCCCGCGCCGCGATCCCCGCCGCACGCGTCACGAACTCGCTCCACTGCGCGCGGACATCGGCGCGGGGCACGAGGTTGCCCTCGGCCGCCTCGTTGCGCAGCCGCTTCTCGCGGATGGTTTCGAACATCTCCTCGTTGCGGAGCTGCGCGAAGGTCTTCTCTTTGTGCCTCTCCTCGGACTCCTCCGATGGGGACGACGGGGAGGCCGGAGTGTTGGCAGCGGTGGTGGTGGGGGTGGGGGGTGGCTTGCCGGGGGGCTTGCGGCCCGCACCCGGGCGCTTGCCGCCGACCTTGCCCTCGGCGATGTGCAGCGTGCGCCACGCGTCGGCCGCCACCACATCGATCACGATCCGCGTCGCCTCTTTCCCGGGCTTCCTGGGGTCGGGGTAGGTCTCCCGCTCGTGCGGCATCCCCTTCTCGCACCAGTAGCGGAGCGTGCGGTCGCTGACGCCGACCCGCTGGGCGTACTGCGCGGTGGTCATCCTGCCGACGGGACCGCCGGCCGTGGCGGTCGCCGCGGCCGAGTCCTTGGCCACCGGTCGTGCTTTGTGGCGCTGCTCCCCCCCGTCGCGCGTCGAACCGCCCACGGGTCAGGCCCTCCTCGACCCCCACGATTGGTTATCCCCCGGGCGCGGCCAGACGCCGCAGCTCGGCGTCGATGCGGCGCCGGTCTTTCTTGAGCGCCGCCAGCCGGTCCTCGGTGCGTTTGAGGTACCCGTCCCGCTCGGCGGTGATGGCCCGCGCCGCCTCGGCGTTGGACCGCTTCTGCGCCCGCAGCGCCTCGGCCGCGTCGATCTCGTCCGGCATCGTGCTCACTCCTGCATCTCGCGCTCGACGGCGCTGATCATCCGCTCGTTCTCACCGACCGCCGCCCGCGCCGTTTCCAGCGCCGCCGAGGCGTCGGCGTGCCGACCCTCGGCCTCGGTGACGCGCTGCGTCGCCGCAGCGTGCTCGTCGGGCCGGGCCTTCTGGCTGATCCGGGCGACCTCGGCCCGACGCGTGGCCACCAGCTCGTGCATCCGCTCGACGAGCCGGGCCGCGTCGGTCACCGCCGACGACAGCCGGGGGCGCATGAGCATGAGTTTCTTGCGGCGCTCCTTCATCGGCGCCGGGGCCATCGAGATCAGCCGCGCCCGCGCCTCACCGGCGGCGGCCAGACGGTTGCGGGCCTCGGCCGCTTGGCGGACCGCACCGGCGATCTTGGCGTCCGCCTCGGCGACGACCCGGTCCCGCTCGAGCCGCAGGTCCTCAACGGCGCGCTCGGCCTTCTCGACCGCCTCAACGGCGGCGGGGCCGTCGCGCATCGCCGCGCGTGCCGACGCCATCGCCCGCTGCCTGGCCAGTTCGTGCTCCCACTCCTGGGGCAGCCATCCGGCGGCCTCGAGGGCCGCGTCCACCTGTTTGCGATCGACTCTGCCCCCCTCGGCAACAGCCCGCGCCAGCCGGTACACGCCGAACATGGCGTCCGCCCCCCCCCCAACCCCCGCCAGCAGCGGATCCCCGCTCAGGGGCGTGTCGTCACCCGCCGCCATCGTCTCGGGGCCTGCGTCCCTCTCCCCTTGAGGGAGAGGGTGGCCCACAGGGCCGGGTGAGGGGGAGGAGGCTTCTTCCGCAGTGTCCGTCACCGTCTTCTTCGTCTTGGCCATGGTTCCCTCATATCCGAAGGCATCAGGGACCAGGCATCAGTCATCAGGCCCGATCCGGTTCCCCCTGCTGCCTGTTGCCTGCTGCCTGTTGCCTTCCCCCTACGCCTTCACCCACGAACTCCCCGCGAACTCCGCGAGTGTGAGCGTGCAGGCGCGGACCCCGCGGCCCGTGGTCTGTTTGATGAACACATGCTCATCGTCGATCGCCACCACCGGGCACGGCGGGCCGGGCAGGTCGCCGCGCTCCTCCCCGTGCGCCGACAGGCACACGACCAGATCACCCACCCCGATCTCGTTGCCCTTCCTGTCCGTCACCGTCGCCATCGTCAGATCCTTTCACCGTCGGTGTCCTGCGAGCACGAAGCGCCAGCGAGTGCCCCGTCAGATTCATTCACCACAAGAGCCCACGAGAGATCACAGAGCCGACCGCTCTTCTCCCCTCTCCCCATCGGGCCCCCCCGAGGGGCGGGGGAGAGGGGTTCCCGCCCCGTCGCTCGCGCTCCGGGCTCGTTACGCCGCAAACTCCGCCCCCGACCGCGCCCGCGCCCGTGACCGGCTCCGGCTCCGTGACGCCCCGCCGCCGCGGAAGACCGCCCGCTCCATCGCCGCCTTGGCGTACGGCCGCCCCGAGTCGTCGAGGTTGAGGTGCGGCCCGCCGTCGAACACCGAGTCCGGCCAGGCGAGCGAGGGCGTGTAGAGGTCCATGATCGTGACCCGCTCGTCGTCGTCGGCGATCACCCGCGCCTTGGCCTCGGCGCCGTAGGAGCCGATGCGGTCCATGATCTCCTGCGTCCGATCCCCGCGCCACTCCACCACGATGATGAAGTGGTGGTCGGCGTCGTAGGTCCAGGTCCGCTCCATGTACGCCCAGATGTCGTCCGCCCAGTCCTCGGCGCTGACGCCCGCCCCGGCGTCGTTGGCCATCATCACGATCGCCGTGACATGCTCGTCGAGCGCCTCGGTGATGACCCGCTGCGGGTCGGTCGCCGACCCGTCGTGGACCGCGGCGTTGAGGGACTCGGCCAGGAATCCGCCCCGTGTCATTGTCCCGGTGCGCAGCCCGAAATCCTGATTCGCGAACTTCGTGGAGATCGCGATGATCGCCGCGCCGCGCGCCGCGGCGACCTGGTTGTAATCCGCGCCCGTCGTCAGAAGTCCGATCCCATGAACCGGCGACGCCGGGGTCCAGGTGTATTTCTTCAGCGTGTAGTCGGTCCCCACGGGGATGAGAGAGAACCCGGTCGATGACCAGTTCCCGCCGGTCGAAACCCTCGAGCTGGCGTTGTCGGCGGTGATGCCGCTGCCGCCGCCTGAATGCGTCGCCGCGAACGACTGCGGCTGCAGCTGCGTCTGGTGTCTGGCGTACTTTCCGGCGCCGCCCGGATCGGGGATGTCGCGGCGCATGATCAGCGCCTGGATCTCCTCGTGACCGATCCGCGTGCCGGCGCCGTTGTCGGGCAGGTAGGGTCCGTCTCCGTGCCCGGCCCAAAGCCAGTCGAAGCGGCCGCTGCCGTCGTACTCATAGTCCGCGATCGCGGCGATCGAGCAGTAGGCGCACCGCCGGATCGCGTCGTTGCCGACCGCTCCGACCTGCACCACGCCGCCCGTGCCGTTGCTCGGCCACGGCGACGCCGAGGGGATCATGAACTCGCAGGTGTCCCGGACATCGCTCGACCCGACCTCGCCGGGGTTGAGCGCCGCCCCGTCGGTGTCGCTTGGGGCCGCGGTGTGATCGGAGTAGGTCGGCCCGATCGACGCCGTCTCGCGTCCCAGCAGCCGGTTCCCGCCCGCGCTCGACACCCCGTCACCGAGCGGCGCCGAGGATGTGTGGAACGGCCAGAGGTCCGGGCTGCCGTTGAGCTGCGCCCCCCATCCGCGCGGCTGCACGCAGAACGCCCCGGCGCAGACCCCGATCACGGGAAGAAACGCGTCCCGGAAGATGTCGGCGAAGCCGAAATACAGCGACGGACCCTGAGCGCCTCCGTTGGAGTTGGCGACGACCTTCATGCTCAGGATGTTCACGGACCGCGCCTGGCGGACCTTGTTCTTGAGCTTGCCCGTGTTCCAGTTGTAATCGGCCATGCCCCCCGCTGATATCCGCCCGCCGCTCCCCCAAAAACACGACACCCCGGGGGCATGAAGCCCGCCGGGGCGTCGCTCGGAGGAGGGCTCCGATGGGGGGGGAAGACTGTCGGGTCCGCGTCAGACCGCCGCGGGCGTCTGGCCGCCGACCGGGCCGATCGGTTCGACCGCAATCGGCGGGTACTCATTGTTCGCCTTGGCCACCGCTTTGCTGACCGCCGGAGGGGCCATCGCCAGCGCCTTTTTCATCACCTGCACCGCGTGTGACCCGTCGTCGGTGAACGCCGCATTGAAGTTCGGATCGGCGCTCCGCGCCTTGGCGATCGTGGAGGCGACCTGTCCGGCGCCTTGAATCACGCCGAGCCACCGCGAGGTGCCACCCGTCAACAGCGTGAGCCCGAGCCCGACCACACCGGTGATGACTGTGGCCGTCCGGGCCGCAGCGCTGGCTTTTTCATCGATCATGACTGTCTGCTCGGCCTTCCATTCCGCCACGCTCTGTCGGTCCTGCTCGAGCGCCGCGATCAGACCGGGCGTGTCCGAGAGAATGTCCTGGGCGTACTTGAGCGCCTCGGCGAACTCCGGGCTCAGGGGCTCGGTCGCCATCGCGGCCCCCGCGACCACCTGCCGGGCCAGTTCGAGTTGCGCCGCGTGTGTCTCGACACCCGCCTGGATCGCCGCGAGTTTGGCGTCCGCAGACGCGGCGACTTTGTCCTTGAGCGACTGCGCCTGCTCGGCGGTCATGCACCCGGCCATCGCTAGCCCGGCCAGCACCACCATGAACACCACCCACGCGACCACCAGCCACCGGCCGATCACACCGCGCGACCGCCCCGTCGCCCCGTCGTCGAGAATCATCATCACCTCGCCGTTGTCGTCGTAAACCAGCCGAGTCATCGCGAACCCTCCGCGCGGCGTCCCCGGCGCCGGACACGGCCACCGGGCCGACCCTCCGCGCCGCGGCCCCGCCGCCCCCCGCTGATATCCGCGCCCCCGCCACCACAATCGCGCGCCGACGGTGCGAAGCGGACCGGCCCAAAATTTCCATTTTTGCTTCCTCACCCGCGTTCTCGGCACCGCCAACGAGGTTTTCTCGGTGCGAACCCGTGCGCCCATTGACTCAAGTGCCAAGCCCCCGCCCCGACCCCCTCTGCCGCCGCCGCCAACTCGGCGGAATCACCCCAAAACACCCCGCTCACACGCAAATTGCGACAAGAGAACCC
>CAZSLT010000031.1:0-10666 GCA_964607595.1 uncultured Phycisphaeraceae bacterium
GGTGGAGGCGCGGAGGATCGCGGTGCGCGTGGCGTCGAGGTCGCCGCCGGTGGAGAGGTCCATCACGGTGTCGGCGCCCCAGCGCTCGGCCCAGCGGAGTTTCTCGACTTCTTCGGAGGTGCCGGAGGAGACGGGCGAGGCGCCCATGTTGGCGTTCACCTTGGTCTTGCTGGCGCGTCCGATGGCCATCGGGTCGAGGTTGTGCTGAAGATGGACGCGGTTGGCGGGGATGATGAGCCGGCCCGCGGCGACCTCGTCGCGCACCTGCGTCGCCGTGAGGTGCGGCTCGCGCTCGGCGACGCGGCGCATCTCGGGCGTGATGACGCCGAGGCGGGCGTGTTCGAGCTGGGTGATGGGTGTGAAGTGGGGGGGCGTGGTGACGCGCCGGGTGATGCCGCGGGCGTCGGTGAAGGTGTGGAATCTTCCCCCTCCGTCACTCGCGTTGCTCGTGACACCTCCCCCGCCGGCGGCGGGGGAGGGAGGGATGATGTCGACCGTCCAGTCTTCGGGCAGGAAGTCCCACGCGGTTTTGGTGGAGGGCGCGGGCATGCCGGGCGTGTCGGGGGAACTGAACATGAGTGGGCCGCCGACATCGGCGCGGAGGGCGAAGGAGCCGGGAGAGGTTCCCTCGCGCGCGGGCGATGGGTTCTCGGCGCCGTGGAGCGGGGGCGAGAAGAGGTCGCTCAGCGTCGGCGACTGACCGGTGGACGCGGCGTGGCGCGTGTGGTGGTGGGCCTTGTGCGCGGGCGACGCGGCGTCGAGGTGCGCGGGGCTGGTCTTGGGGTAGGGGTGGTTGTTCGGGCGATCCATGATGGCGTGCTCCCAGTGGGGGGTGCGTCTGGGGCTCGCCGGAGAAGGGCCAATGCACAACGGGCTTGTGCGTTCGCGTTCCCTCCGCCGGTGCGAACCGGTTCAGGTTCGACGGGTACTTCTCAGCAGGCCACGAAGGCCGGCGCCCCGAGCGATTGGAGGCATTGTAGGGGAGGGTCATGACTTGGGCGCGGCGGGGTGGGCCGTAGACTGGTGCGACACCAGCCGGAGGGCTTCGCCATGCATCGGATGATTCGTCTTCTCGCGGTCGTTGCCTTGTTGTTGGGGTCATGGCGCGGGGCGATGGCCTGCACCATCTTCATGGCGAACGACGGGACGCGGGTGTTGGCGGGGAACAACGAGGACTGGAGCGACCCGTCGTGCTTCATGTGGCTGCGCCCCGCGTCGGCGGGCGCGTACGGTCGTGTGGTGTTCGGATTCCGCGAGGGGTACGCGCAGGGCGGGATGAACGAGAAGGGTCTGTTCTTCGACGGTGTGTGGACGCCGCACGAAGAAATCGCAGTGAACGAAGCGGGGGCCGAACCATCGACGGCGCTGCTGGACCAGATGCTGGCCAAGTGCTCGACAGTCGATGAAGCGATCGCGTTCCTCGATGGATTCCGCGTGCCGTGGTTCGCCGATGGGATGGTGTTCATGGCGGATCGGGCCGGCGCCTCGGCGATCTACGAAGGGGACCGTGTGGTGCGGGGCCAGGGGAAGTGGCAGGTGTGCACGAATTTCCGGCAGACGCGCACGACCGCGGCGGAGGCGGGGTGCGATCGTGCGCCGAAGATCGCGGAGATCATCGGCGGCGCGATCGACGCCGGGGGTGAGGCGACCGTCGAGTTGATCCGATCGGGGCTCGAAGCGACGCACGCCGAAGGGCCCTACGCGACGAAATACTCGTGCGTGTACGACCTGACGAACGGCGAGGTGTATCTGTACGCAGATCACAACTACGGGGTGGAGGTCCGATTCAATCTCGCGGCGGCACTGGCGCGGGGTGAGCGTGAGATTCTGATTCCGACGATGTTCGAGGACGGCGTCTCGAAGGATCTGGCTGTGGATGCGATCCCGTCGTGGAACACGCGGTGCCCGCTATCGGGGTCGCGGATCGATGCGCGGGCCGCGTTCGATCACGCGGGGAAGCGGCTGTATTTCTGCTGTACTGAGTGTGCCAGGCGGGCGGCCGAGGAACCGGAGAAGTGGGCGGCGAAGGTGTACGGCGGGGGCGAGTGAACAGCCGATCGATGGGCGCGGGGTTCTCCATCAATAACAAAGACGCGGCGTCCCTGTGCGGCGCCGCGTCTGTTGGGAAGGGGGAAGGATTGGGGGGCCGCGGGCCTGCGCCGGGGGGGGCGGGGGGGCGAGGGGGGCGACCGGGTCAGGCGGTGCGGTTGCCCGCGTGCACGCCTTCGGCGAGTTCTTCGAGGAGTTTGGCGTTGAAGGCGGGGAGGTCGTCGGGGGTTCGGCTCGTGACGAGCCCCTGATCCACGACGACTTCCTGATCGGTCCAGCGTGCGCCGGCGTTCTTGAGGTCGGTCTTAATGGAGGGGTAACTGGTGACTTCGCGCCCTTCGATGACGCCGGCGTCGATGAGGATCTGCGGGCCGTGGCAGATGGCCGCGACCGGCTTACCGGTCTTGAAGAACTCGCGGACGAAGGTGAGTGCGTCTTCGTTCATGCGGAGCTGGTCGGGATTCATGACGCCGCCGGGAAGGACGAGGGCGTCGTACTCGTCGGCGTGGGCCTGGGCCTCCTCGATGGTGCGGTCGACGGCGATCTTGTCGCCCCAGTTGTCGTGGTCCCAGCCCTTGATGTGACCCGCTTCGGGCGCGACGATGTGAACAGTGACACCGGCGTCCTTGAGCGCGGCGACGGGCTCGGTGAGTTCGCTCTGCTCGAAGCCGTTGGTGGCCATCACGGCGACGGTCTTCGTGGAGAGGTCGCCGTTGCGTCGGGGGTTGGTGGTGGGCGTCATGGCGGGGATCCTCCCTGAGTGTTCGTTGCATTGGTCGAGTGATCGGAAGTGTGATGGCGCGGGCGGAAGCCACGATGAATCGCTGGTGAAACGGCGCTCATTCTTGGGCGCGTCCTGCGTAGACTGGTGGCATGGTGCGATGGCTCTCGATGGCGATGTTGTTTGTGGTGATCGGCGCGTGCGCCTTCACGGGGGTGTCCGTCGGCGGTGACGGGGGTGCGGGCCCTGGGGGGCAAGTCGGCGGAGGCGATGCCCCATCGGCCGCGCCCCCCCCTCAGCCCATTCCCCCCCCTCCCCCCCCCAGCGAAACGGTCTCATGGCCGGACGCGGCGCCGGAGATGGTCACGGTTCCGAACAACCCGTGGCTGAAGCAGCGCGGCAAGGTACTGCGGCGGTCGGAGATCGAGCGGTTCCCGGCGCGGTACTCGCGCCAGACCGAGCGGATTCTCATCCTGGCGCTTTCGGGCGAGACGAACATGCAGCGCGGTCACCGCTTCAACCCGACGGGCGAGGCGGTGCTGGCGTCGGGCTGGGATGTGCTCGACGAGACGATGCGCCGGGCGCGGCTGCTGGGGTACGAGGAGGTGTGGTTCCGCGGCTGGAGCGGCGGGCACCCGATCCGCGACGAGATGACGCAGGCGTCGATGCCGTACCCGTGCCCGCGCGATGTGCCGTCGCAGGCGTGGCTCGTCGATTGGCGGAAGTTCCGCGATCGGTGGACGGCGCGGGGGATGCGGATCGGGATCTATGTCGGGCCGGTGGTGACGCCGAACTTCGGGACGCAGCGCGAGCCCGAGCACCGGTTCCTGACGCGCGCGGACTTCGCGTATCTCGAAGAGACGCTGGCTTGGCTCAAGCAGCAGGGGTTTGATGTGGCGGCGCTGGACGCGATGTCGCTGATCACGGCGATTCTCGACGAGCCGGATGACGCGACATGGAACCGCTCGGTGTACGGCGGCAAGCAGACGCCGGCGCGGGACAAGGGGTTGGCGCTGGAACTCATGCGGACGCTCAACCGCTCGGAGCGCCTGCAGGGGATGCGGCTGATCGCCGAGAGCGAGATGCCGCCGGGGCCGCACCAGGCGGAGATGCCGGGGATGATCATCGTGCAGTCGCGCCAGGGCCCGGCGGGGGTGAACCGGGTGACGATCGACACAATCCCGGTGCTGACGGGCAGCGCGGACGAGGTGATCGTGCCGGGGGTGGAGAAGATCGCGCTCATCCACGGCCAGGGGTGGACGCGGGCGGAGTACGACCAGGCGCTGCGGGTGCTGGAGGAGAAGGGGTACCGCGTGGCGATCGACTGGTTCGTGCTGTCGAACTATCAGCTCGGGATGCTGGACATCCCGGGGACGCCGGCGACGAAGACGCCTTAGTTCTCGCCCATGCCCTTGATGAAGGCGTCGGCCTCGGCGATGGAGCGGTTCATCTCTTCGATGAGCGAGGCGACATCGGTCTCGATTCCCGCGGCGGTGTCGCGGAGCGAGGAGATGGCGCGGGCGTTGAGGTTGTGCTTGAGGAAGAGGACCTGGTCGCGGAATGCCGCGAGGACCGGGTCCATGCGCTGCTCGGCGCGGCGCATCACGCCGATGAGCGCGTTGTACTGCGAGCGGGTGTCGGAGAGCTGAGCGCGGCTGGCGCCGCGGAGCGACTCGTTCTCGTATTGCTCGAGTTCCTTCTCCCATTCGGTGAAGAGGGCGTCGGCGACGCGCTCGACCGAGCGGATTCGGTCGCGGACGGTCTGGGCCTTGGTCTCGCTGCGGTCGTAGGCCTTCTTGAGTTCGTTGTATCGGGTTTCGAGCTCGCCGCCGTCGGCGCCGGTGACGGCGAGGAACTCCTCCAGCGCATCGGCGAACTGTTCGCGTGCGGCGTCCTGCGAGTCGCGGGCATCCTCGACGCGGTCGACGAGCTGCTCGCGCTTGGCATAACCGAGTTTTTCGCGGACGGCGATACCGGTTGAGGCGCAGCCGGCGGCGGAAACGATCCCCGCAACGAGGGGCGCGGAAACGGTCAACCCTGTCACGATCCGTACGGCGAGGTTGTTTGTCATCGCAAACTCCGAACATTGCGGCGGTTGGGACGAAGTATATGGAAAGAGACCGGGTCCCGCGTTCGGCGGGCCCTTCACATCAGGAGGTGTTCAGGATGATCCTTCAGATGAATTTCGCCAACATGGAGCCCACGCCCGCGATCGAGGAGCACATCGAGTCGCGCGTGAACTCGGCGATGCGCCGGTTCACCGAGCGGCTGACCCGGGTCGAGGTGCATGTGGCCGATCTCAACGCGCACAAGCACGGGCCGGAGGACAAGCGGGTGGTGATGGAGGCGCGGCCGGCGGGGATGGACCCGATCACGGTGGAGAGCCGCGGCGATGATCTGTATCAGGCGGTCCGGCAGGCGGCGTCGAAACTGCGGGATGTGCTGGCGCGTGTGACGGAGCGTGAGCGCGACCTGCGCCGGTGACGCTCGACGGTACGGAATGATCCCGGGGCGCGGCGTGTGCGAACACACCGCGCCCCGCTACGATTCCGGGCGCGATGAGCGTCCGGAGGTTGCGGATGAAGCGATTCATGGCGGGGCTGGTGTGCGTGGGCGCGGTGGGGGCGACGGCGTTGGCGAGTCCGCCTCGGAGCGTGGCGCGGCCGACGGAGCCGGCGACGATCGCGTTCGAAGGGGTGACGATCGTCATCCCGCTGAGCCCTGCGGATGAGGGCGTGGGCGCGGTGTGGTTGCCGGCGCGCGAGCCGCGGGTCATGACGGCGGACGGGGAGCGGGTGGAGTCGTCGCTGGTGTTCATCGCGGTGCGGCCGGTGATGCCGCGGAGCGCCGAGCACGACCATGATGCGCACGGGGATGAAGCGGAGGCGCTGTCGTCGCCGGGTTGGCTGCCGGAGGGGCCGGTGTATACGGTGACGGCGTACCGGGCGATGGCCTCGTCTCGCCGCGCCGAGGAGTTGATGACGGAGCAGGGCGTGGGGTTCTGGGCGCTGTTGTGCGACCCGCCGGCGGGCGCGCGGCTCGATGGATTGATGATTGATGATGTTCGCCACCCGCTGCGGCCGACGGCGCGTGATGCATTCGCGCCGGGGCGCGACGAGCGCGGCGCGGGAGCCGGGGCGTGGCGCGAAGTGGGGGAGATGGTGCGTCCGCTGGCGGAGGATCCGTTCCAGCGGTGGCGCGTGCGGCTGCTCGAGGACCGCGTAGGGTCGGAGTTGTTGTGGGGCGATGCCGGCGCGCCGGGGCCGATCGAGCGCCGGGAACTCGAGGCGCTGGCGGTGCAAATGGAGCAGACCTGGCGCGCGGCGCTGGCGTTGGTGTCCGAGGCGGACGGGGACGCGGCCGAGGGATTGGCGCGGGCGCTGACGGCGGTGGCGGCGATGCCGACGGGCGGGCTGGCGCCGGTGTGGCCGGTGGAGGAGGGGAGCCACGCGAGTCTGCTCCGGTCGCTGACGGTGGAGGGGCTGGACGCGCCGGACGCGGCGCGGCGGGCCCGGTCGTATGTGGACTCGCTGGCGCCGGTGCGCGTGACGGTGACAGACGACAACCAGGGGATGGTGGGCGTGACGGAACTGCGCGGGCGCGTCGCGGAGGTGACGGTGGGGGAGCGGCGGCTGACGGTGGGCGCGTTCGGCACGGGGACGGCGGTGATCGCGGAGCACCCGGACGCGGGCGGGGCGTCGACGGCGCTGGCGCGGAGCGGCGGGTGGAGTTCACGGGTCGCGGCGGTGAACGGCGCGCCGGTGGTGCGTCCGCCGGGGTTCCGCGTCGGGCCGGTGTACACGCCGTGGACGCTGGCCGAGTGGCGCGCGGACCGGGCGTCGCCGACGCTGGGCGAGCAGGCGTGCGCGGCGCTGGTGCAGCGGGCGCCGGGCGAGGGCGGGGGCGCGGCGGTTTGGCAGGTGTATGTGGAGTGCTCGGCGGGTCACCAGGGCCCGCCGGCGGGGGATGAGGTGGTGCTGTACTTCGGTGGCGGGCGCGGGCCGGTGATCGAGCGGCGCGTGGACGCGGGCGGCGCGATCCGCGACGGGAAGGGGAATGAAGTGGCGCGGTTCCCGACGGTGTTCAATCACGGGTCGTGGTGGGTAATCGTGGCGGCGCCGGAGGGGGCGATCGAGCCCGATGGGACGATGTTGCTGGCGATGGAGCGGCGCGACGGCGCGGGGTGGCGCGCGACCTGGCCCCGACCGTTGCTGCCGGGTCAGGCGCGCCCGGGGCCGGTGCGGCTGGACCTCAACGCGTGGGACGGCGGGCTGTCTCGCTGAGGGCGGGACGCCGCGGTGATCAGTCGTGGAGCGACTTGAGTTCGTCGCGGAGGATCGCGGCGAGCTCGTAGTTCTCGCGTTCGAGGGCTTCCTGGAGGCGCTTCTTGAGTTCGGAGCGCTGGCTGGTCGGGAGTTTGCGCGTGAGTTCGTCGCGCATGCCCTTGAGCATCTCGACTTCGTGGGCGGTGTCGAAGTCGGGGAGGCGCTGCTGGTTTTCGTAGACGCGCCGGACGGCCTCGATGCCGTCCTCGATGGCCAGGAGCGCGGCGCGCGGCTCGTCGTCGGAGACGGCCTGCCCGGCGATGGCGCGGGCGCGCATCATGGTGATGTAGGCGCGGAAGGGCTCGAGCATCTCGCGGTCTTCCTCGGACTCGGCGTATTCCGAGCAGAGGTCGAGCACACGGATGTTGCGCGAGGTGTCGCGGACGACGCCGGAGTAATCGCCGAGGACCAGGAGACTGATGTAGCGGTGGTAGAACTGGGCGGCTTCCTCGCGGAGTTGTCGGCAGTCGTCGGAGGAGAGGGTGAAGTCGTCGTCCTGTTGATCGAGTCGCATCTCGTGGAGTTCCAGGAGACTGTCGAAGCCGTCGGGCCGGAGGCCGTCCGGGCGGCCGCGGAGCTCCATCTGGAGGATTCCCAGATCGACGCGCATCTGGAGTTTGGGCGATCCGTCGATGCCGGGGACGATGCGCACGGAGAGCTGGCCGGCCTCGAATGGCCATTCTCGGAGGATGGGTGTGAGGTCCTGCGGGTCTTGGGGGGGTGGTTCGGGCATCGTGGCTCCGGCGTCGCGTGGGTCATCGTATTCGATCGGTCGGCGGGGGAGGCGCCTGTCCCGGATCGCGTCGGAATGGCCGTTATCGGCGTTTCGGAGGCGTGAAAGGGGGTGGTGGGGGGCGTGGTGGCGTCCGGGGGGTCGTTGTCGGGGTCGGAGGGCTCAAGCGTAGGGATTGTGTCGTCGATAGCAGCGTACGCGGTCTTTGTGCGGCCCTTGTCCGCGCCGCGGCGTCGGTCCTACCATGCCCCGTCCACGCCCCGGTGGGTTGCTGGGAAGCCGGGTCTGGTGGGAGAGAAGAATGTGTGTCCGTTTCGCCGTAGTTTGGCGACGAGAGGGGACGGCAGTCGATGCCGAGCGCCGATCTCGACTCTGATCTGCAACTGTATCTGAGGCAGATCAACACATACTCCCTGCTCTCGCCTGAGCAGGAGAAGCACCTCGGGTGGCTGGTCGTCAACGACTGCTGCCCGGAGGCACGGACGCGCCTCGTCAACGCGAATCTGCGGCTTGTTGTGTCGATCGCCAAGCACTACACGCGCCGGGGGCTGTCGCTGACGGACCTGATCGAGGAAGGCAACATCGGGCTCATCCGCGCGGTCGAGGGGTTCGACCCGGCGCAGGGGGCGCGGTTCTCGACCTACGCCTCTTGGTGGATCAAGCAGGCGATCAAGCGGGCGCTGATCAACGCGGCGCAGCCGATTCATGTGCCCGCGTACATGGTGGAATTGATCGCGCGGTGCAAGCACGAGTGCCGCAAGTTCGAGGAAGAGCACCAGCGCCAGCCCTCGGTCGAGGAGCTGAGCAAGCTGATGGGGCTTCCGACGCGGAAGATCTCGATCATCCGCAGCGCCGGGCGCGCGATGCGCTCTGGCGGGTCGGGGATGGTGGACGAGGACGGGCAGTCGGTGAGTCTGTCGGAGATCGTGCCGGACAAGCGGTGCGTGCCGCCGGATCAGCCGGTGATGCGGGACGACGAGCTCGAGACGGTGTACAAGCTTCTGGACGCGATCGACGAGCGCGAGGGGCGCGTGCTGCGGCTGCGCTTCGGGCTCGACGGGCGCGAGCCGCTGACGCTCAAGCAGATCGGCGAGGTCATCGGGCTTACGCGCGAGCGCGTGCGGCAGATCGAGGCCGAGGCGCTGCGGAAGCTGAATCAGCGGCTGGCCGACGAGCGCCCGAGCCGGTATTTCCGCGAGATCACGCCGCCGGGCGACTCCGGCGATCATCCCGCCAACGGGACGCACGGCCGTTCCAACGGCAACGGGGCGGCCAAGGGCGGGTCGTCCAACGGCGGAAAAAAGCGCGCCTCGAAGTAAGGCGCGCTGATCAACGGACAACAGGGTGCGTGCGTGGATCGCGGATCAGAGATTCGGCTGCGGCGTCGTGCGCAGGTAGGGCTTGATCTCCTTGAAGCCCTTGGGGAAGAGTTTCTTCGCCTCGTCGTTGGTTACGGCGGGGACGATGATGCAGTCCTGCCCGGGCTTCCAGTCGGCGGGTGTGGCGACCTTGTGGTTGGCGGTGAGCTGGAGCGAGTCGATGACCCGCAGGAGTTCCTGGAAGTTGCGCCCGGTGCTGGCGGGGTAGGTGAGCGTGAGTTTCACCTTCTTGTCGGGGCCGACGATGAAGACCGAGCGGACGGTGAAGGTGTCGTCGGCGTTGGGGTGAATCATGCCGTAGGCATTGGAGATCTTCCTGTCGGCGTCGGCGATGAGTGGGAAGTTGAGGGCCGTGCCCTGGGTCTGCTCGATGTCCTTGCTCCAGGCGTTGTGGTCCTTGAGCGGATCGACCGAGAGCCCGATGACCTTGCACTTGCGCTTGTCGAACTCGGGCTTGAGTTTGGCGACCGCGCCGAGCTCGGTGGTGCAGACGGGCGTGAAGTCCTTGGGGTGCGAGAAGAGGACGCCCCAGCCGTCGCCGAGCCAACTGTGAAACTTGATCTCGCCCTGCGTGGTCTGGGCGGTGAAGTCGGGGGCGGTGTCTCCGAGGCGGATGGACATGGGGTCTCTCCTTGGCGTGGGGTGGGTCGTGACCCGTCCGGGCGTGAGGCGGGCGGGGGCAGAACATTCTAGCGGGGCGGGAAACAGGCCCGCTCTCGGCGCGTCTGACCTGATGGGCGAGTCGGCGCGGAGGAGTTGTGGCGTCTACGCTGTACGAGATGAGCAAGCAGCATTCACCGGAGGGCGGGGGCGCGACGGGCGGCGCGGGCGCGGGATCGCGGCCCGTGGGGATCGTGTGCCCGTACTGCGGGCTGGCGCAAGCGGCGACGGAAGCGAACCAGTGTTCGGCGTGCCGCGGGCTGTTTGATCCGCTGTCGCGCCAGGCGACGCAGAACGCGATGGGTCCGTGGTGGGTGCTGAGCCCGAACCACGCGACGGCGCCGGGGATCAGTTACGAGAAGCTCGCGGAGCTGGTGCGCCGTGGGAAGGTGACTCGATCATCGGTCGTTCGCGGGCCGACGACGCGCCAGTTCTGGGCGCTGGCGCGCGATGTGGCGGGCGTGGCGGTGCTGCTGGGCGAGTGCCACAACTGCCACGCGAAGTCGGACCCGGATGAGTTCATCTGCGCGCAGTGCAACACGGTGCTGGCCCCGCGGTCGGACCGTCAATACCTGGGGTTGGCGCCGGTGCAGTTGCTGCCGGGCGAGGCGTCGCCGGCGGAGATCGCGGCCAGCACGCGCCGCAAAGAGTCGGCGCCAGGGGTTGCGGCGGTCTATGGGGGGGGCGCGCCGATGGCGGTTCGCGCGGCGGCGCCGATGCAAGGTTTGTCGGGCCGGGTGGGATCTGACACGGAGACGGACTCCGTTGGCGCAACTGGCGTGCGGCGGCTGCGCCGTCA
>CAZSLT010000031.1:10766-20761 GCA_964607595.1 uncultured Phycisphaeraceae bacterium
GCGGAACCGGCGGCGCCGGAGATCGTCCCGCCGCGGGTGGGAGAAGCGCTGCCGGACTCGGCGATGCTCGACGCGGCGCTTGGGCCGTGGAAGCGGCAGTATCTCGAGGCGGTGCGATTGCAGGAACTCGACACGGTTGAGAGCGTCCAAGAGGCGATCGGGATTCTTGAGTCCATCCTCGCCGAGGCACGGGGCGTCGAGGCGATGGGCGAGAACGCCGCTTACCCACTCGTCGAGGGACGATTGGAGTCGCTGCGAGATCGGCTGGAGGCGTTGCGCCTTGAGGAGATTCTCGGCTCGGCGCGACCTTAGATCGTTGTTGACTTCCGTTCTTCGGGGTGAGACTCTTTGGATGTCAACGCTGCGGATGTGTAGGCCCGGGCGCGTGCGTGCTCTGCTGAATGGTGGTGGTGGGGATTCCGGGTTCCGGGCCGCGAGGGACAACGCAGCACAGCGAGCGGGCGTGGTCCCGCCAAGGAGTGCGCCAGATGAAGGTGAGACATTGGACGAAGGCGTTGGGTGTCGGCGCGATCGGTTGCGCCGCGATGCTCGCGACGCCGGGCGACACGAACTCTGCGTCGGCGGCGAAGTCTGTGATCGTGCCGATCGGCTTCCCGATCGCCGACTGCGGGACGGTGGGCTACGCGGACTCGTGGCTGAACAGCGACGGCTCGGGTGAGGGCGTGTGCCTGGCGTGGTTCGCGGACTCGAACGGGGCCGCGTACATCATGAGCGGTCTGGACAACTTCCAGCCGGGCGATCGGCTGCATGTCGAGGGGCTGGTGTGCAACATCTGCCTGACGACCTGCTGGGCCAGCGCGATCTTCGACGCGGTGATCACGCCCTGCGGGCCGGCGATGTTCGACATTGTGGAGCCCGAGTCCAAGTAAGCCGCTGATTGACCATGGTTCAACGACGCCCGCCTCCTTCGTACGGGACGCGGGCGTTTTTCATGCGCGCTTCGACATGGCGCGGGCGATGTCGCGCTGGGCCTCGCGCTTCTTGATGTCCTGGCGTTTGTCGCCGCGTGACTTGCCGTGGGCGATGCCGATGAGCAGCTTGGCGTAGCCGCGGGCGTTGAAGTAGAGCTTGAGGGGGACGATGGTGGTCCCCTTGACGGCGGCCTGGCGGGCGAGCTTGATGATCTCGCGCTTGTGGGCCAGAAGGGTGCGGGCGCGGATGGGCTTGTGGGCGCCGGAGCGGGCGTGCTCGTACTCCTCGAAGTGGACGGAGTAGAGCATGAGGGATGGCGGCTCTTCGAGCGCGCGGACATACCCCTCGCCCAGCGAGACGCGTCCGGCGCGGGCGGCCTTGACCTCCGCCCCGGTGAGCATCAACCCCACCTCGAGCGTCTGCTCGATGTGGTAATCGTGCCGCGCCTTGCGGTTGTGCATCTCGGGCGCGTCGGATTTGGCTTTCTTGGCCGCCATGGGGGGTTGATCGTAGGTCAGTTTGAACGCGTCGGGGAGCGGGGGGCTAGGATCGGGCGATGACCCCGACCCGGACCATTGATGTGACCCTCGGGCACTCGCCGGACGCCGACGACGCCTTTATGTGGTGGCCGTTGGGCGGGTACGCGCGGGTCGGCGGTGTGACGGCGCCGTGCATCGATACCGAGGGGTTCCGCTTCACACCGGTGGCGCTGGACATCGAGGAACTGAATCAGCGCGCCGCGGGTGCGGGCGATCTTGACATCACGGCGCTGTCGATGCACTGCTACGCCCATGTGACGGGTCGGTACGCGCTGACGACCTGCGGCTGGAGCATGGGCGACGGGTACGGGCCGAAGGTGGTGGCGCGCGAGCCGCACGGGGCGGAGTGGCTGCTGAGCGGGGAAGCGGGGGAGATCGCGATTCCCGGCGAGCGGACGAGCGCGTTCCTGGCGCTGCGGCTCATGCTCGGGTCGCCGTTCCGGCATCGGGTGATCCGGTTCGACCGGATCATCGGCGCGATCGTCGAACGGGAAGCGAATGCGGGGGTGATCATCCACGACGGGCAGATCAGTTACGGGGACGCGGGGCTGGCGCTGATCGCGGACCTCGGGGCGTGGTGGACGGGGCGGACGGGGCTGCCGCTGCCGCTGGGCGCGAACGCGGTGCGGCGGGACCTCGACGATCGGTTCGGCGCGGGGACGAAGCGGCGGCTGGCGCGGGTGCTCAAGCGGTCGATCGAGCACGCGATGGCCCATCGGGACGAGGGGCTGGACTTCGCGATGGCGTACGCGCCGGGTGTGGCGCGGGAGACGGTGGATCGGTTCGTCGGGATGTATGTCAACGATCTGACGGTGGAGGCGGGGGAGCGGGGCGAGGCGGGGGTGAGGCGGTTTCTGGCCGAGGGCGCGGGCGCGGGGTTCTGCCCTTCGCCGGATGGGTTGGAAGTCGTGCGGGCGTGAACGCGGGTTGGAACGCGGAAATCCCTCGTCCGGGGTCGGGAATGCGCAGATTTCGCTTGTCCGGAGCGGTCGGACGAATGTACCCTTGTCGGGGGACGGGATGGACTCTGAGTGCCCGAACGGGGTAGGTGTTCGGGTTATAGGACGCGGTGACGGGGGCGGTGCGGAAGGACTCCGATGAGCCAGGCGACGCAAGCTGAAACAGCGCGGGGGTATGTACCGCCCTCGGTCACGCAGTTCAGCGTGTTTCTCGACAACCGGGTCGGCCGACTTCTTGACCTGCTCGATCATTTCGAGCGGGAGTCGGACTGTCAGGTCTGCGCCATCTCGGTGAACGAGGCGTCGGACTACGCCGTGGTCCGGTTGATCACGAACAATGCGCACGGCGCGCGGCGGATTCTGCGGCAGTATGAGCTGCCGTTCGCGGAGACGGACCTGCTCGTCGTCGAGTTGATCAACGGGCTGACGATGAGCCGGATGTGCCTGTATCTGCTGGGCGCGGAGCTGAACATCCGGTTCGCGTACCCGGTGCTGCTGCGACCGAACGGCACGCCGACGATCGCGCTGAGCGTGGACGACATCACACTGGCGGGTCAGATACTGCGCCGGAAAGAGTTCCGCCTGCTCGGTGAGTGCGACCTGCCGAAGCCGAATTGCCACTAATCGGGGGGTTTGGCGGGCGTGCGGGGGGGATTTGACGCCCGCTCGCGGGGGGCGCACAGTCGCGATATGGAGATCGTCCGCGGGGAGTCCGGGCTTGGTGCTGCGCGGGGGTGCGTGCTCGTGCCCACGATGGGTGCGCTTCACGAGGGCCATCGGTCGCTGATCGCCCGGGCCGCGGCGATCGGGCGTGCCGAGCGGCGGGCGGTCGTGGTCAGTGTGTTCGTGAACCCGACGCAGTTCAATGAGAAAGCGGACTTCGAGCGGTACCCGCGGGATCTGGACGCGGATGCTTCATTGTGCGCGGGGGCGGGGGCGACGCATGTGTTCGCGCCGGCGGTGGAGGTCATGTACCCGCCGGGGCGGGCGGTGCGCGTGCCGACGCTGCCGGCGGTGGCGGTGACGCCCGGTCTGGAGGACCGCTGGCGGCCGGGGCATTTCGAGGGTGTGTGCCAGGTGTGTCTGCGGCTGTTCGAATTGACGGGGTGCGGCGCGGCGGTATTCGGCGAGAAGGATTGGCAGCAGTTGCAGACGGTGCGGGCGATGGTCGGGGCCGAGGGCTTGGCGCTGCGGATCGAGGCCGCGACGACGGTGCGCGAGCGGGACGGGCTGGCGATGAGCAGCCGGAACCGGTTGCTCTCGCCGAATGACCGTTCGCGGGCGGCGGCGCTGGCGCGGGCGCTGGAAGTCGCGGGGATGCGGCACTCGGTGGATGACGCGGAGCGCGCGGGGCTGGCGGTGTTGGACGCCGCGGGTCTGCAGAGCGAGTACTTCGCCGTTCGCGACGCCGAGACGCTGGGTGAGTTGTCGCCGGGGCGTCCGGCGCGGGCGCTTGTGGCGGCGCGGGTGGTCCGGTCGGGGGCGACGGGGGGGATCAACCCGGGCGAGGCGGGCGTGCGGTTGATTGATAACGCCCAGTGGCCGGGGTTTGTGCGCGGGGAGTGATGTGAACGATGACCGGCTTTCCGGGGCCGGTACACTCCCGCCCATGCTGACCAGTATCGCATGGCTGAACAAATACCTGAACCCGGCGGACGCGAAGGCGGACGAGGTCGATGCGGCGCTGACGGGCGCCGGGTTTCCGATCGAGTCGCGGGATGACCGGGCCGACGATGTCGTGCTGGATGTGGAATTGACGAGCAACCGGGGTGATTGCCTGTGTCATGTGGGCTTGGCGCGTGAGGTCGCGGCCAAGACGGGGCGGGCGCTGGTCCTGCCGCGCCCGGCGGTGCGGGCGACGGGGCAGGATGTGTCGAAGGTCGCGCGGGTGGAGAACCGTGTGGGGGCGTTGTGCCCGCGGTTCACGGCGCGGGTGATTCGGGGCGTGAAGGTGGGCCCGAGCCCGCGCTGGCTGGTGGAGTCGCTCGAGCGGATCGGGCAGCGGACGATCAACAATGTGGTCGATGTCTCGAACTTTGTGCTGCACGAACTCGGGCATCCGAGCCACGCGTTCGACCTGGACACGCTGGCCGACCGGCGGCTGATCGTTCGGCATGCGCACGGCGGCGAGCGGCTGATCGCGCTGGACGGCAAGGAGCACACGCTCGTCGAGCGCGATCTGGTGGTCGCGGACGCGAAGCGCGCGGTGTCGCTGGCCGGTGTGATCGGCGGGCTGGACACGGGCGTGACGGAGCGGACGGTGAATGTGCTGCTGGAGGCGGCGACCTGGGACCCGCTGACGATCCGCGCCACGGCGCGTCGGCTGGGGATCACGACGGACGCCGGGTACCGCTTCGAGCGGCGCGTCGATCCGCGCGATCTGAAGTGGGCGAGCGACCGGTGCTGCGAACTGATCCTGGATGTCGCGGGCGGGGAGTTGTGCAACGGAGTGATCGACGAGCTGGGTGGCGGCACGAGCCCGGGCGCGACGGTGGTCGAGATGCGGGCGTCGCGGTGCGCGCAGATCATGGGGATCGAGGTCCCGGTCGAACGGATGGCGCAGCTGCTGGGCGCGGTGGGGTTCAAGGTGGATGTGCGCAAGGGGGCGGGTGCGGGGGCGGGGGCGGTGCTGCACTGCATCGTGCCGAACCACCGCCCGGATGTGACGCGCGAAATCGATTTGATCGAGGAGGTCGCGCGGCTGCACGGCTTCGATGCGATCCGCGTGGCCGAGAAGGTCGAGACGCACCTTGGGCTGCGGCACCCGCCGGAGTGGGAGCGGCGCGAGCGGGCCACGGCGCGGATCGGCCAGGTGTTCACGGGGCTGGGGTTCTACGAGACGGTCACCTTCAGCTTCCTCGAGAAGCGGCAGGCGGAGATGTTCCGGCCGAAGGGTGTGCGGCTGCTGAAGGTGGACGAGGAACGCCGCAAGGCGACGCCGTACCTGCGGCCGAGCGTGATCCCGAGTCTGCTGTCATGCCGGCGCGCGAACCAGGATGCGCGGCTGGAGCGCCCGGACGGCGTGCGGCTGTTCGAGATCGCGTCGAGTTTCGGCGAGGCGGACGACGGTGAAGCGTACGGGCGCAAGACGATCGAGATCCGCAATCTTGAGTTGTACGCGGACGCGCCCGCGGCGGGGAAACTGCACGAGCGGCTGCAGGAGGCGGCGCGGCGCGTGCGTGGCGCGATCGAGGAAGTTGTCGATGCGCTGGGCGGGCAGGGCGGGCGCGTCGAGGTGATCCCCGGCGGCGAGCCGTTCATGGAGGCGCTGGAGGGGGAGTCGTTCGGCGCGGTGAAGATCAACGGCGCGCACGCGGGGTACATCGCGACGCTGGGGGGCAAGGTCATCGAGGCGTGGGGGCTGGAGCAGCCGGGCGCGGCGGCGGTGGTCAACCTGAACATGCTGATCGAGCTGTACCCGCCGAAGGTGACGGTGCGCGAACTGCCGCGGTTCCCGTCGATCGAGCGCGACCTGTCGCTGGTGGTGGACGAGGGCGTGGCGTGGGATCGGATCGCGCGCGAGATCGCGGGGTTGTCGCTGGAGCACTTCGACGGGCTGCGGTTCGTCGGCGTGTACCGCGGCAAGCAGACGGGGGCGGGCAAGAAATCGGTGACGCTGCGGATCCGGTTCCGCGACGATCAGCGGACGCTGCGGCACGAGGAAGTGGATGCCCCCGTGAACCGGGCGGTGCAGCACCTGGGCGCGGCGGTGGGGGCGGAACTGCGCACTTAGAGTTGGGGGCCGGGCGCGCGAACCCCGGCGGCGGGGCGTTCGTAGTGTGTTCGTTGGCCGGTCGGGTTGGGTGGGTATACTCCGACGGTCCGGGGCGGTGGGCCGTGTTTGCTCGGCGCGGAATCGCCGATGGAAGGAATGAGGAAGGAGCCCTCGATGACGACAACCACCGCTGGAACCCGTGCCGCGACGACCGCCAAGCCCGCGGCGTCGGAGGATCGCCCGTTCATCTGGATCGACGGCAAGATGCTGCCCAAGAGCCAGGCGGTCGTGAGCGTGTTCGATCACGGGCTGCTGTACGGGGACGGCTGCTTCGAGGGGATCCGCATCTACGGCGGCCAGATCTTCAAGAGCCGCAGCCACCTCAACCGCATCTTCCGCAACGCGGACACCCTGCGGATGGTGATGCCGTACACGATGGACCAGATTCACGAGATGATGATGGAGTGCGTCCGGGCCAACGGGCTCAAGGACGGCTACATCCGGCTGATCTTCACCCGCGGCGTCGGGACGCTGGGGCTGAACCCCTTCAAGTGCCCGCGTCCGGGGGTGATCTGCATCGCCGATCAGATCGCGCTGTACCCGGACGAGATGTACCGCGACGGCATGAAGGTGATCGTGGCCAAGCGGCCGCGGACGCCAACAGCGTGCCTGGATCCGTCGCTCAAGTCGCTGAACTACCTGAACAACATCCTGGCGAAGGTCGAGGCGATCGACGCGGGGTGCCTCGAGGCGATCATGCTCTCGCTGGACGGGTATGTCGGCGAGTGCACGGGCGACAACCTGTTCATCATCAAGAACGGCGAGCTGCTGACCAGCCCGCTCGAGGTCGGGATGCTCGACGGCATCACGCGCGAGTTCGTGATGAAGACGATCGCCAAGAACTGCGGCGTGAAGGTCGTCGAGAAGAAATTGCGGCTGGACGATGTGCTCAAGGCCGACGAGATCTTCCTCACGGGGACCGCGGCCGAGATCATCGCGGTGACGCAGGTGGACGACAAGAAGATTTCGACGGGCGAGGGCCCGGTGACCAAGAAGCTCCGCGCCGAGTTCAAGCGGATTGTGACCCAGCCGACGATCCCGCAGGACTGAGCCGGTTGCGAGTCATTCGAATGGTTGAAACAGAACGCGTCCGGCGGCGGGCGCGTTTTTCATTGGGGCCACGGGGCGCGGGTCGGGGAAGGAGCCGCGTCCGAAGAAGACATGGTGCGCCAGCGGGCGGACGGGCGGCGTGCGCATCACCGCGCAGGCCGCTTCGCAGAGCGTGTCGTTCTGCAAGAGCGAGAGGGCGCGGCGCATCCACAGGCGCGAGATGAAGCGCGTGCGCATGCGCCGGCCGTCGTAGGCGTCGAGCGTGCGCTCGTCGCCGGTGGTCAGGTAGGCGTCGGCGACCTCCGCGGCGTGGGCGGAGAGCCGGAAGCATGGGTCCAGCCCGCCGGCGGTGAGGGGCGAGACAGCGCCGGCCGCGTCGCCGACGAGCAGCCCGTGCCGGCAGGCGATGCGGGGCCGCACGCCGCCGACGGGGATCAACCCGGCGCGGCGTTCGACGCGGTCTTCCTCGCGGACGCCGAACCGATCGCCGACGCGCCGCGTGAAGGTGTTGAGCGCGGCGGCGGGGTCGAAGCGTTTGGCGTAGCCGCCGACGCCGATGTGGGTCTCGGCGCCGTCGTCGATTACCCAGGCGAGGTAGCCGGGGGCGAGGCGGGCCGAGATGTGGCAGTGGAAGGCGGGCGGGCCGGGTGTCGGTCGGCTCTCGTAGACATCCTCGACGCCGACGATGCACGAGGTGTTGCGGGAAAGCCCGAGCGACTCGGCGACGCGGGAGCGCGCGCCGTCGGCGCCGATGACGAGGCGGGCGTCGAGCGTGCGCGCCGCGCCGTCGGCCGAGAGGTGCAGGCGAGCCGCCCCGGAAGAAGTCGGTTCGACGCGTTCGAGGCGGGCGGCGAGCATGGTCTCGACGCCGCGTCCGCGGCAGCGTTCGAGGAGTTCGTTGTAGATCGCGCCCATGCGGCCGACGCGGAACTCGGGGCGTTTGCTCTCGAGGCGCATGGCGCGGGCCCGCGGCGAGTAGAGGACGACATGCCGGACCGGCGGCCCGAGCAGGTGCTCGGGGATGTGGAAGTCTTCGAGTGTGCGGCGGACGAAGATACCGGTGGTGTGGACGCGGTGGTCGAGGGCGGGCTTGCGGTCGATGAGTGTGACGGCCCGGCCGCGACGGGCGAGGGAGAGCGCAGCGCAGAGGCCGGCGAGCCCCGCGCCGACGACGGCGATCTCGGTTTCAGGCATGAACGGTCTCCACGCCGGCGCGGGTTCGTGCGGCGATGGGAGAAGTACGAAGAAGTGCCGGCGGGTGTTCGCGCGCGGCGCGGAGTCGATCAGAACCGCTTGTGCGCTTCGCGCTCTCGGGGGGCCGAGAGCCCCAGGATGAGGCGGGCGGTGTGGAGGTCGGCGGGGCGGGTGATCTTGATGTTGCGCGGATCGCCCTCGACGACGACGACCTTCTCGCCGAGCTTTTCGACGAGCGAGGCGTCGTCGGTGGAGGCGAGGTCGTTCTGCGCGTACGCGCGCCTGAGCAGTGCGGCGGTGAAGACCTGCGGCGTCTGGATCGCCATGAGGCCCGCGCGGTCGATGGTCGCCTCGACGGTGCGCACGGTGGTGTTGGGCTTGCCGGCGTCTCCGAGGATCGCGTCGAGCGGGTCGATGTCCTTCTCGACCTTCGCGGCCTTGGAAACGCGCTTGATGGTGTCGTGAATCTCGACGCCGGGGATGACGGCGTCGTGCGATTGAGCGGCCTTGAAGAGCCGGTCGAGGAGTTCGGTCGAAGCGCAGGGGCGGGCCGCGTCGTGGACGGCGATGTGCGTGGCGTCGTCCGGGACTTCGGCCAGGGCGTTGCGGACGGTTTCGTAGCGGTGGGTTTTGCCGCCGCGGCAGATGGCGACGCCCATGAGGGCGAGCTTGTCGGCGTGGCGGAGGCGGAACTCGGCGTAGGGCTGGTCGTCGTGCGGGCCGGCGACGATGATGTGGTGGACATCGTCGCGCTTGGTGAAAAGGTCCACGGTGCGGTGCAGGACGGGGCGTCCGCCGAGGTCCTCAGAGAGTTTGTCGCGGTCGCCGAAGCGGGATGAGGCGCCGGCGGCGCAGATGATGACACTGAGTTTCATGGGCGGAGTTTACACGAGCCCCCCGCGTGGGCGGGCGGGGGTTCGGACGCGACTACAATGGCCGGACCATGACCGACGAGCCCGACTATCTCAAGCCCTACGCCGAGGCGGTGCGCACGCACGGGGCGGGGTTCGAGGCGACGCTTTGGCTGAGCCGCGAGAAGCAGGCGCAGCGGTTCGCGGTCATCGCCGAGGCGACGGATCTGACGGGACGGGTGATCGTGGACGCGGGGTGCGGGCTGGGGGATTTCGCGGCGTATCTGCACGAACAGGGCGTCGAGTACGGCCGCTACATCGGGCTGGAGGCGATCCCGGAGATGGTCGCCCGGGCGCGGTCGCGGACGCTGCCCGAGGCGCGGTTCGAGGTCGTGGACTTCGCGCGCGATGAGGATTGCTTTGCGCGGCTGGCGGAGTCGGACCGGTATGACATCGCGGTATTCTCGGGTTCGCTGAACACCTTTGATGAGGACCATGCGCGCGCCGTGGTGCGGCGGGCGTTCGATGAAGCGGCGGCCGGAGGGGGCGTGGTGTTCAACTTCCTGAGTTCGCGGCACGGGAAGGAGCACACGCCCGACCCTTCGCCGGCGCGGCGGTTCGATCCGCTGCGGATGGCGGATTGGGCGCTGGGGCTGACGCCGCGGGTGCTGCTGCGGCAGGACTACATGGGCGG
>CAZSLT010000032.1:0-20681 GCA_964607595.1 uncultured Phycisphaeraceae bacterium
CTTGGCGGTGCTCTTTGTGTCGGGCGATCACATCCAGCGGACCCCGGAGATTGTGGCGCAGGTCTCGCGGGTGATTGAGCCCGGCGCACTGGTGACGGTCACCGCCGAGGGCCTCATCGGCGGGGATCAGGAGGTCGAGCGGACGGCGGGCGTCTCGTTGCTCAGCGCGACGATGCCCGGTACGACGATTCAGTCCTTCCTCTTCAAGGACCTGCCCCACGGCAAGACCGACGACGCCGAGTCGATGCGGCGCCTGGGGGCGGCGATCGGGGCGCGGCAGGACCTGCGGGGGGTGCTGTTCTTCGCCGACCCCTTCAGCGTGCCCACCGGCGCGGTGGTTGAGGCGCTCTCGGCGATCCCTCTGGGGATGCCCGAGATCGAGCGCGTGCCGGTCATCGGCGGCATGGCCAGCGGCGCGACCGCGCCCGGAGGCAATGTGCTGGGGCTCAACGGTCAACTCATGCGCGCCGGCGGGGTCGGGCTCACGATCCGGGGCGAGGTCACGGTGGACACCATCGTCAGCCAGGGGTGCCGCCCGATCGGCACGCCGCATGTCATCACCGGCGCCCGTCGCAACATGATCCTGACGCTGGGCACGCGCCCGGCGATGCAGGTGCTGCGCGAGTTGATCGAGACGATCCCCGAGGCGGACCGGCAGACACTTTCCAGCGGCGTGCTCATCGGCATCGTCTTTGATGAGTACAAGCCCCGCTTCGGCCGGGGGGATTTCCTCATCCGCGGCATCATGGGGGTCGAGCAGTCCAGCGGGGCGATCGCCGTGGGCGACATGGTCCGCGTGGGTCAGACGGTGCAGTTCCATGTGCGCGACGCGGCCGCGGCGACCGAGGATCTTGAACTCCTGCTCGCGGGTGAGCATTTCAAGGACCCGGCCGCGGGGGCGATCTGCATCACCTGCAACGGGCGGGGCAAGCGGCTGTTCGGCAAGACCGGGCACGACTCGACCCGGCTATCGCGTGCGTTGTTCCCCGACGCCGAGGGAACGCCCGCCCTTGCGGGGATGTTCGGCGCGGGGGAGATCGGGCCGGTCGGGGCCCGGTCGTTCGTGCATGGGCACTCGGCGTGCGTGGCCGTGCTGCGGCCCCACCGCCCGCCCTATCTCGGCGGGTGAGCGACGATTCAGCGGCGCACCCGGCCCCGGCCGATAACCCTTTCATGAACCGGCTTCGATCCAGGGCCTCGGTATGGCGCGCGCTCCTCGGGCGGTGGGTGCTGCTCGGGGTCGGCGCATCGTGCTTCCTTGCGGGCGCGGCCACGGCGCAGAGCGATGACCCCCTCGAGGGGCGCACGGTCGCCTCGTGGGATTTCGAGGAACGCGAACTGCATCTGGACCCGGTGCCGCTGCGCTGGTTCCGTGTGAACGGCGGCGCTGGTGTCGACGGCGGGCGGTTCCCGGCGTGGAACCGCGCCGAGATGAGCGATGCGCACGCCGTCTCGGGGAACTGGAGCGTGATGCTGCCGACCGCCGGGGGCAGCACGGCGATGCGGTTGGCCTCGGGCGTCATCCCGGTGTTGCCGGGCGCCCGCTACGCCGTGACGGCGATGGTGCGGACCGAGGGGCTGGATCACGCGGCGGCGCGCGTGCGCGCCTGGACGCTCGACGCGCAGCTGCGCCCGCTGGACTCGGGCCAAACGCTCAGCGAGCCGGTGCGCACCGAGGGCGTCTGGAAGCGGGTCACCTCGGTGCTCGAAGTTCCCGATGACGCGGCGTGGTTTCAGGTGGAGGTCCTGCTGCTCCAGCCGGAGGAACTCCGCGAAACGGCGCGCGCGCCCGGCCAGGTCATCGAGCGAGACTTCTCGGGCGCGGCGTGGTTCGACGACATCGCGCTGATCCAGGTGCCGCACATCGAGATGACGACGACCGAGGTCTCGGGGATGTACTCGGCGCCGCGGCGGCCCGCGCTGACGGTGCGGATCGAGGACATGACGCGCCGGCCGCTCGACTCCACGATCGTGATCCACGACATCGACGGCAACGAGATCGCGCGGCGCGAGATGCCGCGGACGCAGATGGGCCGGCCCATCGTCTGGGAGCCGGACCTTCCGGCGTACGGCTGGTACCGCGCGGTGCTGCGTGTATCGGGGGAGTCCACGGTGCTCGGTGCGGCGCGGTGCGACTTCGTGTGGGGGCCGGACATCCATCGGACAGGACGGGTCCGGGGTCTGGGGGTTGTGCTCGACGCGGCGCTGACTGACGACGACTGGGTGGAGGCGTTGCTGCGGTTCGCCGAGCCGCGGACGGTGGAGCTGCCGATCCGCGCGGAGTACGCGGCCGCGGGCGCGGCGCGAGCGGCGTCGATGCTTGAGCATGAGCACGAGCTGGTGCTGGTCGTGCAGCCGCCGGCGCTGGGCGACGCCCGGGCGGTGCGGGACTGGATGGGCAGCGTCGCCGATCTGGTGGCGCGTCTCGGGGAGCGGGCGCGGCGGGTGCAGGTTGGCAGCGGTGATGAGGCGCTGGCGTTCTGGGCGGAGAGCGCGCCCGTTGATCTTCAACTGCTGCGGTCGGCGCTGGGCGAGACGGTGCCGCGTCCGGTGGTGGTGCTGCCGTGGGACATCCGCTACAGCACGAACGCGGTGACTTCGGGCGCGGATGCGCTCTCGTTCCGCGTGCCGTGGACCGTGAGCGCGCCGGGCATCGCGGTCGGGGCCGACGCGTGGTCCGGGCGCGAGGATGATGCGCTCGTGCTGGAGCCGATGCCGGCGTCGATGGGCGGGCGGCGTGTGTCGTGCGAGTCGATGGTGAAGAAGGCCGTGACGGCGTGGGCGTCGGGGATCGACCGCGTGATGCTCGACGGCGCGGTCTGGATCCGCGACGGTCGGCTCTCGGTGTCGGCTGAGCTCGCGGCGTGGCGCACGATTGCTCAGGCGCTCGGCGGCGCGGCGCCGGCGGGCTCGCTGCCGGCCGAGCCGCGGGTGCGGACCTTCATCGGCCAGCGCGCCGAAGGCGGCGTGCTCATCGCCTGGAGCGACGGTGTGGAGCCGGAGTCGGCGGTGATCGAGGGGTACATGGGCTCGGGGCCGTTCGTGCTGCGGGACATCTTCGGGAACCGGCTGCCGCTGAACGCGCGCGGCGGGATGGTGCGCATCGAGCTCGGGCAATCGCCGGTGATTCTTGAGGGCGTCGATCCGCGCGTGCTGCGGTTCCGCGCGGGGATGCGCTTCGAGCCGAGGGTGATTCCCGCGCGCATCGAGCGGCAGGAGGGCGACATCGTCATCTCGAACCCGTGGGACACGCCGATCGCGGGGCGTGTGCGGCTGGCGGAGCCGGGGCCGGAGCGCTGGGAGTTCGGGCCGCGGGTGATTCCGTTCCGGCTCGCGCCGGGGGAGACGCGTCGCGTCCCGGTGGAGTTCTCGTTCGGTCCGGGCGAGGAGTCGGGCCGGCGGGAGATCATCGCGGAGGTGGAGGTCCGGGGCGAGTCGGACCTGCCGCAGATGCGCATCCCGATGCCGGTGGATGTCGCGCTCGAGGGGATCGAACTGAGCACGGCGTACCGTTTGATCGAGCGGCGCGACGGCGGGCCCTCGAATGTGCTGATCTCGCTTGTGGTCACGAACACGGGCACGCAGCCGATCGCGCTGGAGGCGATGGCGTTCTCGCCCGGCTTCGCGGGCCAGCAGGCGCCGGTGGGGAATGTTCGCCCGGGCGACAGCGTCACGCGGACCTTTGTGTTCGAGAGCGCCGCCGATGCGATGGCGGGGACGGATGTTCGCATCGGGCTCGTGGAGATCGACGGCACGGGCCGCCTCAACCGGACGCTGCGGATTCAGCCCTAGCGCGGGCGCGTTCGAAACACACAACGATGTCAGGCATCGGTGTCGTCTTCCGGCTCGTCGGCGGGTTCGTCGGTTCCCGAGGACGCGTCGTTCTTCATGATCTCGCGCATCACCACGGTCGCGAACGCGCCGGCGGGGAGTTCGAAGGCGGCGCGGATGTACGGGCCGTGCGCGTCGGCGCCGCCTTCGATGTCGGGGTCGATCAGCGGGACGCGCAGCGCCCGGCGGGTTCCCGCGGCCATTTTGCCGAGGTGGCGCGGGCCGTCGCAGATTTCTTCCAGGGTGATGCCCAGGTCGGCCAGCGCGCCGGTTTCGTCGGCATCCACTGACCCCGCGGCACGCGTCATCTTGCGTCCCCACATCGGCCCGGTCGGTGAGATCGCCAGCCGCGCGGCGCGCTCGATGGTGTCGGGGTCGGCGGCGGTCGGGCCGTCGACTTTGAAGCACGCGCCGTTCTCGTGCTTCATCGCGACATCGCCCTCGACGATCGTCGCCAGCGTGCCCCGCTCCATCCGACGCGTCAGCACGCGATTGAACACCGCCGATTGCAGCGCCGAGAGCCAGAAGCGGCGGTCGGACTTGGAGATCGCGCGGACGGCCTGCTCGGCTGACGCGCCGCGGGCCAGCGCCCGCAGGGCCTCGCGTTCGGCCCGGGCGGTGGGCGTGAGCGCGCGAAGCGCGGCGCCGTAGTCGCCCGCGCTGTAGTGATCGCGGGCCGCGTCGTTGCGGTCCGGCGCCCCGGGGTCGGGCAGCAGCATCGCATCGAGCAGGGCGCGGGCGTCGTGGCGCGCCTCGTGGAGCCCCAAGAGGTGGTTATTGAGGCGCGAGCCGAAGCGCTGCTCACCGAAGTAATTGGGCACGCCCTGGCGGGCCAGGCGGCGCAGGACGCGGTCCGCCTTGAGGACATCGGTCGGCGCGACATTGCGGATGCGGATCGAGAAGCGGTTGCCTCGGAGGTGGCCGATCTTGAGCCGGTTGGTGTGCCGGTCCACCCAGAGGACGCGGAGGCGCTCGTCTCGGATCGAGGGCACGCTCTGCGGGTCGATGCCCGGCGCCTCGATCGAGAAGTGCTGGCGCGTGATCGCGTATTTGTCCTTCATGCCCGCGAAGGACACCATCGCCGGCGGCACGCCGAAGTGCTCGGCGAGGATGCGGGCCGCGTCCATGGTGGAGAGTCGCTGCTTCTCGACGAAGAGATAGATGTGCGCGCCGTCGCCGCTCGGTGGGTAGAGGGGGATCTCATCGACGAGAAAATCCTCGTCGCGGGCGCGCAGGCGTCCGCCGACGCCGGGCAGATCAGCGGTGAGATGGAGCCCGGGGAGCGCCGAGAGCGCGGTGCTCATTCGGCGTTCTGCGCGTCTTCGAGGACATGCTCCTCGACGAAGATCGGGACTTCCTGCGCCACACCCAGCGCGATCGCGTCCGACGGGCGGCAGTCGATCTCGATGACCTCGCCGTCGGCGCCGCGGATCACGAGTTTGGCGTAGAAGGTGTGTTCGGCGAGGTCGTTGATGCAGATCGACTCCAGCTCGCCGCCGAACGCCTCGATGATGTTGCCGAGCAGGTCGTGCGTGAGGGGACGCGGCACCTTGACGCCCTGGAGGCGGCGCTTGATCGCCTCGGCCTCGGAGATGCCGATGAGGATCGGGAACCGGCGCTCGCCGTCGACCTCCTGCAGCTCGATGATCTGGAGATCATTGAGCTCGCAGATGAGCACGCGAGCGAGTTCCATGAGCACAGCCATCGGTCCGCCTCCATCCGGGGTCGCTTCATCGTGTGCCGGTCGGGGGCTGGAGTCAATCGGATGGCGGTCAATCCGAGACAGTCGGGCCCTTTCGTCCGCGCGCCTGCTGGCGGGCGACGCGGAGCAGCCGGCGCAGGGGCGTCGGGGTCACACCCTCGTTGCGGCGCTTGTGCCCCAGCCGGTACAGACGGGCCCAGTGGCGACCAAGCACCGAATAGGTCCAGAGGATGCTCTTGCCGGGGTCGTACATGTTCGTGGACTCGCTCATCGTCCCGTTGACCTCGACGATGGCCAGCCCCTTGCCGGCGCGGAGGGAGTCGTCGTCGGTGTACCGGATGTCCAGCCGACCGAAATCGAAGCCCGAGTCGTCCGGGTTGTGGCGGGCGCCGCGGAGCAGGCGTGAGAGCAGGTCGGTCAATTCGTGCGAGACCAGATCGGCGCCGTCGATGAACATCGTGCCCTGGCAGTGGTTGCCCGCCACCGCCAGCCGGATCCGCTCGCCCTCGGCGGGGACGCGGTCGGTCTGCCCGGCGAAGCGCACCAGGAAGGTGTGGGCCTGCATCCGGTAGCGCGGGTGCTCCCAGATCAGTTGCTCCAGCGTGCGCGTCCCGTCGCCGACGACGATCGGGAAGACCTTGCGGGTCACCGAGAAGATCTCGCCGGGGCACTCCCCCGACCGCTTGCCGCCGACCGGCAGTCGGGACCACAGCACGCCGACCTCGTGCGGGCCGGGGTGGTACTTCTGGACGATCGCGGCGCGCGTCATCTGCTCGAGGTACTCGTGGACATCGTCGTCCGATCGCGCGAGCTTCACGGCGTGGCCGCGCTGGCTCACATCCGGCTTGAGGATGACGGGGTACCCGCCGAGGCGCGGCTCGCCGCGGATCAGCGCGATCACGCGCTTGGTCCGCTCGACCGCGTCCGGGTGCTCGGGGATCAGTTCCGAGTGCAGGATCAGCCCGTTGGGGTCGTCGAGCAGCGCGAGAATCTGGTGCTTGGACTCGCCGACGACGCCGCCGCCGTTGGGGACGGCGGGGTTGACGCAGGTGAAGGTTCGCGGCCCGCGGTGTCGCAGCGCCAGCCAGCACAGCCACGGCAGGATCGGTGCGTAGAACGCCCAGGCGGGCCAGAACTCGACGGAGAAGAGGCGCTTGATGTCGGCGCGGAGCTTGTGGCGGCCGGCGTAAGTCGCTTCGGCGCTGATGACGCGGACGATGACCATGAGGGCCAGGAGTGATGCCGCGATCGCCCACGGGCCGTGAAGGACGGTCTCGAAGAACCCGAGGAGGCGCGGGCCGATGAGGATCGAGAGGATGAGCAGGAATGGTGTCCAGATGATGACGGCGATCAGCACCCACATGAGGAATCGCGCCGGGCGGCGCAGGAGCAGGCCCGCGGCGAAGTAGGTGGGCAGGCGCGTGCCGGGGAGGCAGCGTGAAAGCAGGACTGCCTTGCCGGCGTGATTGGAGAGGAGTTTCTCCCAGTGGTCGAGCGAGTCGGGCGGCAGGCGCTTGCTGACGAAGGGCCAGTTGAGCGCGCGCCGACCCAGGAAATGGCCGAACGACCACAGCAGCACATCGCCGCCGAGGATCCCTAAGAAACATCCGGTCAGGCCGACGCCGGCGTCGAGCGATCCCCGGGCGACGAGCAGGCCGACGGCGATGACGGTGAGGTCTTCGGAGATGAATGTCGCCAGCGCGATGAGCAGGATGATGAGCTGCCACGGCGTGGTCCGCGAGATATGGAACGCGCCGATGTCGCCTTCGCCGGAGTCCTTCGTGGGGGCGAAGTCAACGACACCCGGCAGCGGCGGCACGCCGGGCGCATCATGGCGCGCAAAGAACGACTCGAGCACGCTCAGCCCGAACTCGAAGGTTTCCTTGGAGTCCGCGGGCGGGCCGAAGGGGAAGAAGTGCGATCCGTCGAGCATGACGAGCCGCGCATCGGGGATGATCTTGCCGTGCTGCTCGGCGGTCCACGCGGGCACGAGGGGGTCGTGCCGGCCGTGGAGGATGAGCGTCGGTACGGTCATGCGCTCCATGATCGCGCGGAGCGGTCGCTGGTCGGTGTCCCAGAAGTCGCGGATGAACGCGTGCCGGATCGCGCTGTCGCCCAGAAGATTGAAGTGCGGGACCAGTTCCGGCACGATCACCGCCAGCACATATCCCACGCCGTACTTGAAGTGTTCGAAATAGTACGAGCCCGAGCCCTCGCCCTCCTGGATGCCGATCGCCCCGAGCATCGTGGCCGACGCCAGCCGCCCCGGCGCATCGTCGGCCATGTGCACCACCACGCCGCCGGAATAGGACCAGCCGACGACATGCGCCCGTTCGAGCCCGAGGGCGTCCATCGCGGCCAGGGTGTAGCGCGCGTTGGCGCGGACCGAGTAGGACGGGACCCATTTGGCGGAGTTGCCGTAGCCGACGCGGTCGAGCGCGTAGACGGTGCGCCCCGACTCGGCCAGGCGCGGGGCGAGTTTGCGGAAGTCCCGCGCTCCCTGCGCCGGCGAGCCGTGCAGGAGGATCACGGGGGCTTTGCCCGGCGCCGGGGCCGCGGGCTCCCACTTGAGCAGCGAGAGCCGGGCGATCTTGCCGCCGACCGGCCCGGAGTCGGCCATCCGGGGCACTTCCACGAACTGGCGCGTCGCGCCGGCGGGCGGGCCCATGCGGTATCCCACCCAGAAGTCGGGCGCGAAGATCTGCGTCGTCAGATGCGACAGCAGCAGCAGCACGAGATAGATGCGCACCCACCGCGGCCGGAGCAACCGACGCAGCACGGCGAACGCGCGCGTCCGCATGGGTCAGACCCCCGCGTGCTGGAGTGACTCGGTGGCCACCGGCAGACAGTGCTCGGAAGTCGCCCCCGCGTGATCGCGATAGGTCATCCGCACGGGGTCGCCCACGGCCACGCGCACGGCGGTGATCGACACGGTGCGCGCCTCGGCGCGGCTCATGTTCACCGAGACTTCCCCGCGCTCCGGCCAGCGGTGGAGGTGGAAGCCGTCCTGTCGCTGCTCGTTCACCTCGGCGCCGCGCCCCTGCTGGAACCACCAGTCAAAGAGCGAGAGGCGGGCCGCGACGCGGTGGTCGCCGATGCCGGATGTCGCGAAGCAGACCGGGGCCATCGCCCGGCGGTTCGTGCGCAGTCCGGTGTGGTCCCAGACGGCGTCGATGACGCTCCGGCGGTCGACGGCGATCAAGCGGAAGGGCTGGAAACGCTCGATGTCGATGTCCGCGAGGCGCTCGATCGCGCCCATCGCGGTGCGGGAGTCGATGAGTTCGGGGATGAGCAGGCCGCGTGATCGGCGCACATCCGCCGGCGGCGGCGCGGGGCGCGGATCGGGGTTGATGTTCATGGTGCAGAGCGTGACGCCGAGGTGGTTGGCGGCGACCCAGGTGCCACCCCGGGCGACGCCGCCGCTCTGCTCGGGCTCGACGCATGGGTCAACAGGCCAGATCGCGTGCAGGCCGGGGGCTGGCTCGTGCGTCCGCGGGGGCAGTGCGATCGGTCTTGTCCGGAGTTCGTCGCGGTTGGTGACGAGGCGATAGCCGACCTGCCGGCACAGCGGGATGACGGAAACGGTGCACATCGCGGTCAGGCGCTCCCGGTCAGGGACCGCTCGTGATTCAGCGTCGAGGGCGCCTTGCCGAACCCCGCGGGGATGGTCAGGCCCTGCTCGGCGGCGATCGCGGCCATGATGGCGTGATGATGGATCGCGTGGTGCATCGCGAAGAAGACCTCGCGGTGGACCGAGGAGTCGAGGTCGGCCGCGGCGCCGTCACCGGCGAGCATCACACGGACGCGGACCGGGGCCGACGCCCCGGCGCGCCCGGAGGCGGCGAGCCAATCGCGCAGGCGGCGGATCTCGGTCAACGCGGCGTCCTGGTCGCGTTCGATCACGGTGTCGCGTTGGCGGTTGTCGTAATCGATGAGCCCGGCCTGTCCGCCGTGGCATGCCGCGGCGAAGTGATCGAGCGCGTGGCGGACATGCTGTCCGATGGTCGAGCCGAACTGCAGGGGCGAGGGCGTGGTGTACGCGGAGGTGTCGAGGTCGCCGATGAAGGAGGCGCACTGGTCCAGCACCGCGATGGCGGCGGCGGCGACGCGGTCGTGTTGTGAGACGGTCGGCTTCAAGGGCTTCTCCCTAGGGTGAATAGCATACTCAACGAAGTCTCTGGTGGTTCGGCCCGCGGCGTTTCAAGGGCCGCCCCCGGATGCCGCGGTCACGACCTGCTCGAGAATCTCCCGCGAGTTGGCGCATCGCGGGCATTTGTGCTGCCCGCCCAGTTTCCCGGATTGCTCCATCCAGCGGTGGAAGGCCCCCATCGGGACGGGGGTGATGGTCGGGACGGCCATCCCGAGGTCGCCCGTGCGCTTGGTGTTGTAGTCCACATTGATGGACCGAAGCGCGCGGTCGAAGGTCTCGGCGAAGCGGGCCACCTGATCGCGGGATGAGGGGGTCCATTCGACGACGAGTTCGAGCCCCGCGCGGCGGGCCGGGGCGGGGTAGACGGGCGCGGCGGTGAACTCGCCCGTCCGCAGGCCCAGTTCCTGCTGCGCCGACACCACCGCCCGCTCGATCTCTTCGACGATCAGATTCTCGCCGAAGGCGTTGATGAAGTGCCGGTGACGCCCGACGATTCGGAGGCGCGGCGGCCCCTCGGGGGGCACGGTGTCGAACTCCACGACATCGCCGATGATGTAGCGCCACAGCCCCGCGCAGGTGGACATCACGACGACATAGCGCCGGCCCTTCTCGACCTCGTCGCACAGGTACGCGCGCGGCGCGGCGGCGTGGATCTCCTCGACGGGGATGAACTCGAAGAAGTTGCCGTGGTCCACATGCAGGCGCAGGCCGGGATCGCCCGGGATGTCCTGCACGGCGATGAACCCTTCGGACGCGGGGTAGACCTCGAGCCGATGGGGAACATCGATCGCCGGATCGCCCGACCACGCCTCGCGCACTCGCGTGTCGAAGGGCGCGTAGCGGACGCCGCCATGGACGAACAGCGTGAAATCGGGCCAGACATCGCGGAGGCAGCGCACCGAGGGATCGCCGCGTCGGGCGAGTTCGAGCACGCGCTCGAAGAGCACGAGCGACCACGAGGCCATGCCCGAGACGAAGCGGATATCCTGGCGCGCCACGGCGCGGGACATGGCCTCGATCTTTGTGGGCCAGTGCGACAGCAGCGCGACTTCCGGCCCCGGCGAGTACACCTGCGACAGTGGCCAGCGGATCATGCCCGTGACCAGCCCGGAGAGGTCTCCGGTGCGCACGCCCTTGTCGTTCACGGTGACATCGGTGGAGCCGCCGAGGAAGAGCATTTTGCCCGCCGTGAGGCGCGGGAGGGAGACGCCGAAGCGCATCGCGTGGGCGAAGATATCGAGTGCCGCGGCGCGGTTGGACCGCATCATCTGGCGCGAAACCGGGATGTATTTCTCGCCGCCGGTGGTGCCCGAGGTCTGGGCCCAGTCCATGACGACGCCGGGCCAGGCGACATCCGGCTCGGCGAGCACGCGCATCCGCGCCATCCGGGCCCGCCAGACCTCGTAGTCGCCGACGGGGAGGGCGTCGCGGTAGGCGGCGAGCATGTCGGCGTCGCCGCGCCCCAGCGCCCGGTCGAAGCGCGCCGCGCGCCCGACTTCGGTGCGGCGGGCGAGGCGCAGGAGCGACCGCAGCTGCGCCAATTGCACGCGCCGGGCGTCTGCCGCGCGGGCCTGTGTCTTGGAGAGATACGCGGCCCGGCGCGCCAGGATGGCCGCGAGGCCGACGCCGATCGCGCCGGTCCAGCGGGCCGAGTCGCGTGCCGGCGCGGGGGTCATGCGACTTCCGAGTCGGCCTCGGACATCGGGCAGGCGGCGTCGAGCTCGCCGATGAACGCCGACACCGCGCGGCCGAACTCATCGGCGCATTCGATGTGCGGGGCGTGGCCGCAGGCATCGATCCACATGAGGCGCGACGCGGGGATGAGCGAGTTGAACTGTTCGGCGACCTCGGGCGGGGTCACGATGTCCTGGCGGCCCCAGATGAGCTGGGTGGGGACGCTCACGCCGCCAAGGCGTTCGCCGAGGTGATCGTGCTTGGCGCTCTTGCCGAGTTTGACGAGCGCGCGGGCCGCGCTGCGGCGGGAGAGCTCGGTGTGCGCCATCTCCACCGTGCCGGGGAGCATGCGGCTGGGGTCGTGGAAGAGGGCGTCGATCTTCTTCTGGAGCCACTCGCGCGACGGCGAGTGCTGGATATCGCGCTCGAAAGTGCGCTCGAAGAGCCCGGACGAGCCCGCGAGGATGAGCCCGCGGACGAGGTCCGGGTGCTCCAGCGCGATCCGCAACGAGATGTGCCCGCCGAGCGAGTTGCCCACGAACACCGCGGGCTGGTCGATAAGCGTGTCCAGCACCGAGACGACGAGATTGACCACGCCGTCGACCGAGCAGCCCTTGCCCTTCATCTCGAGCAGCGGGGGCTGGATGAGCAAACATTCAGCATGGCGCGCGATCGGCGCGAGGCACCCGAACCAATGCTCGTTCAGCCCCAGCAAACCGTTCAGGAAGATCACCGGTCGGCCCCGGCCGACTCGGTCTACGCGGATATCCACGCCCGTCACACGATCGCGGGCGACACCTGTGATCGGGATGGTCTGGAGATGGGGCTCGGCGCGGGACATCTCGATGGGCTCTTCTCGCGTGTGGTGCTGCTTCCGGGACGGCGCGGACTGACGGCGCACCATACCGTGGGAGTATTTCGGCGCATGTTAGTGGTCATTTCACTTCCGGTCCAGCCCTCCCCCCCCCTCCCCCCCTCCCCCCCGCCCCGGTTCCGGCCCCAGGACCCGCTCCCAGGCGTCCGCCGACGCCAATCGACGGGAGAGCACCCACGCCAGATAGGTGGAAAGCAGGCGCGAAGCCCGACCGACCGCCGGGCCATCCGTCGGCAACCGGCCATCATCGAGATCGATGAGCACCTCCAGCGTATCGGCGCGGAGGCGCCACACTCCTTCTGGCGCCGGCGACGGCCCGGGATCGCGGACCAGCCCGCCCGCGGCGGCCGAGAAGGCGTAGGTCGAGGCCTTGGGCAACGGGTCGTCGGAGCGGGCGTCGCGGTCCGTGATGGGCCGGTACCCCGCTTCCCGCAGCGCCACCCACTGGTATCGCAGGACGACCGGCACGGCCCGCGCCTCCTCCGCTAGATCGCGTAACGACCGGGCCAACTCATCGAAGAGCGCCGGGTGGGGGTCGCCGGGCTGGAAGAGGTTGTGCGTCAGGTCGGCCAGATAGATCGACGCGCGGTGCGCCCGCAGCGAGGTCCGGAGGTGGGGAAAGATCTCGGCCAGTCCCCATTCGGTGAGGGTCGCCAGTTCGGTGGCCGGCTTGACGATCGCGCCGATGTGGCCGCGTGTCAGCATCTCGAATCCGGCGTCGAACGACCCGCGGGGCCGGCGCGAGCCCTTGCCCAGGCCGCGGAGGATGCCGTGCTCGCGTGTGAGCAGGGAGACGGTCTGGGAGGTCTCCGAGAAGTCCCACGCGCGGAGAACGATCGCCTGATCCGAGATCGGAGAGTTGGGGGGCACGGGGGCGCAGGATAGACGGTCCGGGCGGTCAGGCCGCGAGGTTTCGGATCACCGAGATCACGCGGCTGGCCTCGTCGGGCGGGAGTTCGCCGAGCATGAGGATGCCGGCGATGTCGGAGTCCGAGCGCCCAGAGGTCTCGAACTCCTCGGAGAGAATCCGCGCCCCCGAGGGGGCGTTGATGTAGACGCGGACCTGATTCGGCGCGGTGCGGGTCGCCTCGAGCATGAGCGACGAGGTGGTGATGCGGCGGACCGGCGCCTGCTCGTTGGTCAGCGACTCGGCGACGAGGTTCTCGACGGAGTCCACGAGGTGCTGATTGGCGACCTCCATGATGGCGTCCACGCTGACCGACTCGTCGAGGATGTGCTGGAAGACATCTTTGCACGAGTCCAGATCGCGCCCCGCGGCCTTGATCAGCGTCCGCAGGTCATCGGGCTTGATCTTGAACAACTGTTGCGCCATCTCGCGGCATGAAGCCGGGGGCGCGGCGCCCTCGATGGTGTTGAACGGAATCCCTGCCACGAAGTACGCCACCGCGTGCAGCAGCCCCTGGGCGTCTCCGCGGGCGGGGGGGGCCGGGGGCTCGTGGTGGCGGGCGATGGGGCGGAGGAGAATCGGCGGCAGTTTCCAGAGCCGACCCATCGCCGATGCGACATCGACATGGGTGAAGGGGAGCATCCGGAATTCGCACGCGAACTGCTCGTGGGGAGGGGCCGCGTCGCTGATCACCTGCGCGTATCGGTCGCCGATCAGCAGGGGCATCACGGGGACGCCGGCGTCGCTCATCAACCCCACGATGAAGGCCTCGCCCGACACTGACGCGTCGATGCGTTCTGCGACGCGGCACGCAAGCCACGCGCGGAACAGCGAATAGGTCCAGACCCGCTTGTGCGCTCCCGCGCCCTCGGCCGACGACGCCGCCTTGGAGAGGTGGAACCCCAGCGCCAGCGCCTTGAGGCGGTCCATCCCCAGCAGGATCGCCGCACGCTCGATTTTCGTCACCGGCGAACGCTGCGCGAACGCGGCCGAGTTGGCCATCCGCAGCAGCCGCCCGGACAACGCCTGGTCGGTCTGGATGACATCCGCGAAGTGCTTGAAGGTGGCGTTGCGGTCGGAGACCAGTTCCAGCACCCGCATGGCCACATGGGGAAGCGTCGGGACCGAGGAGTCACCCAGCCGGTGGAGCAACGACTCGTGCAGCGCTTCCACCTCGCGGGCGCTCAGTTCATTGCGGGTTTTCATCGTCATCGCCTCCGTGCGGCGGTTGGTGGCCTTGTCTGCGGCTGGGGGCCGGGCGTGTCGAAATTGACGCCTTTCCCCAGAACCGGGATCGGCCTGTTTGGGGGGGGGCTTTGGGCGGCCGGCCCATTGCGGTACACTCTGTGTGCCCGATGACGGATCGGAGGGTCCATAACGAAAACGGCCAGGCTCTCACGCCACCTTTGAGCCGCGTCATCGCGTTCATGAATCAGAAGGGCGGCGTCGGCAAGACGACCACGGTCGTCAACCTCGCCTCGGCGATCGCGGCCAAGGGCCGATCGACGCTCGTCATCGACCTCGACCCGCAGGCGCACGCCTCGCTCCATCTCGGGGTCGATCCCGAGAAGGTCGAGCTCTCGCTCTACGACCTGCTGCTCGATCCGCCGGACCACAACGGCGCCGGCGGCATCGCCCCGGACCGCGTCGTGCAGATGGTCCGCGAGAACCTCGGTGTGATCCCGGCGGTGACCGATTTGGCCGCGGCCGAGAGCGAACTTGCGATGCTCGACGAGCGCCACGGCCGGCTGGCCCGAGCCCTGGAGTCGCTGAAGCGCCGGTTCGAGTTTGTGCTCATCGACTGCCCGCCGTCGCTCGGGCTGCTGACGCTGAATGGCTTGGCCGCGGCGCGCGAGGTGATCGTGCCCATGCAGGCCCACTTCCTGGCGCTGCAGGGTGTGGGCAAACTACTTGAGACGGTGCAACTCGTGGGCCGGAGCGTCAACCCGCGGCTGCGCGTCACCGGCGTGGTCCTGTGCATGCACGATGAGCAGTCGCGCCACACGCGCGAGGTCGTGAGCGACCTGGAAGCGTTTTTCGAGCGCAGCCGCAACGAGGATGTGCCGTGGCGCGGGGCGCGGGTCTACCGGCCCGCCGTGCGGCGGAACATCAAACTCGCCGAGTGCCCGAGCTTCGGGCAGACGATCTTCGAGTACGAGGCGTCCTGCGCCGGGGCCGAGGACTACCGCCAACTCGCCGAGACGCTCCTGACGGAGTGGGACCGGATGCTCGAACGCCGCGCCGGGGCCGAGGTCGTCGTGACCCCTGCCGCCAAGGCGGACACGCACGCATGAACCGGCCGTGGCGCGCGGCGTTCGTCGTCTACGCGCTCGTCCTTGTCGTCGCCACGCACATCCCCAAGCTTGAGGTCAGAGGCCCCGTCGCGCGGTCGGACCTGTGGGTGCACGCGGGGGCGTTCGGGCTGTGGACCGTGCTGATCTTCGCGTCGGGCTTGCTGGGGCCGCGTGCGGCGTGGCGCAGCGTCGCGCTGACTTCGATCATCTCGCTGGCGTGGGCGGGGATGGATGAGTGGTCGCAGCAGTTCTTCCAGCGGGTGACGGCCGCGGATGACTTCGCGGCCAACGCGCTGGGTGTGTGGCTGGGGAGTGTGATCGCGGCGGTGTGGAGCGCGCGGGCGCGCCGGGCGAACGGCGACGCATGACCGACCGCCACGGCTCGTTCGTGGGGCACGCCTGGACCGTGACCTTGTTCACGCTGGTCTCGCGCGTCGCCGGGCTGCTGCGCGACGCGGTTCTCAGCGCCGTTTTCGGCACCACCGGCATCGCATCGAGTTTCGTCACCGCGCTCATCGTGCCCAATGTCTTCCGCCGGCTCTTCGGGGAGGGGGCGCTCTCGGCGGCGTTCCTGCCCCAGTACACGCGGCTGGCCGACACCGACCGCGTCGCGGCGGGGCGCTACGCCTCGGTGGTCATGGCGCTCCTGCTGGTCACGCTGGGCGCAATCGTGGCGGTCGCGGAGGTCGTGCTGTTCATCGTGTGGCGGAGCGGCAACGACGGCGTGGGCACTCGGGCCGATGTGATCACGCTCACGATGATCATGCTGCCGTACATGCCGCTCGTGTGCGCGACGGCGATCGCGGGCGGGATGCTGCAGGCGCACGGCCGGTTCGGCCCGCACGCCGCGGCCCCGGTGCTGCTCAATCTGTTCATGATCACCGCGGCCCTGCTCTTCGCGTACGGCCTGGGCGCGTCGATGCGGGGCACGGCGGTCGCGGTCGCGGTCGCGGTCGTGGTGGCGGGGGTTGTTCAGTTGGCGTGGTGCCTGTGGTCGATGCGCCGCGACGCCCACTGGACGCGTGACTTCGCCGACTCGCGCGCCATGGCGTGGGAGACGGTCAAGCGGATGGGCCCGGCCGCGATCGGTCTGGGCGCGCTGCAGATCTCGACGCTGCTCGATGCGCTGCTGGCGGGCTGGCCGCTGATCGTCGGTCCGACGATCGCGGGGTTCGTCTACCCGATGGACGAGGGCTCCGCCTCGACGCTCTATTACGCGCAGCGGCTGTATCAGTTCCCGCTGGGCGTGTTCGGGATCGCCATCGCCACGGCGATCTTCCCGCTGCTCTCGCGCCGGGCGTCCGAGCCGGGGGAGTTCGTCGCGGTGCTGCGGCGGGGGATGCGGCTGAGTCTCTTCATCGGGATTCCCGCGGCGGCGGGGCTGGTCATCGTGCGTGACGATCTTGTGGCGACGATGTTCCTCCGCGGCGAGTTCACCTCGGAGGATGTCCCGCGCGTCGGATTCGTGCTGGCGTGCTTCGCCCCGGCGGTCTGGGCGTACGCCCTGACCCATGTCCTGACGCGCTCGTTCTACGCCGTCGGCGACACGGTCACGCCGATGCGCGTGGGCCTGGCGACGGTCGGCGCGAATGTGGCGCTCAACCTCGTGCTCATGTGGTCGCTGCGCGAGGCGGGGCTGGCGCTGGCGACGGCGATCACGGCGATGGCGCAGTCGCTGGTGCTCGTGGCGCTGGCCTCGCGCCGCTTCCGGTCCGGCGATGCGCCGCTGATCGACCGCGCCACCGGGCGCGCCGTCGGCGCGAGCGTCCTGGCGGCGCTGGCGATGGCCGGGGCGATCTGGGGCGTCCGCGCGGTCTTCGGGGTCATCGACGACGGCTGGTCCGGGCACGCGCTCACGCTCGCCCGCGACATGGCGGTCGGGCTGGCGGTGTACGGCGGGATCGCGGCGGCGACCCGGCGCGCCGAATGGAAGTGGCTCATCGACGGTTTTCTTCGGCGCGGCTGAGTGGGCCGGTCAATCCTCGTCCGGCGCGGGCGCATCGCCGCGTTCCTCGAGCCAGTGCTGCTGGATGGCCTCGAGGATGCGTTCGTTCACCGGGTGTTTCGGCTGCGGTTCGAACCCCGGCAGGCGCTCGACCATGGCGCGGAGTTCCGGGAAGCCGATGCGCACGGGGTCCGCGCGCGGGTGCGCATCGGTGAGTTCCTCGGCGATCCGCCGGACATCGAGCCAGTGGAAAGTGTCGTCCATGCTCTGTCATCGTATGCGCGTGCGCGCGACAACGCCGCGTCCGGTGATCCGTCCGCGGCGTGTCACATCTGGGTGGATGGAGAGAATGAGAGAGCGTTGTGTCTCGGAGGAGCCGCGACCGTCGCTTACCAGTCGCAGGGATAGCCGTCGCGGGTGTAGGAGCGCTGGTAGTACCCGCCGCCGGAGTAGCCGGCCCGGCGGTCGGCGCGTTGGTTCTGATCGCCGATGACGCCGCCGAGCGCCGCGCCGCCGAGCGCGCCTACGGCCGCGCCCGTGCCGGCCTCGCCGAAGATGGAGCCGATCGTCAGGCCGGTGAGCGCGCCGACCGCGGCGCCGGAGAAGGCGCCCTCGCCGGCGTTGTTGCAGCCGGTCAGCGCCAGTGCGGAGAGCGGCGCGGCCAGAAGAATCGCCCGGACGGTGCGCCGACGGGCGGGGGTGGGGGCGGAGCGTGTCATGGGTGCCTCCTTCTGCGGCGGGGCGGGTCGATTCCCTGAGAGAGGAACTCGCCGACGCCTGTACGGTATTCCGTGGCGGAGGGCGGGATGGCGTGACGGGCGAATCTTGTGAAAGGCACGCACCCGAACAGGGGTATACTTCTGTTCGGTCCCGCGGCTTTCGCTCATGGCGAGGGATGTGCATGCTCGGTCGGTGGCTTGGTCGTGGTTCGGGGATGGTCGAGGCGGGCGTGCGCGCGCGTCGGCAGCACAGTGTGTGGCTGACCGCCGCGATCCGCGACCCGCGCGGCGGCGTGCCCCGGATCCCGACCCGTCGGGTGGCCGACGGCGGGTTCGCCGGCATGCTGGCCCGGCCCGGCGGTGCGGAGCGGGCGGAGAAGTGGTGGTCGCTCGCCATCGACCGGGCCGAGGGCGTGATTCCTTCCAGCGGCTCGATCGAAGGTCCGATGTAACTTTGGAGGCCCGGACCGTTCTGGTCCGTGCCCGGCCGGATGCCCAGGAGACACGATGAGCGAGCCGTCGAACGCCCCGTTGCAGACCACCCGGATCAGCCCGCGATGGCTCGTCAAGACCTCGATCTTCCTGATCGTGGCGTTGGCGCTCAGCGGATGGTTCGCGCTCGACGCGATGGTCATTTATCCGAAGCGCGGGCGCACCGATGCCGCGTTCCTCCAGCAGGCCTATCTCAACACCGCCCGGACCTCGGGCGCGTTGTTCACCGCGAGCGTCGCCAAGCCGAAGGACGAGCTCGATACGCTTCGGGCCAAGGGCGACGCGGCCATGACCCCGCTCGAGCGTTCGCGCTTCCTCTGGCTCGAGTCGCTGGCGAAGGTCGAGTCGCTTTCGCGCACGCAGGCGTGGAACGAGGCCAATCCGGGGCAGGCGTCATCCACGGTGTTCCCCGACCCGGCCGCGAGACTCGCCGAGCTCGACGCGGAACTGGCCAGCAAGTCGCAGCCCAAGGCGCTCGACACCTACGACATCCCGCTCCAGTATGCCATGCTCGTGCTGTGCGCGGCGGTGTCGCTGTGGATCATCTTCGTCCTGCTGCGGGTCCTGTCGACGAAGTACCGCTACGACGCCGCGACCGCCACGCTTACGCTGCCCGGCAAGGGCGGGACTGTCTCGGCGGACTCGCTCGTCTTGCTCGACAAGCGCAAGTGGGACAAGTTCTACGCGTTCCTGAAGGTGCAGGACCGACCGGGCGAGATCAAGCTCGATCTCTATCGCTTCGTCCCGCTCGAGGAGTGGGTTCTGGATATGTGGAAGCGCTCGCCCAACTACGACCCGGCCGATGACGACAAGGGCGACGAGCCCTCGGACAAAGCGAGCGATGTGGGCGACGCGGATGTGATGTCCTCGGCGGATCTGCCCGCCATGTAACCCCGGTGGCCGCGATCCCAATAAGATCCCGTCATGTGGATTGAATGGATCGCCGCCGTTTCAACGCTCGTGCTCGGCCTGGTGTTTATCGCGCTGACGCTGCTGGGGCTGCCAGGGATCTGGCTGACGCTGCTGGTCGCGGTCGTGTGGGAGGTCGCCACGCCGCGGACCGGCCTGTTCGGCGCATGGTCGCTGGGGATCGCGGGCGTGCTGACGCTGCTGGCCGAGGCCGTTGAGTTCGGCGCGGGCGCGGTCGGGGCGAAGGCGGGCGGCGGGGGCAAGCGCGCCGCGTGGGGCGCGGTCATCGGGGGCATCCTCGGCGGCATCCTCGGGACATTCATCCTGCCCATCCCCATCGTCGGCACGATCGTCGGCGCGGCTGTCGGCTCGGGGGCCGGGGCGATGATCGGGCACATGGACGAGTCGGAGAGTCGGGGCGCGCTGGTCAAGGTCGGCGGCGCGGCCGCGGCCGGGCGGCTCGTGGCGATCGTCGCCAAGGCCGTCATCGGGCTGGGCGTGGTCGGCGTGCTGACCGCCGGGGCTGTCATCCGCGGATTCTGACGCCGCCCCCCCCCCCCACATCCGGTTCACGCGTGCTCGTCGATCAAGTCCCAGAGCGCACGGACATGCTCGCGCTGCGTGGCCGCGCCCCCGATCGCCACGCGGATCACGAACCTCGGCGCGCCGCCCACCGGGACGATCGTGTGCGACAGGTACGCGCGGCCCGACGCGTTGATACGCTCATGGAGGCGCTTTGTCGCTTCATCGCCGTCGCGGTGGGCGATGCATACCAGCGCCAGCGAACGGGGCATGACGACTTCCAGGCGCGGATCGCTCCGCGCCCACCCCTCGAACTCCTCGGCCAGCGCCACATGCCCGCGGATGTGGGCCCGCAGCCCCTCGACGCCGTAGCGCCGGATCACGAACCACAGTTTGAGCGCCCGGAACCGACGGCCGAGAGGGATGTGCCAGTCGCGGTAGTCCACCACCTGACCGGACTCCGAGGCGGGGTTCCGCAGGTATTCCGGCGTGATCGACATCGAGTCGATCAGCCCCTTGCGGTCGCGCACCCAGAGGCAGGAGCAGTCGAAGTTCGTCAGCAGCCACTTGTGCGGGTTGAAGTTGAACGAGTCGGCGCCGGCCACGCCGCGGATCATGGCGCGGTGCTCGGGGCAGACCAGGGCGCTGCCGGCCCACGCGGC
>CAZSLT010000033.1:0-6698 GCA_964607595.1 uncultured Phycisphaeraceae bacterium
ATGTCCTACAACCAGGACCTGCGGATGGCGTACGCCATGTACGAGGGGCTGGTGCGGTGGGACTCTTCGACCTTCGAGATCCAGCCGTCGATCGCCGAGTCGTGGGAGGTGTCGGCGGACGGGCGGGTGTACACCTTTCATCTGACCGACAAGGCGCGGTGGTCGAACGGCGACCCGGTGACGGCGGGGGACTTCGTGTATTCGTGGGGCCGGGCGCTGTTCCCGGAGAGTTCGGGCGACTACACCGAGACAGTGTTCTTCACGATCAAGGGCGCCAAGGAGTTCTTCGAGTGGCGGACGGCGCAGCTGAGCGAGTACGCCGCGCTGCCCGAGGCGGAGCGGACGCAGGCGCGGGCGGACGCGGCCTATGCCGAGGCGGAGCGCCGGTTCCTGGCGACGGTGGGCCTGGAGGCGGTCGATCCGCGCACGCTGCGGGTGACGCTCGAGAACCGAGTGCCGTACTTCCTGGACCTGTGCGCCTTCGGCCCGATGTACCCGGTGCACCGGCCGACGGTGACGGACCCGCGCTGGTGGTCGGTCGATCGGGCGGGCGGCATGGTGCGGACGCGTCCGGACTGGACGAAGCCCGAGCACTGGGTCTCCAACGGGCCGTATGTGCTGAAAGATTGGCGCTTCAAGCGCGAGATCCTCTTGGAGCGGAACCCCGAGTACTGGAAGCCGGAACTGGCGCTGTCGCGGACCGTGAAGTTCCTGCCGATCAACGACAAGAACACCTCGGTGCTGGCCTACCAGACCGGCGTGGCCGACTGGCACTCGGATGTGCAGGCGGATTATGTCGGCGACATGATCGACGCCAAGAAGCGCGACGGTCCCGGGGCCAACGACATCCAGGTGTACCCGGCGTTCGGGACCTACTTCTGGAGTTTCAACTGCGAGCCGACGCTGGCGGACGGGCGCGACAACCCGCTGCATGATGCGAGGGTCCGCCGCGCGTTCGTGCTGGCGACGGACCGGCGGGCGATCGTGGACCTGCGCCGACGGGGCGAGACGCCCGCGCCGGTGCTGATCCCGCCGGGCTCGATCCCGGGGTTCGACTCACCGGCGGGCCTGGGGTTCGACCCCGTGCGGGCCCGCGCCGAGCTGGAGAGCGCCGGCTGGAAGGACCGCGACGGCGACGGCATCCCGGATGATCCCCGCGGCAACCGCTTCCCCGATGTGACGATGCTCTACTCGACAGGGACTTACCATGTCGATGTCGCGCAGGCGATGAGCGCGATGTGGCGTGAGCACCTAGGCGTCCGCTGCGAACTCGTCGGCAAAGAGAGCAAGATCTACAAGGACGACCTCAAGAAGCGCAGCTACATGGTCGCCCGCGGCGGGTGGTACGGCGATTACGGCGACCCGACGACTTTTCTGAATCTGCACCGCACCGGCGACGGGCAGAACGACCGCGGGTATTCCAACCCGGCGTATGACGACCTGCTGATCCGCGCCGAGACCGAGACCGACCCCGCGGCCCGGATGGCGCTGCTGGAAGAAGCCGAGCGCCTGACCATGGACGAGGAAGTGCCCGTGCTGACGCTCTGGCACTACGCCTGGTACTACCTCTTCAAGGACCCCGTGGATGCGCAGGGGAGGCCGAACCCCGGCGGGCTGAGGCACTTCGCCGGGCACCCGCGCCAGGTGCAGTATGTGTGGGAACTCGAGGTCGTGGAATGATCGGGCTCATCGGTCGACGGCTGCTGCAGTTCCCGCTCATCCTGCTGGCGGTGTACTCGATCACATTCTTCCTGGCGTGGTCGCTGCCGGGCGAGGCGGTGCTCAAAGACGAGGGGCGCGCCAAGAGCCAGGCGATCATCGACGCGATGAACAAGCGGTACAACCTCCAGTCGCCGGGGGTGTTCTATGTTCAGTACCTGTTTGATGCGACCGGGGCGCGCTGGGTCGCGTCCAAGGCGTCGGACCGCGTGCGCGAGCCGGCGTATGTGTTCGACCTCGGGCCGTCGTTCCGGCACGAGGACTGGAATGTCAACGAGATCATCGGCTCGTCGCTGCCGGTGTCGATCGTGCTGGGGATGTCGGCGATTCTCATCGCCACGGTCATGGGGACGCTGGCGGGCGTGCTGGGCGCGCTGAAACCGAACACATGGCTCGACCACTCGACGCTGGCGCTGGCCCTCGTGGGGATCAGTCTGCCGTCGTTCGTCATCGGCACGGTGCTGCTGATTCTGTTCCCGATCCTGCTGGGGATCGGATCGGTCGCGTCGTGGGGGACGCCCGGCGGCGTGCTGCTGCCGGCCTTCACACTCTCGCTGCCGTTCGCGGCGTACATCGCCCGCCTCACGCGCCTGGGCATGATCGATGTCCTGAACGCCGACTACATCCGCACCGCTCGCGCCAAGGGGCTGCCCGAGCGGACCGTCCTCTTCAAGCACGCGCTCAAGAACTCGTTCCTGCCCGTGCTGAGCTACCTCGGCCCGGCGACCGCCTTCGCGATGACCGGTTCGTTTGTCGTCGAGCAGGTGTTCGCCATCCCCGGGCTGGGCCAGCACTTCGTGGACGCGGTGCGCAACAAGGACCTGTTCCTGATCATGGGCGTCACCGTGGTGTTCTCGACGATGCTGATCCTCTTCAACCTCGTCGTCGATGTGATGTACCGCTGGGTGGACCCCCGCATCGAGGTTTGATGCTCCCTCCCCCGCCCCCCCTCCCGCCCCCGGCGGGGGAGGTGTCGCATGGGGAGCGTGTGACGGAGGGGGTCACATCCCCCGCTGCCCTCTGCGAAGTCCAAGACTTTCCAACTTTCATGACGCCGCACCCACGGGTCGGTGTCGAGCGGCACAACGGGTGGCGTCAATCCGATCTCGTCGGCTCGCCCCCGGCCATGTTCATTCGCCGCTCCAGGATGTCCATCCGCTCGGTGAGGCGTTTGAACTCGGCGAAGAGGCGCTCGACCTCGGCCGCGAGTTGATCGCCCCGGTGCTCGGCGAAGCCCAGCCCCTCTTCCAGGGCGCGCAGGCGCTCGTCGGGGTCCGGCGGGCTCGGCGGGTGTGTGTGGTGGTGGGGGGGGTGGGGCGGTGACACGATCGGGAGATTGCAGTAGTTTCCCGCGCATGCGTCAAGCACTCATCGGATCGGCCGTCGTTCTACTGCTCGGCACCGCGGCCTGCGCTCAATCGGAGGAGTCGCTCTCGCTCTCGCTGAGCGAGCAGCGCCTCGCGGCCGGTGAGGAGTCATCATCGCCCGACGCCCCGGCGCCGGCGGTCTCGCGCCGGTTCGGGCAGGCGGGCTCGTGGTGGTGGGGGTTCGGCGCGATGGGCGCGATCTCGGATGACGCGACGGACGCGCGCGGGGACCTGACTTTCCGGACTTTCCTGGCGGATGATTTCGAACTGAGTCTGTCGATGGCGGGGTGGGGGTTTTTTCAGGATGGCGAGGATGCCGCGGGCCTGAACCCGGGGCTCGCGCTGCGCTGGCACTTCGTGAACGACCACGACCGGGGGTATTCGGTGTACGCACAGGCGGGGATCGGCCTGCTGTGGGCGGACGACGAGGTTCCCGAGGACGGCACGCGGTTCAACTTCACGCCGCATGTAGGCGTGGGCACGACGATCGAACTCTTCGACGGCCCGGCGCGGCTGGATGTGGGCGTCGGCTGGCACCACATCTCCAACGCGAGCACCTCGGGGACGGACGACAACCCCGCGCGTGACTCGGGCGCGGTGTGGGTCGGCGTGATGTTCCCGTTCTAGAGAGTCGTCAGTTCGCCGAGTGCCTGGCCTGATTGAGCAGCGACCCCATCCGCTCGTGGGTGTCTCGCTGGATGTCGGTCAACGCATCCGCCTGCTCGTCGGCGTGGTAGCTGGAGCGGACCAGCGGGCCGGACTCCACCACGCGGAAACCCATCTCAAGCCCCAGGCGCCGGAACTCGGCGAACCGCTCGGGCGTGACCCAGCGGTCGATGGGCAGGTGGTTCGGCGTCGGCTGGAGGTACTGGCCGATCGTGAGGATGTCCGTCTGGGCGCGCTCGCGCACCTCGCGCATGAGCTCGATGACCTCCGAGTCCTTCTCGCCGATGCCGACCATGATGCCGGTCTTGGTGATGAGCCCGGCGTCCTTGCAGATGCGGAGCAGGTCGAGCGAGCGGTCGAACTTCGCCTGCGGGCGCACCGCGGGGTACATCCGGCGCACCGTTTCCAGGTTGTGGTTGAGGATCTCGGGGCGGGCCTCGATGACGACGCGGAGGGCGTCCCAGTCGCCCTTGAAGTCCGGGATGAGCACCTCGATCGACATGCCGGGGCACGCCGCGCGGGACTTGATGATCGTGTCGGCCCAGATCGCGGCACCGCCGTCGCGCATGTCGTCGCGGTCCACCGAGGTGATCACGACATGCTTGAGCCCCATGAGCGCCAGCGACTCGGCGACGCGCTCCGGCTCGTGCGCATCGGCGGGCAGGGGCTTGCCGGTCTTGACATTGCAGAAGCCGCAGGCGCGGGTGCAGGTGTCCCCGAGGATCATGATGGTGGCCACGCCCCGGGCCCAGCACTCGCCCATGTTGGGGCAGCGGGCCTCCTCGCAAACGGTGTGGAGCCGGTGCTGGCTGAGGATGGCGCGGAGCTGGGTGTAGCCGGGGCCGCCGGGCACCTTGGCCCGCAGCCAGGCGGGCTTGCGCTTGGCGCTGAGGTGGCTCTGGCCCCCCGCGTTGTTGAGGACCCGGTCGGACAGCGAGACCAGCGGGGCGTCCATCCGCTTCATCGGGTCGCCGCCCAGCGGCCGCGGGTGACGCTCGAGCGTCCGGCTTTTGAGCGATGCGCTCGGCGTGTTGCCGGGCGGCGCGGGCGATGGGGTGGGGGGGGGTGGGCGGGGGGGTCATGCGGGTGGAGTATAGATCGGCGATCGGCCCCGTCCGGGGCGCGGTTCGGGCCCGGATCGGATCGTTCGGACATGATCTTGGCCCTGTTTGGCCGATGGTGTTGAACCCTGCCGGTTGTGCGGGTCGATGGAGATGGGGGGACAATCCCCGTGGGGCGAGAACCCGCGGGGTCCGGCCGGTGTAGTTGGAGGTGCCCGCGGAGGGTGATAGGGTGTCGCCGCGACAGGGCGCGAGGGTGGAAGCCCTCGACGGAAGGAGTTGACGGTGTCAGGAGTTCGCCGACAGTTCGCGCGTTGGGCAGGCCGGGCGTCTCGCATCGCGTTATTCGCCGGGGCCGCGGCCACGCTCACCGGGTGCGAGGTGGACGGCTGGATGGGCGATCCTTCCGCCTCCGGGCGCTGGGAGCACACGCCGACGATCGTGCCCGTGCTCGAGCGGATCGATGTGATCGAGGCCGACACGATCGACTTCGTCGAACCCACGCCCATCATGCCCGACGACCTCATTCCCGCCGCGACCGATTACCGACTCAATTCCGGCGATGTCATCCGGATCACGATTCTCGACCTGTTCGAGGGCGGCGCCCCGTTCGAGGGCGAACTGCTGGTGGACTCCCGCGGCTCGGTGGACATCCCCCAGCTCGGGCGCATCCGCCTCGGCGGGATGTCATCGCTCGAGGCGCAGGAACTGGTCGCCCGACTGCTTGTGGAGCGCGGCATTCTGCTGCAGGACCCGGTCGTCAGCATCCAGGTGGCCGGCGCGCGGGACCAGACCTTCTCCGTGCTCGGCGCGGTGCAGGCGGTGGGTACCTACGCGATCCCGTCGCCGGATTACCGCCTGCTCGAGGCGCTGACCGACGCCGGCGGTGTCTCCCCGATCATCAAGAATGTCTATGTCATCCGGCAGGTGCCGCTGACCGACCGCGGCATCGACGCCCCGGGCCAGCCGAGGCCGCGTCCGGGCACGCCCGCGCTGCCGACCGAGCCCGCCGAACCGACCGGCGGGGACGACCTGCTGGACCTCATTGATGAACTGACCGACCCGCCCTCTGACCCCAGCCAGGGCTGGGTGTCGATGGGCGCGCGGGCGCCGCAGGACGGCTCCGGCGGAGGTTCGAACGATGATCTGACCTCGTTCCTGCTCGATGATCAGGACGCCGACCAGCCGGACACCGGGCGCGAGCCGTTGCTCGAATTGCCCGACGATCCGACGGGGACGCCGACGATGCGTCCGAACGGTGTGCAGCCGATCACGGCCGCGCCCACGGGCCGGTGGATGTTCCTGAACGGCAAGTGGGTGCAGGTGATGCCGACGCAGGGCGTCGGACAGGGACTGGCGGAGGGAGCGGACCCGCTCTCGAATGCCGCGGCCCTCGACGAACTGGTGACGCAACGCGTGATCAAGGTCCCCGTGACACCCCTGCTGCAGGGCGCCGCGTCCTACAACATCATCATCCGGCCGGGGGACATCATCCATGTGCCGCCGCCCGAGCAGGGATTCGTCTACGCGATGGGGCCGGGGATCAACCGCCCCGGCGCGTTCCAGTTGCCGACGGCCGGTCAGATGACGATTCTGCGGCTGGTCGCCTCGGCGGGCGGGATGACCTCGATCGCCAACGCGCAGCGGGTGGACCTGATCCGGCGCGTGGGGGATGATCGTCAGGCGTTTGTTCGGTTAAATGTGAAAGCGATCAACGAGGGGACGCAGCCGGACATCGTGCTGCGGTCTGACGATCTGCTGAACTTCGGCACCGACTTCTGGGCGACGCCGCTGGCGGTGCTGCGGGGCGGAATCCGGGCGACCTACGGCTTCGGCTTCCTGCTCGACCGGAACTTCGGCAACGATGTGTTCGGATCGCCGCCGG